>CAZNQC010000447.1:0-1503 GCA_964574825.1 uncultured Sphaerobacteraceae bacterium | reverse complement strand
CCGCGTAGCAGCACGTCGCCGCCTTCGACCAGCACGATCCGGGCCGAGGCCGGGTCGATTCGCCGGAAGTTCTTCCGCAAGGTCTGCCGCGAGATTTCGGCCAGCGCCCCAGCCAGTTCCACCCCGGTTGGGCCTCCGCCGACCACCACGAAGGTCAGCAACTCGCGCTGCCGGTCGGGATCCGTTTCCCGCTCGGCTCGCTCGAATGCCGAGAGCACCCGCTGGCGGACATCCAGCGCTTCTTCCATCGACTTGAGCCCGGGGGCGTAGGGAGCCCACTCGTCGTGCCCGAACCAGGTGCCCTGCGATCCGGCCGCCACGATCAGGTAGTCGTAGGCCAGCCTGCCGTGCTGCAGGTCCACAGTCTGGCGGTTCACGTCGATGCCGGTTACCTCGTCGAGCAGCACGGTGGTGTTGGCCTGGTTTCGCAGAATGGCGCGAATCGGGTAGGCGATGTCCGAAGGGGCGAGGGTGGCAGTGGCCACCTGGTAGAGCAACGGCTGGAAGAGGTGGAAATTGCGCTTGTCCACCACCGTTACGCGCACTGGCGCGGTGGCCAGGGTCTGCGCGGCCTGAATGCCGCCAAACCCACCGCCAATGATGACGACATGGGGACGGGTGTCCTGACGATCCGCAAGGGGCGATGAGAACGTCGCTCGTTCCATCGGGTCCTCCCACCGTGACGTCACGGCAGTCGTCAGCGGCTGCCGCGACAGGCGTTGGCGAACCTCGTTGTTCGCCATTTCCTCTACCCTACACCCCTGTGATTATTTTCACAATGGCGTTTCACCCATTTGGTCAGGGCGCGATTCCAGGCTCCCGAATCCCCGGCTGCACACCCTCATACTTCGATGGATTGACCAGGACGCAAGCGAGAGGAAGCATCCCTGGCACATCCCGGGGCACAATGATTCCCGTATCGGTTCGACCAGCGAAGGAGCCAGGATGTCCACCAAAACTGTCGCCCAGAAACTGCTCATCAAACCCGGCCTGAGCCTCTGGCTCTCCCCCGAGACCGAGCCCAGCCTGATTGAGCCGCTTCCCGAGAACGTCTCCATCGCCGGTGACCTCGCCAGCGCCGAGGTCGCCATCGTCAGTGCGAGCACCGCCGCCGAGGCCACCGCCGTCCTCGCGGACCTGGCGAGCGATCTCGGCAAGCCAGCTGTCCTCTGGGTCTTCTATCCCAAGGGCAACGTCACCGATATCAACCGCGATTCGCTCTGGCCCATGCTTGCCGAGCACGGTCTGCGCCCCGTTACCCAGGTGGCGGTGGACGATACCTGGTCCGCCCTCCGCTTCCGGCCGTTGAAACCGGGAGAAGCACAGTTCATGGGCGGTAAGGGAGTCTCCGCGGCAGTCTGATCGCTATGCTGTCACCAGCATCGTGTGCTCGAGGAGGCGATCCATGTGCCGTAATATCCGTCCGTTGTTCAATTTTGATCCACCGGCCAGTGAGGATGAGGTCGAGGCAGCTGCCCTCCAGTTCGTCCGCAAGATCAGCGG
>CAZNQC010000446.1:0-1559 GCA_964574825.1 uncultured Sphaerobacteraceae bacterium | reverse complement strand
CCTCCTCATCCATGTATCTGGCGTTCAGTGGCACCGTCATGGTGCCCGGCGGGGTGGTGCCCGTTTGCCGGTAGAAGCCCTCGTTTTCCAATGAATGGATGGAGTACGACGTGATCTGGCGATTGCCATGGAATTGCGCCATGAACCAGTCCCAGCCGGTCTGCACCGTGGGGCTGAGGTTGCTCACGGCCCGCACCACTTCGGTTTGGGTGACAGCGCCCAGCGTGCCCCACTGATGGTCGAACCAGAAGGTGCCCTCGGTCAGCGTCACCTGCTCGCCGTTGATCGTCAGTGAACTCACGCTCGGGTCCAGCACCAGATCCGGAATCGAGTAGTAGAGCGTACCGGCACCGTCACAGCAGGGACTGCAGCCATCAACGCCCTGCAGCAGATAGTCCTTGCCGGAGGAGAACGTGAGATCGATTGAGAATTGGACCGGCTCCACCTCGCCGTCGTCCTGTCCCCAGCCCTGAATCTGCAACGGGAACAGGTTGCCGGGTTCCAGTGACCGCATCACATTCTTGCCCATGGTGGCCCCGAAACCGTCCGTCTCGAATTCGAGCAGGCCTGTGGTTCCTGCAATCACGATTGGCTTCGCCTGGTAGTGACGCTCACCGGCCTTGGTGACCGCCAGGTGCAGTTCAACCACCTGGTTCTCGACATCCGTCAGTCCCAGCGCGGCGGCCAGGGAGGGCGGCAACAGGGCATCCCGGAAGAACATCAGCTCGATGCCGTATTCCGCACCATCACTGCCCAGCGCACTCCCGACGAAGAAGTACCAGCCCAGAATGGCCTGCAGGTCCATCGCGTTCCGCTCCGGAAACACGAAGTCGGCTTCGGTCGGAATCGGCCGATAGCCAATCGTCGCTTCCGGACCGATCAGGTTGCTCATGACGTACGCCTGGTGCGCCGAGAGGGAGTTGCAGTGCGGCAGCATCGTTTCGTAACGCGGCGCATAGCTCTGGACGAAGGAGGTGGGTTGGGCAATCAGTTGCAGGAGATGTGCTGCAATGCGGGCCCCGAAGGCGGCATTGCTGTTTTTGGGATCGAGCACCTTGGCCAGGATATCGGCGGGCAGGTCGGCCTCCACCAGATTCGGGTTCCACAGCGCACGGGCGATGGCATCCCGGGTATCGGCATCAAGGGCGTCGAAGCCTGTCGCCACAGGCGTGACGGCCGGAGTTGCCCCCTGCCCACCTGCCAGCGACGTGGCGGTGGCAAGACCTGCGGCTGCCAGACCGGATGCCATCAACGCCCGGAGGGTAGCCCGCCGGGAAGTACCCGTGGACATCATGCGAGTCAACGCGTCGAATGAGTCAGTCTTCATGAGACGTGTCCAGATCCTTCGTGGAGCGAAAGACACACAGCCACCAGGATCGGACATTCGCGGCGAGCGGTGTCCGGGCGCGGATAGCAGCCGACTTCGCAGTCTTCAACTGTCAGTGGAGAAAGAGTCCCGTTACATTCTTCACTTTATCCGCGAATCCAGGGCCGAACAACCGCGCCAGGTGACGAATTCACCTGGCAACTAGCCCATTCTCTGTTGTTCCGGCAGGCTT
>CAZNQC010000445.1:0-1559 GCA_964574825.1 uncultured Sphaerobacteraceae bacterium | reverse complement strand
GGTTGAGCGGTACCCGCACTTTCGGATACGGCCACCGCATTGGCCACGCCCTCCCGGGCGGTTGCAGCGATACCCGGTGCCAGGCCAGCGAGGTGACTCTCGATGCTGTGACGGTATCCGGCGGAGAGGACCGCGCCGAGCAGCGCGACCCCAAGGGCAGTGCCGAGTTCCCTCGTTACGTCATTGAGGGCCGAAGCAACACCCTGCCGTTCTCGTGGCAGCGCGGAAGTGATCGCGTCTGTTGCCGGTGTCATCGACAGCCCCATGCCGAAACCCATCGCGAGCATGCCCGGCAGGATGGCACGATATCCACCGTCGATGGAGGCCAGCATCGCCATGCTGGCCAGGCCGATTCCACCCAGCAGAATGCCGCCGGACATGACGCCTCTCCGGCCAATTCGTGCGGTGAGCTGTGGGGCCAACCCCGAGGCCAGCATCATCAGCAGCGCCATTGGCATCAGCGCCAGCGTCGAACGCAGGCCCGACCAACCGAGCACCACCTGGAAGAATGGAAAGATCACCACGAAGATGCCGGCCTGCACGCCGAACACTGTCAGGAGTGAGACGGAGCCGCTGGCCAGCCGTCGATCGCGGAACTGGCGAACATCCATCAACGGCGCACGTGAACGCAATTCCCACACCACGAAGGCCAGGCCACTGACCAGGCCAATCGCGAGGCTGAGCAGCGTTGCTGGAGCTGTCCAGCCGCGATCCGGGCCTTCGTGGATGGCGAACACCAATCCAACCATGGCGATCATGGAGGCGATGGAGCCGGCAACGTCGAATCGTTCCAAGGTGTGCTCGCGAGAGTTCGGCACGAATCGTAGCGTCATGAGGCCTGCGGCAACGACGAGGGCAATGGGGAGGAGGAAGAGCCAACGCCAGGTCGCCAGATCGACCAGCACGGCCGAGAGATACATGCCCAGAATTCCACCGCCGCCAGCGACTCCGGTCCAGATGCCGATGGCTTTGGCCCGTTCCTCGCCCGGAAAGGTCGAAGTGATGACGGCCAGGGTGATCGGCATGATCATGGCCGCCCCGATCCCACTCAGGAGACGTGCCGCGAGCATCGCTGCTGACGACCAGGCCAGGCCGGCCAACGCACTGGCAACCCCGAAGACGAGCAACCCGAGCAGGAGCATGGGTTTGCGACCCCAGCGATCGCCCAGCGCACCAAACGGCAGCAGCAGGGCCGCGAGGCTGAGCGTGTAGATGTTGATGAACCACAACACCTGGGTTTGCGAAGCATCGAAGGTGATGGCCAGGTCCGGTTGGGCAACGTTCAGTCCGGAAACCGAGGCGATCACCGCCATCAGGGCGAGACAGACGGCCACCAGGATGGATCGTCGCTGGCGGGGATCGGCGATGAGCGCATCAGAGGGAGGGGAGGACATGGATGTTCCTTGTTTAGGGCGCAGGAAGCCTCGGAGCCAGATGTGGTGACCTGGCGCTGGTCCAGCTAGATTCGCGTGCGATGGGGATGGGATTGCTTAGAGCGACCGGCGAAAGGCAATCATGGAACCATCGGGGTAGGGGCGGACCTGCCGCGATCGGTCACG
>CAZNQC010000444.1:0-1566 GCA_964574825.1 uncultured Sphaerobacteraceae bacterium | reverse complement strand
CGAACCGGGGTGCCATCCGTGCCAGCAACTCGTCCCGGTCCTCCTGCATGCGTCGTGCCAAATCCATCTTTCGGTCCTTGCAGAATCGTCCAATAATCCACCAGTATCGTTCTACCGGATCATCTTGTTTCCAGCATATCATCAACATCAGCAGGCGTGAGTGGCGGATCGACTGTGGAGTTTTCTCCAATTCCGACCCGAAACCACCGCACCGCAACGATTGATGGAGGAAATGCGAGATGCGAGCCGCCGTCATGTATGGCGCTGGCGATGTCCGGAGCGAAATCGGGCACCGGCTGGGCCACGAGTTCATCGGGCCGGTCGGTCCGAGGGCCGCATGCTGCAGTCGGGAGAGGGTGGCGCGGACACGCGACCTGGACGGCGCGGGGTAAAGGTATCCACCACCTCGTCACCCTCCCGACACAATCAAAAGGAGACAAACCGATTTGAGCACCAATACGGAGCAGGAGATTGTCGATCTCTCAAAGCAGAAGTGGCACTGGATGTCGGAGCGCAACGTTGATGCCCTGGCCTCCCTCTTCCACGAGGAGGCTGTCTTTGTCCACATGGGCGGAACCATATCCAGGGGCGAAGAACTCAACGTCATCGAGAGCGGAGCAATTCACTACAAGCACGTGGATATCCAGGAGGCGTCGGTCCGGTTGATCGGAACCACCACCGCCATTCTGCTGAACAGGATTCGGCTGGACGCCGTTGTTGGCGGCAATGAGGTCACCAATCCCTTCGTGGTAACGGAAGTCTATGTCCAGCAAGATGGTACCTGGATGTTGGCCTCGCTCTCGTTCACCAGGCTCCTGACCCCACAGCAACATTCCGCCTCGACGAATGTTCCGTAACCATCCAGGAGAGAACCTCGCATGACCGAACCAGTTCAGCAATCCCGCGCCCAGCAACTCGTGGGCGATGTCCTGCCCAAGCTCGCCGAACTCACCGATGACGTCCTGTTTGGCGATGTCTGGGCCTGGCCCGGACTCGCACCGCGCGACCGCAGCCTGATCACCGTCGCCGCCCTGATCGCCGGTGGCAACACCGAACAACTCGCCGGCCATATCCCCCTCGCCCTGAAGAATGGCGTCACCGAGACCGAACTGGCTGAGGTCATCACCCATCTCGCCTTCTACGCCGGCTGGCCCCGCGCCATGTCGGCTGCTCCCGCCGCCCGCAAGGCATTCGCCGACGCACGGGAAGCGACTTCCTGATGCATTCCACGACATCCATCGAGCGTCGCGCCCTGGTGCGAAGCTTGCTGCTCGGAGGTCCAATTTCGATGGCGACATCCCGGGTTCTGGGTCAGGCCACGCCGGGCGCGGCCGGAAGCAACGTCCTGCTGGTCTTCTTCTCGCGTCCCGGCGAGAACTACTATCATCGTGACCGCATCGACCTTGAGGTCGGCAACACCAAGGTCGTGGCGGGCATGATCGGCGACCGCATCGGCTGCGATCTTTACGAAATCGAAGCCGCCGAACCGTATTCCGACGATTACGACGCCACGGTTGCGCGCAACACCGCCGAGCAGGACGCCGATACCCGTCCAGCCATCGCCAA
>CAZNQC010000443.1:0-1568 GCA_964574825.1 uncultured Sphaerobacteraceae bacterium | reverse complement strand
GGAGCTGATGTCGACCTCTGCCAGCAAGGCCAGCCCGGCTTGCGGAGATTCCGCCAGGCCGATGGCAGCAGCCCGGTTCAGGTCCACGATCGGGCTGGGCGCAAGGTTGGCCAGCACACCGTAGAGCGCAGCAATCTGGGCCCAGTCGGTCTCGGCGGCGGTTGGCGCCTCGGCGTGGACGGCGGCGATGGCAGCCTGGACCTGGTACGGCCCGAGCGGTGCCGCCTGGAGAGCCTCTCCGATCAGGGGCAATCCCTCCTCGATCATTGGCCCATCCCACACCGACCGATCCTGTTCGTCCAGCGGAACCAGCTCACCCGCGGCATCGAGCCGGGCCGGACGGCGGGCGTCGGTCAGCAACATCAGGGCGAGAAGACCACTGGTTTCACCATCGTCGGGGCGAAGGCGGTGCAGCAGGCGGCCAAGGCGGATTGCCTCCCCGGTCAGGTCTGAACGAAGTACCTCGCCGCCGCCGGAGGCCGTGTACCCCTCATTGAAGATCAGGTAGAGCACGCGCATGACGGTCTGCAGCCGGTCATCGAGTTCGGGTGCGGGTGGCAGTTCGAAGTGGGCGCCCGCCTTCCGAATCGTCTGCTTGGCCCGGCTGATGCGCTGGGCCATGGTGGCTTCCGGCACCAGGTAGGCGGCGGCGATCTGGGCGGTGGTCAGGCCGCCGACCGCCCGGAGGGTCAGGGCGACTTGCGAGGTTGGGCTCAGCGCCGGGTGGCAGCACATGACGAAGAGGGCCAGGGTGTCGTCGGTGTCGGCTGGCCGGTCAGAGTCCAGGTCGGGTTCGACCCGCTCCGGAGGGGCAACCGCGACCTCGCGCCGCCGCCGGGCCTGGTCGCTGCGCCACTGGTCCTGCATCCGCCGCCGGGCGACGGTCACCAGCCAGGCGCGGGGATGGTCGGGAATCTGGCCGTTCCGCCATTGCCTGCTGGCCTCCAGGAGCGCTTCCTGAACCGCATCTTCGGCGGCATCGAACTGGCCGGTCTGCCGGGCGAGGATGGCCACCACCGATGGAGCCAGGTCGCGTACCATCGCCCCAATCGTGTCGGACTCGTCTTCAATCATCCGTCGCTCCCATCCGTCATCCGGAAGCCAGTTCCACGATCCCGCAGCAGCCATGTCGAGAACTGCCTGTCGGCTTCGACTCACTCATGAACGGGCGACCAGGGAGGTTGCCAGCCAGTTCGGAGGAACACCATGAAGTACATGCTGATGATTTACCACAATGCCGATGCCTGGAATGCCCTGGCGGAGGACGAGCAATTGGCGTTGATGCAGGACGGGGGGCGCAAGTGGGAAGCACTGGTCGCCTCCGGCGAAGGTTTGGTCGGAGAGCCGCTGGCTTCCCCGGCCGAGACCCGCATCGTGCGCGTGCAGAACGGCCTGACCGAGGTGACGGATGGTCCGTTTGCCGAGGCGAAAGAGCAGTTCGTCGGGTTCCTGCTGGTCAATGTCGACAGCCAGGCGCGGGCAGAAGAGATTGCCGCCAGCTGGCCCGATGCCCGGGTGGGTGCGCTGGTAGTGCGCCGGATCAACGTCTCGAACGAGTCGCTGTAGGG
>CAZNQC010000442.1:0-1576 GCA_964574825.1 uncultured Sphaerobacteraceae bacterium | reverse complement strand
GGATGGTGACTCATCAGGACTTCAGCCACGTGAAGCTTGCAATCACGTGGCGCAGACCAGCCCGAATACGTGGAAATGCGGGTTTCGATGTCGTGGCATCAAGAGTAGGCTGCAGGTGGGTCCATTCCCGTGCCGCCTCCTGCATCACGGATTTCCCACGCGTTCCGCATCGTTTGCCACCAAGGAGCCACGTGTGCCCTCTGCCAACACTTCCTCCCGAAACCAGCCGCGTATCACTCGCCGCCGTGCCCTTCTCGCCAGCGTCGCGACCACCGGCACCGTCATGACCGGTCTCGCCGGTGCCTCGCTGCCAGGTGCTGCCCAATCAGCCACTCCCGTCGCCAGTGCCACGCCGGTGGCCAGCACCGCTGACATCACCCTCACCGGCATTGCCTTCACCGACCCTGAACTCGACGGCCAGTTCCTGCGCACGCTCGACTACATCTATCACGGCGGGGCCGACATCGGGGAGTGCTTCATCACCGCCCGCCGCATCGACCCGACGAGCGTGGATTCCTGGTACGAGGAGTGGACGGCATTGGCCGACCGCATCCAGGCCGAGGGTGAGGCCAGTCTCGCCGCCGGGCGAATTGTGAGTGCCCGCGATTCGTTCCTGCGCGCCTCTGCCTACTACCGAACCTCCCTGGCGTTTTTCTACCGCCCGCCACTGGATCCCCGGATGGTCGAGGCTTACCAGAAGCAACGTGCCTCGTTCCAGCAGGCGGCGGCCCTGGGGCCGTGGACGTTCGAGGTGGTGGAGGTGCCCTACGAAGACACCACACTGGAGGGGTACTTGATGACCCCGGAGGGCGAGGGACCGTTCCCGACCGTGGTGCTGGTGGATGGCTACGATGGCACCAAGGAAGAGACCTTCTTCTGTGGAGGCGCGGCGGCCCTGCGCCGTGGCTACGCTGTCTTCCTGCTGGATGGTCCGGGCCAGGGTGGCGCCCTGATCGAGCAGGGTCTCGTGTTCCGGCCCGACTGGGAGGCCGTGGTGACCCCAGAGATCGATTACCTGCTCACGCGCCCCGAAGTCGATCCCGAGCGAATCGCGCTGCTTGGGCGGTCCTGGGGTGGGTATCTCGCGCCCCGGGCCGCCACTGCCGAGCATCGCGTCGCCGCCGTGTTGGCGGATCCTGGCCAGTTCGATCCGGGAGGTGCCGCCCTGGCGCTGGTGCCGGAGGAATACCGGAGCGACCTCGATGCCATCGACCCGGCGGAGTTCAACGCTGGGGTGGAGCAGATGATGGCCGCAAACCCCGGCCTCGCGTTCAGCATCAATCGCGGCATGCTGGTCCACGGTGCGGCCACCCCGCTGGACTACATCAAGCTCTTTACCCACTACTCGATCGGTGACCTTGCCGACCGCATCGAGTGTCCGGTGTTCGTCTGCCAGGCAGAAAACGATCCGATCGGAGCCCGGGCGAAGCCCCTGTTCGACGCCATCACGGCACCTGGCAAGGACTACGTCCTCTTCCGCAACGCCGAAGGCGCAGGCCAGCACGACGAAGCCGGGGCGGCGGCGCTGTTCTCCCAGGTCGCCTTCGATTGGCTGGACGAAACGATGGGCCTGGAG
>CAZNQC010000441.1:0-1618 GCA_964574825.1 uncultured Sphaerobacteraceae bacterium | reverse complement strand
TCGGCCACGAGCGTGGCGTCCTTGTACCCCAGGAAGATGATGTCCTTGAGCCCCAGGATCTCGCCGGCCTTGCGTTGCTCGGCTTCGCGAATCGCGACCAGTTTCTCGCCGGTCATTTCCGGGTCGGGTGATCCCTTGTCGCCACTGGTGATCGAGCAGTAGGTCACCTCGGCCCCCTCCCGGATCCATTTGGCGATGGTGCCGGCCTGCCCGAATTCCATATCGTCGGGGTGGGCCTGGATCGCCAGCACACGCTTCGGGGCGGGAGTGATCAATTCGTTCTCGGTCATGGACGGGACATCTCCGGTGTTTGGATGGCGGACGGTGGAAACCGACTCGTGCCGACCAGTATCGCAAGGGAGAGCGGCATCCCGCATCCGCCGGTTGTCCGGGGCATCAGCTCCTTTTGAGGAAGCGAGGTTGGCGGCCAGGACTGCAATGTAGGGGCGCTCGGCCTCCGCGTTGCTGCGCGAACCTCGCCAACTCCCAACGAGCGGAGGTCTGTGCGCCCTCTTGCGGCATCCGCCGGTTGTCCGGGGTCTCGGTTTCCGTTGTTCGGCCCCGGAAACATCGGCAGGGCCGGTCGGTCACGCCTCGTTGCGCAACCGCCGGCCCCACGGGCCCGATGTGTTGTCTGGTGGCGGGCGGGTCAGTTTTCGATGGTGCCGCCCAATGCCGCGACGACACGCTCGATCAGGTTCGAGAGCGTGATGGCACTCCCTGCTGTCCAGACGTTGGGCTCGCCCAGATTCATGAGGCCATCGATCCACGGCATGCCCTGGATGAGGTCACCCTCGAGGAATGCGTTGGCATCTTCGGCAATTTCCGGGGAGATCGAAACGAAGACGAGGGTGTCGGCGGGCAGCGTGCCGAGATCTTCGACGGCGCGGGTTTCGTAATGCAGGCCCGGCGTTTCGGTGTTTTCTCCACCCTGGTTGGCCAATCCCAGCTGGGAGATGGTGTAGGCGATGCGTGAGTGCTCGTTGAACAGGTTGACATTGACGTAGTCGCCAAACGTCAGGTAGACGAACGGGCGGCCGGCATATTCGGTGATAGCCACGGCCTCGGCACCAGCGGCCAGCAGCGCATCGAAGTTGGTGATGGCGACCTCGGCTTCTGCCTCCCGGTTGGTGGCCTGCGCCACCTGGGTCAGCACCTGCTGGAAGTGCTGGACAGGCGTGATGTCCTCGGCTGGGGTGAAGAATGGCGAGTAGGTTTCGAGCTGGACGGTGGTGGCGATAGTTTCGAGGTTGGACAGTACTTCGTCCTGACGGGGACTGGCGGCCAGGATGAGATCTGGCTGCAGGCCAATGATCGCTTCCAGGTCGGGTTCGTCGCGCGTGCCAATGTCCACCACGGATTCCGGGAATGGTTCGGGCAGCGGAACCCAGCGCGAAACGGAGTCACGCTCGGAGAGACCAACCGGGGTGATACCAAGGATGTAGGCATCCTCGGCCAGTTCGTATTCCATCACCACGATGCGCTCGGGCGTCCCCGTGATTTCGATCTCGCCGTTCGCGGCCGAGATGACCCGCACGTCATCCCCCGCCGCTGGTGAGGCATCGGGGGTGGAATCCTGGGCGCTGGCGGCCCGGGTCAACCCTGCCGTGAGCAAGGT
>CAZNQC010000440.1:0-1641 GCA_964574825.1 uncultured Sphaerobacteraceae bacterium | reverse complement strand
CAATGAGTCACGCCGGAAGGGCATTCCCCTTCCGGCGTGTTGCGTTTACCGGCGGTTTGTCCCACCGAGCCGGTGCGCCCGGAGCAGGGATCAGTCGTAGTGGTAGTAGTACACGGTTACCGTCACGTCATCTCCCGGCATCACATCGACATGGAACTCACCGTGGGAGATGCGGGCGGTGGCATTGATGATCAGGTTGTCGTCGAACGACGATGCTTCCAGACCAGTAAATGTCACCCGGTTGCCAGCGTCGCTGGTGGCGACATCCGCTACGTAGACGCCAGGCGAGACCTCGAGTTCGGCCAGGTCATAGGACGTGCCGGTGGTAGCCGAGTGCATCACCGCATCGCTGGCGGAAACCGCCTCGGTGCATGCCACCGCCGGGTCCACGTTTCGCGGGTCAATGCCACTGGGGCAGCCGACGAGGTGGACGGTAATCCGGGCCGTGTCCGGCGTGGCTGGTTCCGGTGTGTCGGCGGAGGCTGGATTGTAGTAGTAAATCGTGGCATCCAGCCGGCCCGATGGCGGAATCGTGATCGAGAATCCACCCCATTCATCCTCGGCAAGGCCGCCGGTTCCGCCGTCATCGATCACGAACGCACCGTAGTCCGGATGCTCGAGGTTGGTGATGCCGCTGCCATCAGTGAACGCCACGATGGCGTAGGTGCCGTTTTCGTCCCGCTCGGAGTCGGCCACGAAATCGATCATGTCCGGCGGGGCGGCGATGTAGGCGACCGGCGAGATGTCTGCCTCAAGCGTGCAATTGGCCTTGTCAGCGTCGGTCAGTGGTTCCACGCCGTCCGGGCAGGCACGTACCGAGAGGAAGAAGTTCGGTTCAGGCGGGTCACCTGGCGGTGTTGGTCGGCCGGAGTTGTAGTAGTAGACGGTGAAGTCCACGTTTTCTCCGGCGCCCAGTCCCACCAGGATGCCGTCACCCGTCGCCGGCGACTGAGCGGGGATGGTGGTCAGGGAGTCGTGCTGTTTGGGGCTGAGGCCAATCAGGCTCACCACGCCGGTGGGAAGATCTTCGAGCAGATAGGCGTCGCCGTCGCGGGGCGCGTCGGGAATGGACACGGCTTGCAGGGCGTCATCTCCAAACCCGGCAATGGCGTAAGCGGGTGATCCGGCTTCGATCGGTTGGTGGCATGCGGCGGCGAAGTCAACATCCTCCGGGAGTAGTTCTTCACCACAGCTGATCAGGGAGAGCCGGATGGAGCCGGTGCTGGCATCCTGGGCCATGGCGGACCCGCCACTTGCGAACGATCCAGGAGCCGCCGCACACACGGCCATTGCGATCATCAGAACGATTGGGACCCGTTTCACGATGGTGTTTCCTCACCTGCAGCACGCGCCAGGCAAGCCATTGCCGCCAGGGCGAACTGCGCAATCCTCGATGGTGCCTTACCAGCCCAGACGTTTTGCTGGGCTGGATGGTTACCTTGAAAAGCGGTGAGGATAGCCCGACCGGGTCAGGTCAGGCAGGGCCGGACAGGACCTTGGGCGAAGTCGTGCGAGGCTGAATGCCTCCACGACTTCGCCTGATGCCAGGACGAAAGCAGCGTCACGCTCCTTACGCGACCGGCGTCGCCAGGGGTTCGGTCCCGGCATTGAAGTAGAAGACGTAGAGGTGGGCGGACTCAC
>CAZNQC010000439.1:0-1641 GCA_964574825.1 uncultured Sphaerobacteraceae bacterium | reverse complement strand
CGCAAGCAGCCAGCGTTAGGGGCGGAAATCGGTCTCCGGAGTGACGGTGGACACGAACTCGGCGATCAACTCTGCCGCCTGGACGAGATCCTGCAGGCTGACAATCTCATTCGGGCTGTGCATATAGCGATTGGGGATGGAAACGAGGCCTGGCGCGACGCCAGCACCCGAGCGCAGAATCGCATCCGCGTCGGTCCCGCTGGTCCTGCCTGCTGCCTGCACGGGCGTCGCGATGCCGAGCTTTGCTCCCGCAGCCTTGAGCCCGGCAAACACGTTCGGATTGATCGACGAACCGCGCGTCAGGACCGGCCCCCCGCCCAGTTTCACGTCATTGTCCGACTTCTTGCCCGCCCCGGGGTAATCAGTCGCATGCGTGACATCGATGGCAATTGCGGCCAGCGGCTTCACCCGGTGGGATAGCAGCAGCGCGCCCGACATGTTGATTTCTTCCTGGGTGGCGGCCACGGCAACGACCGATACTCCGAGATCGCGCCCCTTGAGCAGCCGCAGTGCTTCCAGGGCAACCCAGGCCCCCACGCGGTTGTCGATGCTGCGTGAAACCAGTAGATCATCTGTCAGGTCGAGGGCAGCAACGTCAATCACGATTGGATCGCCAATCTGCACTCGCGCCAGGGCCTCGGCCCGATCCTTCGCCCCAATGTCGATCCAGAGATCCGCGACTTCGGTGACCTTGCTCCGGTCGGCCGGCTTGAGCAGGTGGGCCGCCTTCTTGCCGATGACGCCTTTGACCTCGCCATGCTCGGCGGCGATCGTCACCCGCTGACCCACCACCACCTGGTCGTCCCAGCCACCGATCTTGTCGAACCAGAGGAAACCATCGTCGTCGACGTAGGTGATCAGGAAGCCAATCTCGTCGATGTGCCCCTCGATCACCACCGCCGGCCCGGCTGGATCGCCCAACCAGGCATACGAGTTGCCCAGCACATCATGGTCGACGCTATCGGCGAAGGATTCCGCCTCGGATCGCCAGACGCGAGCGGGTGCTTGCTCAAAGCCTGAAGGGCCGGGAGCGCTGAGTAGATTCTTCAGGAAATCCTTGCGTGAATGATCCATGGTCCCGTGTCGTCTCCCTGTTCAGATTGGACGTGTCGTATGCGGATTCCGCGCGCGGGTAAGGGTACCACCCCCAAAACTGCCACCTGTTGAACCCGGACTGGTCGCAGCATGTAACCGGAACTTCACCCAGCAATCTCCGCGATCTGACCACATAGCTGGTCATAACAAAGGTCGACGCAGTGTACGAACGAGCAATCTCGGAACAGGTGGCGAGATTTCGGCCCTTCGATGCGTACGATAGGTAACAAGGTGCTCGCACCCGATCCATTCGCCAGGAGTCCCGCCATGTCAGCCGACCACCAGATCACCTTGTCCAAACGAACTCGACGTTTGCTCACCAATCATTACTCCGCCGGGGTAATTGGGATTATCCGGACAAAGAATTGCCGGGAAAAGCCCATGGAATCAACGGTATCTGGATTCTCCCGATTGTCCCGGCCAATTCTTGTTTTTCCTGGTGAGTCAGGCCGGGAGCCAGCCAGCGCCCATAGAGGAGGGTTCGGACCTGCCACCATCTGGGTACGAGACTCACGCTGCGGCAAGGAAACGACGGTTGTCCACCCG
>CAZNQC010000438.1:0-1645 GCA_964574825.1 uncultured Sphaerobacteraceae bacterium | reverse complement strand
CGCTGGTCCGACGTGGCCATTCACTACAGCGACCAGGGCCTGCTCACCCGCGAGGAAGCGATCGACGGGTTGAACCCGTGGCGGTGGTCGCTCTACTTCGTCAACGGGTCGAGCCAGTTCGCACATGCCATGTTCGCGCTGACGGCGCTGGTCTCCCTGGCAGTCATCGCCGGCTACCGGACGCGGCTGATGACGGTGGCGATGTGGGTGTTACTGGTCTCGTTGCAGGTGCGCAACCCACTGGTGTTGAGCGGGGCGGATGGGTTCCTGCGGGTGCTGATGTTCTGGGGGATGTTCCTGCCGCTGGGCGCGGTCTGGTCGGTCGACCGCTGGCGGATCCGCGACACCCCACTGCCACGCCCCTGGTATGCCTCCATGGCTTCGGCAGCCTTGTTGCTTCAGATTGCCTGCGTCTACGTCTTCACGGCGCTGCTGAAAACGGGCGATCCATGGCGGAAGGATTTCGACGCCATCTGGTACGCGCTGGGAGCCGAGCAACTGACCACGCCGTTCGGGACGTGGCTGCACCAGTTTCCGGACCTGCTGCGGCCGCTGACCATCGCGACGATGGTGATCGAGGTGAGTGCGCCGATCATCCTCTTCGTGCCGTGGCGAAATGCCCTGATGCGCTGCATCGGCATCGTGTCGATCGTGGGTCTGCAAATCGGCATCGTGGTCACCATGAACATCGGCATCTTCCCCTGGATCAGCGCACTCTGCATGATCTGCTTCCTGCCGACCGTGGCCTGGGAACGCATGCTGGCTGGGGGAAACCGGCTGCTGCAACGATTCGTGCCCGGCCTGCGCCGTGGCTGGCAACATGCCTGGGGTACGGTTGGCGCGATCTCCTCGACATCGGGCCAGGTGGTGACGAGTTCGCGAGTGACCAACCTGCTGACTGCCGGGTTGTTGCTGGTGGTGCTGGGCTGGAACATCGCCTCAGTGTCGGCCTACACCATGCCGCGCGAGTCGCGCCCGGTGGTCTACAGCCTGGCGATCTACCAGAAATGGTCGATGTTCGCACCCCGCCCCCCGAAATCGACGCAGTGGTCGGTGATCGAGGGCACACTGGAGGGCGGCAAGAAGGTGAATCTGCTGGAGCCCCTGGTGCAGGGCGACATGTCGCGCATGGTGTGGCTGACCTGGGAGCGGCCAGATTCTATCGGCGGGGAGTATTACGGAGACAAGTACTGGCGAAAGTACTTTTCGGCCCTGGACGAGGACGGCAGCACCGGTGACCGGCGGGCGCTTGCCATCTATCTCTGCCGCCACTGGAACACCCAGCACGTGGGTGATGAACGGCTAACGAGCGTGGCCCTGTATTCGGTGCTGGAGGAGATCCTGCCGAACGGTGACGTGGGCGAACAGCGCCAGATCGAGCGATCGCGCTACACCTGCGCCTGAGCGTTCGCGCTGGGGGAGATACAGCAAGGGCGAGCGGAACCGAATCGATCCCGCTCGCCCAGCATGCTACCGGAAGAAGACCTACTTCTTCTTTCCGCCCTTTTTCTTTTCCTTCTTGTCCTTCTTGTCCTTTTTCTTCGAGTCCTTCTTGCCCATGTTGTTACTCCTTTTTTCTCAAAGAAGATATCCAACCTTCATCGTAGTCCATATTTGGACAACGCCCCATACCACTTCCGTATAG
>CAZNQC010000437.1:0-1647 GCA_964574825.1 uncultured Sphaerobacteraceae bacterium | reverse complement strand
CGCGCGTCTGATGCCATTCGCCATGGCGCCAGGTTCGTCGCCACCAACGCCGACGCAACCCTGCCTCACGAATCCGGCGTGCAACCAGGGGCCGGCAGCATCGTTGCCGCGATCGCCACGGCCGCCGGCGTCGAACCCCTCGTGATCGGGAAACCCCAGACGCTGATGATGACCAAGGGTGTCGAAGGGCTCGGCGTGGCTCCGGGCGAAGCCGTCATGATCGGGGATCGGCTCGACACCGACGTGCTGGCCGGTCACCGGGCCGGGCTCATGACCGCGCTCGTGCTCACCGGCGTTTCGCAGCGCGACGACCTGGCCACCGCCGAAGTCATGCCCGACTACATCTTTGCCGATCTCCCGGCCTTGACCCAGGCACTGGTCGGCACCGATGCCTGACGCCTCTTCGCCACCCACCGAAGCACCCGCACTCCAGTTCGGAACGGCTCCGGTCAACTGGAACAACTTCGACCTGGCGAACTGGCGCCCGGTCGTCCCGTTCCCGGCCATCCTCGACGAGATGAAGGCTGCCGGCTACGACCGCACCGAGTGGGATGCCAGCTTCGGCAACGACCCGGCAACGCTGCTGGCCGAAGCCGAGTCGCGCGGCATGCGCTTCGTCGCGGCCTATCGCTGGGTCGATTTCGTCGACAGCGAACGCTTCGAGCACGATGCGGCCGAACTCCGTCTCTTCTTGCCCATCCTCCAGGCGATTGGCGTCACCGACCTGATCGTAGCCGATACGTTGAGACCAGTCCGCGTCGCCAATGCCGGTGCAATCCCCGACGACGGGTCGCTTTCCCTCGGCGATCAGGAATACGCGGCCCTGGCAGCCAACCTGCGGGAACTGGCAATCGTTGCCCGGGAGTTTGGTCTGACGGTCAGATACCACAATCACGTAGGTTCGTATATTGAAACACCGGCAGAAGTGGAAGCACTCCTGGCCGCAATTGACCTCGAGGTCGTGAACCTCTGTTTCGACACCGGTCACTATGCCTTCGGCGGAGGCGACCCGTACCAGTTCATCGCCGACCACATTGATGCCGTCGGGCTACTGCACCTGAAGGATGTCGATCCGAACGTCCTTGCTGAGGCTCGATCGCACGGCTGGACCTTCCAGGATGCCCTGCGGCAAATCATTTTCTGCCCACTCGGTGAAGGAAATGCACGGATTACCCAGGTTGTAGACATTCTTGTAGCCAATGACTTCGCGGGACACATCATCATCGAACAGGACACCTGCGCCGGTGACTCGACCCGCACCGCCGCGCTCAACCTGGAGCGGGCCCGAGATTTCGAGCAGCAGGCACGCGCCAAACGGAGTGAACAATGAGCACGTCCAGTCCTCCCATCACCTCCCGGGACCTCGCCAACCTCTCGATCGACACCCGCAAGCTGATCCTCGAAACCGTACACACTGCCGGCGCCGGGCATGTCGGTGGTCCGCTCTCGGTCACGGACATCCTGGTCAATCTCTACTTTTCGCGGCTCAATATCGATCCGGCCAACCCGGCAGACCCCGACCGCGACCGGCTCATCCTGAGCAAGGGGCATTCCTCGATCGCGCTCTACACCGTGCTGGCTCTCCGCGGATTCGTTCCCGTCGACGAACTGGCGACCTTCGACGCGATCGATTCGCGCCTGCAAGGG
>CAZNQC010000436.1:0-1658 GCA_964574825.1 uncultured Sphaerobacteraceae bacterium | reverse complement strand
AATCCGTCTGATCCGCCTGGTTTTGGGGATGGCGGTGGTCGGGGTTGTGCTGGCAGGTTCCTGGGCGATATGGGGCGTCTCGGCGCGCTCCGGGACGCAGGGGATGACCAGAAGAGCGAGGAACGCCCTCCCCGCTCATCTCAAGGGGTGAACGGTGAGCTTGCCGGCGCCCCAGAGGCGGTAGGCGGTGTTGAGATTGAACGCGCTTGCCGTCAGGTACCACTCGCTGCGCACGGCCTCGAGTCCACGACGCAGAAAGCGCCGCGCCCCGAGTGCCTCCTTGACGATGCCGAAGACCGGTTCGGCCAGGGTGCGCCGTCTGGCCATGGTGGCCGGAACATCTGCGAGCGCCATCCGCTCGCGATGCGCGTGCACCTCGGCAATCGTGAGCACGACGCGGAGTTCGCGGGTGACGGACTTGTCCGGCAGGCAGTGGTGGCGGAGTGGGCAGGTCCGGCAATCGTCCAGCCTGGCCCGATACCGGCGGGACGACCGGGTTTTCCCTTCGGACGCGATCCCGCGAAAGGTTAGGGCGGCGCCGTTTGGGCAGACAAAGGTGTCGCTGGCCGGATCGTAGGCGAAGGCCGCCTGCGGGAAGCGGTCATTGTCCGGCACGTGGCTTGGCGGCACCAGGGGCATCACGATGTCAACCGGGTGACCGGCCACCGCTCCCAGGGTGATCGACGTGCAATAGCCGGCATCGGCGACCAGGGTATCGGGCAGTTGTCCGGTGGTCGCTTCGAGCAGATCGAGCATCGGTGGGAGCTGCTGCTCATCATTGGCGTCGGTCGTCACCTCAGTCGCCAGGATCACCCGCCCCTCCGGCTCCCCGGGTCCCGTCTCCACCGCCCCGATGACCGCCTGGGCGTTGTACCCCGGCAATTCTCCCTGGCGGGTGCGCATGATCTGGGCATCAGGATCGGTCAGATTGACCTTGGCGGGCGGGTCATCCCCCTGGAGCCGGTCGAGCGCCTCGGCGATACGAGCCCGCCGCTCCTCCGCATCCTGCAGCACCTCCGGCAGCAGCGCCGTCTCCGTCTCGTCCCCGACCGCCTGCGCTTCCAGATCGGCGATGGCGCGCTCGGCCAGTTCCAGGAGTTTGGTCACCTGCTCGGCGGTCAACGACTTCGTCACCGAAGCATTGGCTACGATCTTGGTGCCATCCACGGCCTGCAGCGCCCAATCGACCTGACCGGTCGCCACCACGATCTCCACCGTCTTCCGGAACAGGCGCCGCAGCGTCTGACGATGCTGCTGGTAAAAGCGGTGCAACGTGTTGTGATCGGGCTGCTGATTGCCGGTCAACCAGAGATAGGCAAGATCAGTCTG
The DNA here is from genome assembly GCA_964574825.1 of uncultured Sphaerobacteraceae bacterium. Classification (GTDB taxonomy): domain Bacteria; phylum Chloroflexota; class Chloroflexia; order Thermomicrobiales; family UBA6265; genus JACCYX01. The sequence goes on along the minus strand of CAZNQC010000436.1, from coordinate 329 downwards.
GCAGGCTCGTTCCAGGGCCCGGGTTGAGCGGCGCCCATCCATATAGCCGTAGATCCAGACCATGAGCAGCATCAGCGGCGAGAAGCGGGGAGCGCCCCGGACGGACGGCCGATCGTCGATCTCCAGCTCGGCCAGCGTCGCCGCGTCGAAACTCGCCACCAGATCGGCGACAAAGCGCACCCGGTGGTTCGACGGAATCCACTCATCAAAGCTCGGCGGCAACAGATAGTGCTGATCGCGGGTAAATGGACGCTCCGGCATCCGTGGCTCCCTTCATCATTCCTGTCTTGATGAATTAAACCACGGATAGGGGCCTTTTGAGACAGGCT
>CAZNQC010000435.1:0-1664 GCA_964574825.1 uncultured Sphaerobacteraceae bacterium | reverse complement strand
GAGTTCACCAGTGGAACCTTCCGCCCGGTGCTGGACGATCCGCAGGCCGCCGATCGCCGCGACGTGGTGACCCGGCTCATCTTCTGCTCCGGCAAGGTGGCGATCGATCTCGACTCCAGCCCGGAGCGCGCCGGGGCAACCGGGGTCGCCATCGCCCGGGTCGAGCAGTTGGCGCCGTTCCAGTACACCGCCATTGGCAACGTGATCAACTCGTATCCGAACCTGCAGGAAATCATCTGGCTGCAGGAAGAACCGCGCAACATGGGCCCCTGGCTCTTCGTGCGACCGCGGTTGCGTGAACTCGTCGAGCAGACCTTCCCGATCCGCTACATCGGTCGCCCGGAGACATCAAGCCCGGCCGAAGGATCGCTGGCCAAGCACAACGAGAACCAGGCCAGCATTGTGGCGGCGGCGTTCGCCGATGTGCCACCGGTGCCAGGCAAGCAGAACGGCAAGGCCAGCAACGGGGTGCACTCCACTTCGGGCAGCAGGAAGAAGGAACCCGTGGGGACGCCTGGCGGTCAGGCGTAGACATTCCACGGACATCGTGACGGCATGTATGAGGAAGGCGGGAGGAAAACTCCCGCCTCCGTACGGAGAGCAAGCACAGCAATGGCCATCGAAATCAAGGTTCCACCCCTCGGCGAATCCCTGGTCGACGCAGTTGTCGGTCAGTGGTTGAAGTCCGAAGGCGATGCGGTCAGTCGCGGCGAAACCATCCTCGAGCTGGAGACCGACAAGGTCAATCTCGAAGTGACGGCCGAAGACGATGGTGTGCTGGGCAGCATCGCCCGCCAGGAAGGCGACACGGTGACCGTGGGCGAGATCCTGGGGACACTGGAAGCGGGCGACGGGCAGACCCTGGCCGCCAACCCGGAATCCGCACCCGATCCGGCGGCAGTCGACACCGCGGCTGCAAAGGAATCCACCGAATCCTCCGCCCCGGCTGCTGAGCCAGTCCAGGCCACGGCCGCTCCGGTGGCCGCGCCAGGTGCTGATGACGGTGGCCGCGCCGCGCCAGCCGTCAAGCGCATGGCCGAGGAGCACGGGATCGACCTGGCCGCCGTCAAGGGCACCGGTCCCGGTGGGCGCATCACCCGCGATGACCTCTTCGCGCACCTGGCGACAACCGCTCCGAAGCCCGCGGCTGCCCCCGCTCCGAATGCTGCCCCGGCCCAGCCTTCCGCCCCGGCGCCGATCGCCGCTGCACCGGTCAGCACCGGGGACCCGGCTCGGGAAGAGCGCGTGCGCCTTTCCCGCCGCCGCCAGACGATCGCTACCCGCCTCGTCGAGGCCCAGCAGACGGCCGCCATGCTGACCACCTTCAATGAGGTCGATCTCTCGAAGGTGATGGAGATCCGTTCTCGCCGCAAGGACGGCTTCAAGGAGAAGTACGGGGTCAACCTCGGCTTCATGTCGTTCTTCACCAAGGCGGCTGTCGGCGCGTTGAAGGCCTTCCCGCAGGTGAACGCCGAGTTGCAGGGCAATGAGCTGGTCCTGAAGAAGTACTACGACATCGGGATTGCCGTTGGGCTGGAGGAAGGCCTCGTCGTTCCGGTCGTGCGCGATGCCGATCGCAAGAGCTTCGCCCAGATCGAGCAGGACATCGTTGCCCTGGCAACCAAGGCACGCGAGAACAAGCTCTCACTGGACGAGCTGCAGGG
>CAZNQC010000434.1:0-1665 GCA_964574825.1 uncultured Sphaerobacteraceae bacterium | reverse complement strand
CGGCATGCTCGAACCGGATTGGCTCAGCATCGGCAGGAGCCAGGATCAGCCGCCCGGTCATCCGCAGGTGCACCATCAGCAAATGGTCGTTGTCGAGGTCGAAGGCGAGATACTTCCCGCGCCGCCGTGTGCCGGAAATGGTCCGTCCCACCAGCAATGAAACCGGGTCGGCTCCATCGAGCGACGTCTCGAGCACAGCTGGGAAGTCGCGGATCGTCATCCCGGATATCGTGCGGCCAAGTACGTGCGGTTCCACCAATCGGCGAACGGTTTCAACTTCGGGAAGTTCGGGCATCTGGTCTCCCTGGCCGCCAACCGGCCGGTGCAGCCCCAGAATATGCCAGAATGAGGACATTCGGCGACCACGGCTGGTGGCCCAGGAGGTAATCATGAGTTCGGATGAAACGTGTATTTTCTGCCGGATCGCGGCGGGTGAGTTTGGCACGACCTTCCTCTATGAGAGCGACGATGTCGTCGCCTTCGAGGATCTCGCCCCCCAGGCGAGGACCCACGTCCTGGTTGTGCCTCGCCGCCACATTCCCGGCATCGCCGACGTTGGCGTTGACGATGGCAAGCTCCTGGCCGAACTGGTCACCGCCGCCAATGGCATCGCCCGGGACCGCGGTCTGGATGCGACCGGCTATCGACTGCTCACCAACAACGGCCCAGACGCCGGCCAAACCGTGATGCACCTGCATCTGCACCTGCTCGGCGGCAACGAACTCGCTCCACTCGGATAGATTGGGAATCCAACGCAATGACTGACACGACCCTCAAGGACCAGGTCACCACGGACATGAAGCAGGCCATGAAGGATCGCGACAACGATCTTCGCGACACCCTCCGCCTGATTCTGTCTTCCATCAAGAACGCCGAGATCGACAAGCGCGCCGACCTCACCGTCGACGAGGGGCTGGCCGTTCTCCGCAAGGAAGCGAAACAACGCCAGGACTCCATCGAGCAATACCGGGCCGCTGGCCGCGACGATCTCGCCGACCGCGAAGCGATGGAACTTGCCATCATCGAGCGCTACCTGCCGCAACAGATGACGGACGAGGAGCTTGCCGCCTTCGTCGCCGCGGGAATCGCGGAATCAGGCGCCTCCACACCCAAGGAGATGGGCAAGGTGATGGGCCTGCTCAACCGGCGCACCGAAAACCGGGTCGATGGCCGGCGGCTCTCGGCGGCCGTGCGCGAAGCGCTCGCGGCGCAGGGCTAGGCGATGCCGTCCGTTGACCTCGTGGTCGATCGTGAAGATGTCCCGTCGCTCGGCGTTCCGGACGAGGAGATTCAGGACCTGCTCGAGCGCTCCCTGGCCGAGATGCTCGGATCCAATGCCGATGACTGGCAAGTCAGCATCCTCTTCACCACCGACGACCGCATCCAGCAGATGCACGCCGAGTTCATGGGCATCGATACGCCCACCGACATCATGACGTTTCCGTACGAGGCCGATCCGTTCGCCCCGGGTGAGGCCATCCAACCCGGTGGCGATCTGGTGATCTCCGTCGAGACGGCCGCCTCGAACGCCAGGGACGCCGGCTGGACCACCGACGACGAGGTCCGCTACCTCGTCCTGCACGGCCTGCTCCACCTGCTCGGCTGGAATGACACCACGCCCGAGGACCGATCCGCAATGCTGAACCAGCAGGACGCCTTACTTGC
>CAZNQC010000433.1:0-1671 GCA_964574825.1 uncultured Sphaerobacteraceae bacterium | reverse complement strand
CCGTGCAGTACTTCGAGAACACGATGCTGGTGGCCGATGGCGATGGTGTGCAGCCAGTTGCCTGGCCACTGGAGAACCCGGAGAAATACGGGATCGACATGACCCCGGTCGAGCAGGGTGACCTGCCGGAATTCTCCGAGTCCCTCTTCTACTCGGTCGGCAACCCCTACGGCATCGATCCGGCCGCGGTACCCGGTCGCAAGTACATCGTGGTCAGTCTCACCGAACAAACCCTCACCGCCTATCAGGGCGGACAGGTCGTGCTGCAAACGCTGGTCAGCACCGGGGTCGATCCCAACACCACCGAAGTTGGCTATTTCCACGTCCGCATCAAGTACGAACTGAAGGACATGACTGGCGTCACCGACGGATCCGGTGCAGTCACCTCGGTCGGCACGTCCTCAGAAGGGGCCAATGGCTCGACCTATCTCGTCAACGACGTACCGCACGTCATGTTCATCAACTATCAGGCCGAGGCACTTCACGGCGCCTACTGGCACAACAATTTCGGCCAGCGGATGAGCCACGGGTGCATCAACCTGCCGTTGGATGTCGCAGCCTTCCTCTACGATTGGGCACCGTTGGGAACCGCCGTCACGGTCTACGAGTAATCCGCCAGCATGCTACGATCACCGCGTTCGGGGTACGCTCCGAACGCGGTTTTTTCGTTCACGACCCGCGTGGAGGATCTGTGACAGCATCGGCAATTGGATCCTCCCGCCAGCCCGCTCCCATCGTCGTGTTGGCCAACCAGAAGGGCGGCGTCGGCAAGACGACGACGACGGTGAACACCGCTGCCGCCATCGCAGCCGGTGGACAACGTGTCCTCCTGGTCGACCTCGATCCGCAGGGAAACGCGACGTCATCGCTCGGTGTGAACAAGGCCGAACTCGGCGCCGCGATGTACGACGCCCTGCTGGGGGACGTCCCACCGGAAGACTGCATCCTGCCCCTCGTGCGCCCGAATCTCGACCTGCTCCCCACCACGGCGGATCTCGCGGCGGCGGAAGTCGATCTGGTCGAGATCGGCGATCGGGAGCTGCAACTCAGGCAGGTGCTCCAGCCGTTCCAGGCCGACTACGACCTGATCCTGATCGACTGTCCACCTTCGCTCGGACTCCTGACCATCAACGCCCTGACGGCGGCAACCCATGTGGTGATTCCGATCCAGAGCGAGTTCCTGGCGCTGGAAGGCATGAGCCAATTGATCACCACCATCGATCTGGTCAAGCGGCAATTGAACCCCTCGCTCGATCTGCTCGGAGTACTGGTCACGATGTTCGACAGCCGGACAAACCTTTCATCAAGCGTGGAACAGGAGGTTCGCCGGTTCTTTCCGGACCGAACCTTCGACACGGTCATTCCCCGTTCAATCCGCCTCGCCGAAGCGCCCAGCTATGGCCAATCGATTGTGGAATACGACTCGGCCAGTCGAGGTGGGGTCGCCTACCGATCTTTCGCGGTGGAACTGATAACGAGGCTTGGCCTGCGGTAAACTTGATCATTGCTCGCGGTGGTCCCACCGCGAACGCCCCCTCACGGCGCCAGCCAAACCAGGAGTCCTTGTCCATGAGCATGACGGTTCAGTCTCCGCCAGCACCCGTCCGATCCTCCGAACCAACCAGTTGGCAAGCAACCGCCATGCGCGAAGACAAGTTCGTGGGTCTGGGA
>CAZNQC010000432.1:0-1672 GCA_964574825.1 uncultured Sphaerobacteraceae bacterium | reverse complement strand
ACCTTCCGAGCCTGAACAATAGATGTTGGCATGCAACACCACCAGGCTCGGATGTGTCGGGCCGCCCCACTCTCAACAGATACCAGCAAAGGATTGCCAGACCATGAGCGAACCGAAACGGCCCGTTGTGCTGATGATTCTTGACGGCTGGGGCATCGCACCGGCGGGACCGGGCAATGCCGTGGCGCTCGCCGCGTCGCCGAACCTGGACCGGCTGTTCGAGACGTACCCGCATGCCACGTTGCGAACGTCGGGCGAAGCGGTCGGACTCCCGGACGGCCAGATGGGCAACTCGGAAGTCGGGCATCTCAATATTGGCGCCGGGTTCATCGTCTACCAGTGGATCACCCGGATCGACCTGGCGATTCGCGAAGGTGAGTTTGCCAGCAACCCCGGTATCCAGGAGGCGTTCCGCTCAGCCCAGGAACGGGGCGGCACGGTCCACTTGATGGGCCTGACCAGCGATGGGGGCGTGCACAGCCACGTGCGGCATCTCTACGCCCTGATCGACGCCGCCCAGGCAGCAGGCGTCAGCAACCTGCTGGTCCACGCCTTCACCGATGGCCGCGACACGGCACCGACGAGCGGCGCGGACACCATCAGCGCGCTGGAGGAGTATCTGGCGAACACCAGGGCTGGGCGCATCGCATCGGTCTCGGGGCGGTATTACGCGATGGACCGCGATCATCGCTGGGAGCGGACGCAGAAGGCGTTCGATGCGGTGGCGCTCGGTGAGGGGCCGCGGGCCACGAGCGCCGTGCGGGCGATCAACACGTCCTACGCGATGGATACGACCGATGAGTTCATCGTACCGGTCGTCATTGAGGCGCCAGATGGATCAACGCATCACATTGGTCCCGACGACAGCGTGATCTTCTTCAACTTCCGTTCGGACCGTGGGCGACAACTGACCGAGGCGCTGGCCAAACCCGACTTCACCGGGTTCGAGCGGGGAGCCTACGTCATTCCGCAAAACATCACGACGATGACGACGTACGAGGCCGGTTTGCCGGTGCACGTGGCCTTCCCGCCCCATGACGTGGAGATGCCGCTGGCGCGGGTCATCTCCGAAGCGGGATTGTCCCAACTCCACACGGCGGAAACCGAGAAGTATCCGCACGTGACCTTCTTCCTCAATGGGGGTCGGGAGGAGCCGTTTGGGAATGAGGATCGCCGGTTGGTGCCTTCGCCAAAAGTGGCGACCTACGACCTGCAGCCGGAAATGTCGGCGCCGGAGGTCTGCCTGGGGGTGGTCGAGGGCATCCTGGGTGGCCAGTACGACTTCATCATCGTGAACTTTGCCAACGCGGACATGGTCGGCCACACTGGGAGCATTCCAGCGGCGGTGACGGCCGTGGAGACGGTCGATGCATGCGTGGGAGAGATTCTGGCGGCGCTCGACCAGGTGCACGGCGTGGCGCTGATCACGGCCGACCACGGAAACTCCGAGCAGATGATCGACCCGGTCAGCGGCGGACCCTACACCGCCCACACGACATTCAACGTGCCGGTGATCCTGGTTGCCCCGGACGAGAGTCCGCTGCGCCATGCCCCGTTGCTGGATGGAGCGGTGCTGAGTGCGATCGCCCCGACGGTCCTGTCACTACTCGGTGTGCCAATCCCCCCCGACATGACATCCCCATCGCTCGTCGGCTGATAGGTGTCGCGGCCG
>CAZNQC010000431.1:0-1676 GCA_964574825.1 uncultured Sphaerobacteraceae bacterium | reverse complement strand
ATTGGCTGTACGTTCGCGGGTTCGACGATTGGCGATAGTGAGTAGGAGGTGGAGGCAAGTTGGGGTGCGAGTTGGAGCCGCATGTCAACTCGGCTGGTGCCGGGGGATGAGGAGGGCGGCTTGATGCTCGGTCCGGTGGGTGGCCAGGGCGACGTCCATCTCCTGTGGCGTGCATCCGATCAGCCACTTGATCTCGGTATCACTCTTGAATCCGTCGACGGTCACGATCACGCCAGTCAGCGACGTTTCTGGCAACGAGCCTACCCAGCAGTCGACGCCATCGCCATCGAGGGCCGAGGTTCCTTCCAGGTAGCCGTAGTCGAAGGGGTAGATGAGGTCAGGGTAGCGAGGATGGGCTGAACCACCCGGCCGATCGATCACGATGTGGTGCGAGCGGATCAGTTCGTCGGCCAGCTGCCAGAATCGGCTGCGCTCATCGTGGTCCATCCTCATCCGCCGATCAACTCCAGGCTGAAGGCTTCGATGTTGGGCAGCAATGCGGTGATGGAGGCGGACTTCGCTGCCCGGTCTGCCGCGCTGGCGATGCCGATTCGATTCAGCAGCGACAGGAAGTCTGCTTCGACTTCGGTGGTCAGCACATCCGGGGCAACTTCGTCGAGGATTGCCAGGCTTCGGGCCTGGGTGGCGACCAGCCAGAAGAGAGCCTCGCGGTGGAATCCGGCCTCGATTGCCGCCAGGGGGCCGTCAATCGAGATTGGGCGGGCGATCGGGCTGATGTCGGAGGCGAAGAACGATGTTGCCGCCGTGGAATGCGGGGCCGCCAGATCGAAGGCACGCACCGTCGCTTCCCAGAAAGCCAGGGCCTCGGCCTGGCTGACATCGCCGTAACCGGTCGCATCCAACAGGGCCTCATGGAGGTCCAGTCGCCCGCCCCGTTCGAAGACCGTTCGCACCTTTTCGTAGCGCCGCCGCACAGTTGGGTTCTCGCCAACGGCCAGCAATGGCAGGTGCGTCGGCAGTCCGGCCGGGAATACCCACATGGCGTGCCAGGGGTAGGGGCGTTTGTCCGGCGGACCACTCTGCAGGCCCGCCAGCGTCGCTTCGCGTGCCTGCGCCATGCGATCGCGGATGGCGGTTGGTGCGAGGAAGGTGGGCCGGAGGGAATCCTGCAGCCGTCGCAACCTGCCTGTAGGATCGGCGAGCACCTGCCCTTGCACAAAGCTGCAACTGACGCGGTAGTTGGCCGTCAACTGCTCGGCGCTGGCGATCTCATCGCCGCCGATGAACGAGATCTCCAGGAGGGTGTCCTGGTGCAGCAACTTGCCCAGCTTCGGCGGGGCCGCTCCGTCGATCACGACCATGACGTCGACATCCGACCAGGGAGGCACAGCTGCATCGTTCGGGAGCCAGGCCAGCGAGCCAGCCAGCCAGGCGCCACCGAACCCCGGGAGCGCCTGGCCAACGGTGTCGATCCAATCCTGAGCTGCATGGCGGGCCTGGGCGGCGGTGATGGTGGAATGCGTCATTGGCTGAGATCAATCTCCGGTCGACGTGCTTCGCGTGGGAACCGAGCGTGTCTCACAGTGGCCGAGGGCGTGCGAATGTGTCGGAGAACAACGGTCGACATGGAGTCGACCCGTACAACGACGTCTGCCCGGAGCTCGCCAGTATGAGGGACTAGCCGACTACCTGGGCCTCGTGAGATGCGGCTGCGC
>CAZNQC010000430.1:0-1677 GCA_964574825.1 uncultured Sphaerobacteraceae bacterium | reverse complement strand
GCCAGGGGTTCGGTCCCGGCATTGAAGTAGAAGACGTAGAGGTGGGCGGACTCACCATTGTCGAGATCGACGTAGGCGAGCGGTCCGGCGTAGTCGTCGGCGCCGACGATGACGAACGAGTTGCGCACGGTTGGCTCGAAGCCACCCAGTTCGATCAGGGCTGGGCCGTCGATGCCACTGATGCGGTAGGTGCCGTCGTAGAGCCGCTCCGCATCCTGCGCGATGTTGAGGTAGGCCGGATCCCAGGCCGCGTAGGCGGCGCCCGGGGCGTCGAGCGGAGTCGTGCATTCAGCCACCGGATCGGTCACCTGTCGCGGGTCGACCCCATCGGGGCAGCCACGGAGCGTCAGGTCGAGCGTGGCCGATTCGTCGCCGTTGTTCCCGTCATCCTCATTCCAGTAGTAAATCGTGACGGTCGCGTCCTCGCCCCGATCCAGGTAGACCCAGTAGCCGGTCGGCCCGGCAATCGTGGCCGGATCGGTCACGGTGTACCGATCGTGGGCAGTTCCGGCCAGCCCGAAGAAGGTTGGCACGCTGAATGGCGCGAGACCGGTGAGTTGATAGGTGCCGTCGTTGGCGCGGGGAAGATCGCCAATCGCCAGGATGTCATCGCCCACGGCCACTTCCGCGGCATCAGGGGCATCGAGCGGAGTCGTGCAGGTGCCAGCCGGGTCGTCGATAGCCCCTGGGTCGACGCCATCGGGGCAGCCCCGGAAGGTGAAGCCCAGGCTGGTGGCCGGATCCGGATCGAGGCCGTCAGCACCATTCCAGTAGTAGGCCGTGATTTCGCGGACCTCACCGGGCACCAGTTCCATGTCGGGGTGCCAGGCATCGTTGCCGCTGGCGAAATCATCGTTGGCGTCGCCATGGTCGATCACCAGGAAGTGATTGTGTTCAACCGGTTCCAGGCCGGAAAGAGTCATGTAGGTGTCGGCCGCCAGGTTGGGGATCACATAGGTGCCATCCGGGTCCCGGTCGACATCGTGTGCGATCTGGAGGCTGGACTCCGCCCACAGCAGCACAGCGGCGTCGGGGGCATCGAGCGGAACCGTGCAGGCACCCGGATCAGTATTGGGGTCAACACCGTCGGGACAGCCGCGGAACGTGAGGCGCATCGAGGCGGTTTCCGGGTCCTGGGCCGAGACGGGCAGGTTGGGCAGGATACTTCCCACCATGGTTAGCGCCAGACCGAGCGTGACGAGATAACGAAGTGCGAGCCGCATGATGAACATGGTCCCTGGCACCACGCACGTCTCGGGAAATGAGAACCGTCCATGGTGCGGTGACGTGGTTGAGTGTCCCGGGCAGGCATATCGCTGCGCGGGGAACCAATCGGTTCCAAAAGGTGGAAAGGGGCGGAAATCAGCTCACGTGACCCTCACCCCCGGGCGTCATACCGAGTCCAGGCGAATCGTTGAGGATCTGGCTGGGGAGATCACCAATGTAGGGGTGCTCGGCCTCCGCGATGGGGCGCGCATCTCAGCATGGACGATCTCGCGGAGGTCCGTGTACCCAGTCGTCGAGTCACAGGCGATCTCCGCCCCGGGAGTCAGGCGATGCCGGTCTGGTGACGGGCGTCGCGGTCAGGTGAAGTAGTAGAAGATGAAGACATCGCGTGTTTCTCCCGGTGAGAGGTTGATGGTGTAGACGTCTCCATTCACGCCATCGAAACCAAAC
>CAZNQC010000429.1:0-1684 GCA_964574825.1 uncultured Sphaerobacteraceae bacterium | reverse complement strand
GGGCTTCCGTACTGACCCAGGCCAACCATCCGTATGCCAAGGATGGAGAACCGTCACGATTGCACTCCGACTGCCATGAGGGGGCATTTCCAGCCTCCGGCACGACAATGACCGGCGATGGCAAGGATCGACGAAACATGTCACCGCCAGTCCATCGAGTTCGCGAGACGTCAGAACATTCATCAAACGGGAGAGTTACTCGTGTCCAGTTCGGTCATCATCATTGGCGGCGGTATCAGTGGCACGGCAGCAGCCTGGGAACTGGCGAAAAACGGAATATCCGTGACCCTGCTGGAGAAGGGTGACCTGGCGAGCATGGCCTCGGGCTGGACGCTGGCCGGGGTGCGCCAATCGGGGCGGCATCCGGCCGAACTGCCCCTGGCCGAAGCGGCTGTCCGCCGCTGGGAAGCGCTGGCGGAAGAACTCGGGGTCGACGTCGAGTACCGGCAGAACGGAAATCTGCGCCTGGCGCTGACCGCGGACGACGTCGAGACGATCAAGCAGGTCGTGGCCGAGGGCAATGCCGCCGGGATCGAAACGGTCTATCTCGATGGGGTGGACGCCGTGCACGAGGTTGCCCCGGCGCTGACCGACGATCTGGCTGGCGCCTCGTACTGCCCGACTGATGGTCATGCCAACCCGCAGAAGGCCGTCCAGGCGTTCGCCGACGCCGCGCGGAGGGCAGGAGCCGACATTCGGACCGGCGTCGAGGTGCAGGGGGTCGAGGTGACGCAGGGCAGGGTCACCGGTGTGCGCACCAGCGACGGCGTGCTGCCCACGGAGCGGGTCATCGTGGCGGCAGGGGTGTTCACGCCGACGTTGCTCGATCCGCTCGGTATTTCGGTGCCGATCGACATCACGATGGTCGGTGCGGTCCAGAGCGAGGCCGTCGAACCAATGCTGGACCAGGTGCTCGGCGTGGCATCAGGCGGTATTGCCGGCCGCCAGCAGGTCGATGGCCGATTCCGGATGACGGGCGCGACGATTCCCTGGGGCCAAACCCGGCAGACCGCCGACAACGTGATGCCGACCTGGGACCAGTTGGAGGCAACGATTGCGGCATCGATCCGCCTGGTGCCGGCCCTGGCGCAGATCCGGGTTGCCCGCGTCTGGGCCGGACTGATCGACAAGACCCCGGATGCGCTCCCGGTGCTGGAGGTCACTCCGGAAGTTGAGGGACTGGTGATCGCAACCGGGTTCAGCGGCCATGGCTTCTGCCTGGGACCGGTCACCGGTGAGATTCTGGCCGACCTGGTGACCGAGGGTGCGACCCGTCATCCGATCGCCCCGTTTGCCCGGGCCCGGTTCGACGGCGACTACACCACGGACGCGATCACCCTGCACGGCTGAACCAGCGGCGTTCAGGCGAGGCGACGACCGCGCCGCATGGTCAGGGCGAGCCCCGCCATGCCGATCACTGGCAGAACCGGGACGAGTCCGGGCAGTGGGCGCCGGTGCGAGAGTGGTCGACCACGGCGGGCTTGCAGGCTGCCGAGCCGCATGCGGACCGGTAGCGGCTGGTTGGGAACTTCGACGGTGACTGCGGAGAATCCGGTGGGGATGGACATGTGCTTGCTCCTCCTCTGAGCGACATTGCACGAATCTGGTTTTCCCTAGCCCATTGTGCGGATGTTCGGAGCAGGGGGATACGGCCCAACATCACAAGTTTCGCCGGGAATCCTTG
>CAZNQC010000428.1:0-1684 GCA_964574825.1 uncultured Sphaerobacteraceae bacterium | reverse complement strand
ATCGCGCTCTACACGAGCTATGCAGAAATCTGGCAGGTGGTACAGGTCCTGCGCGAGATCATCGACACCGGCCAGCACCTGACCGGAACCGATGCGAGCCTATTGGTTACCTGAGCAGGATGCCTGTCAATGATCGCCGAACAAGGGACGACCGCGTGCTTCACTCAACGCTTCCTCGAACGCCCACCAGTCTTCGTCCGATATGGGAGGCAGCGTGTCGCAAAATGCGAAAAAATCCTCCAAAGATGGACGTGTGGATGGAGGGGAGAGAGTAATCTCACCCGACCTATCGTTCTGATGAACGTCTACCCGGTCAGTCTCAAGGTGAATGTCGGCGGGAAGAATGATGATCTGGTGGCCGTTTTCGGTGCGGACCTCGGCCCATTTGGTATCGGTCATGGAACACCTCCTGCGTATGTGCTGGTTTCCACTATACGAACCGGTCAGCGACCTTCGTAACTGGCCAGAAGTGTTGCCAGCCGAGTGATGAGGCTGGCGCGGTAGGCGTTCGCCGGACGGGTGAGCTGGATGCCGAGGGCGCGGGTGGCAATGGCGATCGCTTGGAGATGGAGTTCGTGATCGTCGATTGGGCGGATGGCGGCGGAGGCCCTGATGATCTGGTGGGCGACGTCCAGGGCAGGCGAATCGAAGGCGTGGGCGAGCAGGTGGCCCAGGTCGTAGAGAGGATCGGCCCCGCGAATCTCGCCAAGGTCGATCAGGCCTTGATACCAACCAGTTACCGGATCGACGTAGATATGGCTCGGATCGAAATCACCGTGTGCCAGGAAGGCGTGCGATTGTTTGGGAAGAAGATCGCACCACTCCTGAACGGTCGCTGACAAGGCTGAGGCGATGGGCCCGGCGAAAATCTGCGCAGCAATGACGCTTTCGGCCGCGGTCCGATACTCACTGACCCAGGCGGCACGGGTCTCGTGTTCGGCGAAAAGCATACTGTCGGCCATCACACCGTCGATCCAGCCGTATCCTGCAACCGGAATGGCATTGAAGCGAACGAGGTCGGCGGCGACGGCTTCGATTGTGCGGTCCGGGATGGGGTTCGACCATGCGGAGAGCGGGATGCCAGGCATGCTGGAAGTGAGCGCCGCCGACCGGTCGAGTTCCGGCGGAGCCGCTTCGAAGCGGAGAATGGCGGGAACCGAAACCCCGGCCGCCAACGCCAGCCGGTGCGCAGCAGCCTCGGCCTGTCGATCTTCCCCCGGCTCCTCGGCCAGCCGGAGGTAGAACGTCTCACCGGCAATCACGAGCCGATAGACCGGTGTCGAACCCCCGCTCCCCATTCGCTCGACGGCAACAGCGTGAGTGGGAAACCAACGCTTGACGAGCCGCTCGACGTGGGAAGGCGGTACTGGAACGGGTGGCACGAGCAATCCCCTCTTGTGTGGGAGGCAGGCGACGGGTACAGTCGCCGCCACGAGGTGGCCGACGCAGGACAGGGGAGAGGCGGAATGACAGAGCCGCGCTGGAATTTCGAAACACTTGTGCGGAATGGCTGGCATCCACACTGGGACTCGCTGGTCGGTGAGGATTCACCGGTTGCCTTCGAGTTTACGTACTATCGCAGTGAGCACACGGTCCACATCATCCGGGCGACCGGAGCCACGCCGGACGCCGCGATTGCCATGGCCGTGCACGAGGCAAACGCCTGGCTGGCTGACCACCCCTG
>CAZNQC010000427.1:0-1696 GCA_964574825.1 uncultured Sphaerobacteraceae bacterium | reverse complement strand
TGCTCAACGAACAACCGTGCGAGGCGTTCACGGCGCCGTACAAAACGGGGGCGGTGGCGATTCCAGGTCATCTGTACGCCCCGGTTGTCAGCGGCCTGTCGTAACGCCAATGGCCCGGCAACGAACGATCAATCCGCCCTTTCCACCTGTCCACAGCCCGGGCCGGGACGTCACGATGAGGTGAACCATCATGGCCAAGACACGAACCATTTGGACCTGCCAGCAATGCGGAGCGATGAGCCCCGGCTACATGGCCAAGTGTCCCGCCTGCGGCGAATGGCACACCATGGTCGAGACGATTGAGGAACGATCGCCCGCTGGCTCGAGTTCTCGTTCTCGGGCCAAAGCCCCCGCGCTCCAACCGCTGGGCCAGGTTACGTTCGACGGCGAAGAACGGCTCGCCATCCCGATTGGCGAGTTGAACCGGGTCCTCGGCGGCGGATTGGTCCGTGGATCTCTCGTGTTGGTCGGCGGCGACCCTGGCATTGGCAAATCAACCCTCATTCTCCAGGCAGCCAGCCTCGTCGGAAGCGATGATCAACCGGTCGTCTACGTCTCGGCCGAGGAATCGGAGCAGCAGATCAAGCTTCGCGCTGACCGCTTGGGTGTCCGCACCGACGGTATCCTCGTCCTCTCCGAAACCCATCTCGACCGGGTTCTGGCCAGCCTGGATGGCGTCAATCCATCCCTGGTGGTGATCGACTCGATCCAGACCGTCATGTCGGAGGAGATCGGTTCGGCCGCGGGAAGCGTCTCCCAGGTTCGCGAATGCACATCGCGCATCATGCAATGGGCGAAGCCACGCAACGTACCTGTGTTCATCATCGGGCACGTCACCAAGGAAGGCACCATCGCCGGCCCGCGCGTGCTCGAGCATATGGTCGACGCGGTGCTCTATCTCGAAGGCGAGCGCTTCCACCAGTTCCGCATCCTCCGTGCGGTCAAGAATCGATTTGGCTCAACGGATGAAGTCGGCGTCTTCGAAATGGCCGAAATTGGCTTGCGTGAGGTCCAGAATCCTTCCGAAGTCTTCCTCGCCGAACGCTCCGAGATCGCGCCTGGCTCCACGGTCGCGGTAACGATGGAGGGGTCGCGTCCGATCCTGGTCGAAGTTCAGGCCCTGGCGACACCTTCTGCCTACGGATTGCCGCGCCGCAACGCCAACGGCATCGATTCCAATCGGCTGCAACTCCTGGTGGCCGTGCTCCAGAAACGTGTGGGTCTCGGTCTCGGCACCCAGGACGTCTATGCCAACGTCGTTGGTGGCCTCCGCGTTCTTGAACCTGCCATCGACCTCTCGATCGCGGCCGCGATCTCGTCCAGCCTGCGCGACCGGCCAATCGATCGCCACGCGGTGCTGATCGGTGAAGTCGGGTTGTCGGGCGAACTTCGCTCGGTCAACCAACTGGACCGGCGCATGTCCGAAGCAGCTCGCCTTGGCTTTCGCCGCATGATCGTGCCGCAGGGAGTACGCCCCTCAGGTGGCGACACCGTCAGTGGGGTGGAGATCGTCCGTTGCCGAACAGCCGAGGAAGCCATCGCCGCCGCAATCGACAGTATGTGAGTTCGCAGCGGCGCGACCTGCATTGTCATCCCGCCCTGTTCCATCGCGTCCGCGGTGTACGTACGAGAAATCTCGCCCAATGTGGCGAGATTTTGCCTGTTCGATGCGTACGATAAGTAGGACCAGATTCAA
>CAZNQC010000426.1:0-1696 GCA_964574825.1 uncultured Sphaerobacteraceae bacterium | reverse complement strand
CTGATGCCGAATCACTTCCACGCCATCGTGCGGCTGCCAGCGACCGATCTCCGATATACCCCTCCGCTGGGCAATATCGTGCAAGGATTCAAGGGACTTACCACGGCCCAGTATGCCGAAGAAGTGCATGCCGGCCGGTGGGAACCAGTCGATGGCCGGTTGTGGCAACGGAATTACTACGACCACATCGTGCGCGACCAGAATGACCTTGACCGATGTCGTCGCTACATCATGGCCAATCCTGCCAACTGGGCGACCGACATCGACCATGTTCCCGATCTCCCCGGCGGACCGCAAATCGATCTCACCGCAGCCGATATGTCCCTGAGGTACCTGCTTCAGAATCCGGGTCGCCAGGGTGACCTCGTCCAAAATCAGGGTCAACCGAAGTAAGTGGACAGATCGGGGGTCCGGTCCGACGCGGAGCCGACCTCTACGAAGGGCGCCTACGGCAAGGGCAACTCGGTCGACTGCTTGATCATCTGCATGGGAATGTCCGTCTTCGCGCTCAGGACTCCCTTGATGCGGCTCAACCGCTCCGAACGAAACTGCCGGTACGCGTCCAGGTCCCGGGCCACCACCCGCAGCAGGAAATCACAATCACCGGCCATCATGTGACACTCGACGACTTCGGGAAGCGCGCGAATGCTCTCCGTAAAGTGGTCAACCGTATCGGCGTCGCCCGCAGTCAGCCAGACCCGGACGAACACGGTGAACCCCACGCCAATCCGCTCCGGATCGAGCAGGGCGACGTACTTGCGGATGACTCCCCCCTCCTCCAAACGTCGAACGCGCCGCAAGCAGGACGATGGCGCGAGTCCCACACGTTCGGCCAGTTCGAGATTCTGCAACCTTCCGTCCCCCTGCAGCGCCTGCAGAATCTGCCGATCCACCTCATCCAATCGCAATGACATGTTATTTCACACTCTCGCTTTATACCGGCATATGATTGCGCATATTGAGCAATATACCAGAATCCACGAAACCCCATTCTGCCCCCAACGAACTACCATTGCATGGGCACGGGACGCACATCCCCGTGCCCCTCTTCCTTCCTCGTTGGCCAGCCTGCGGAGCATCATCACGTGAGTATCGAGTCGATCGTCGCCTTCTGGGGCATCTCCATTCTCTTCGTCCTGACACCTGGCGCTGACTGGGCATACGCGATCGCAGCTGGACTCGGCCGACATTCCGTTGCGCCTTCGGTGACCGGGCTTCTGTTGGGTCACCTGGTCGCGACGTTGGTGGTGGCGGCAGGGGTGGGAGCGGTGGTGATGAACCAGCCGCTCGCCCTGACGGGGTTGACGGTGATCGGCGCGATCTACCTGATCTGGATGGGCGTGGCGACCATTCGCCACCCGGCGACCCTGCACGCGGATGCCCGCCACGACTCCGAGACTCCGGGCCGCCAGCTGATGAAAGGCTTTGGGGTGAGTGGACTCAATCCGAAAGTCTTTCTGCTCTTCCTCTCCCTGTTGCCCCAATTCACGAATACCACCGCGCCATGGCCCATCAGCCTGCAGATCGTGGTGCTGGGGCTCGTGCACACCGCCAGCTGCGCCGTGGTCTACACAACGGTGGCACTGGGAGCACGCCAGGTCCTGCAGGCACGTCCGAGTGCCGCCCGGCGCGTGTCGATCCTGTCGGGGGGTGCAATGGTGCTGGTTGGGTTGGTCCTGCTGGCGGAATGGGCCTT
>CAZNQC010000425.1:0-1729 GCA_964574825.1 uncultured Sphaerobacteraceae bacterium | reverse complement strand
CAGATTGGCTGTACGTTCGCGGGTAAGGGGCTGGGGGACAGGATGACCAAAACAGAAAGGACAGCGGTGGGGCATCCTGACTGGGGCAGGGGCTTAACGGTCCGCAGGGATTCCGGCGAAGGCCGCCCAGGTGTGGCTGGCCTCGGGTTCCGGGGCTGGGCTGAAGTCGGCGCAGTCGAGCCGCAGTTGCCGGTCGCCAAATGCTGCATCGACGAAGGCGCAGTGGTGGGGCGTTTCCGGCTGTTCGGGATGGACGTTGGGCTGGAAGTGCTGGCAGGTGATGCACATCCGGGCGATGGGAATCTGCCCCTTTTGCTGCATGGAGCGGATCATCTTCACGAGCGATCGCTGGAATACCGCCTGTTCTGATGGATCGAGGCTGTCGACGGCGTCCAGCAGGAAGTCGGTCCAGCCCAGGCTGCGGGTTGCCAACTCACGCCCAGCCGGTGTGAGTGCCAGCGTGATCGCCCGGCCATCGGCAGTGGAGCGTTCCTTCGTGACCAGCCCTTTCTCGACCAGAACCCGGATGGCGACGCTGGCCGTGGCTTGCGTCACGGCCAGGTCGCGAGCGATGTCGTTGAGACGTGTGTCCTGACCGGCTCGTTGCAGGAGCAAGGCCAGGATTTGTCCCTGGGTGGGGGTGAGCCCGGCAGACTCACCCCCGGCCCAGGCATGGTGCCTGATCGCCAGCCCGATCTTCAGCAAGCCCGTGGAGAGTTGCTGGCGAACCGAGTCCTCATCGCGGAGGGTGGCGGCGGTCAGGTCAGCCGGCTGTGTCATTCGTCACCGTATAGGGCAGGCTCAGGTCGCCGGATAGCACCGAATACACCTCATAGACGCCCAGCATGGGCAGGCTATCGTCGCTTTCGTTGACCTGAAGATAGCAGGTGACGGCATCGAAGGAGAACTCGACCTGGTTGCTGACGCGGTCGGCGGGCACAACGACCCGGAGGGTGTCGCCGTCGAGCTGGACCGCGAAGCCGGGCGAGTCCATGTACATCGGCATGCCAGGAGCGGTCGGCGGCAGGATGACGGCTTCACCGTTGGTCATGGCGTGAACCACGGAGAGGCCACCGGGAACGCGATCGTCGGGTGCCAACACGACCCAGTGCGTGTGATAGGTGGCGCCGTCATTGGTGTAGTCGCCGTCGAGGTTCTCATCCCAGAGGGGCGTGTCGTCGAAGTCGGGATGTGTCGTGACGACGAGCGCGAGGATGCCATCCACCTCGCCGAAACCGACCGCGGTTGGTGGGAGGGTGGTGGGGAAGACGTGGGCGAGGACCGGGGCGCCGTCGAGCTGGCCGGCCGGGTCCGGGATGATGGCGCCGGCGGTGCCTTCGACGGTCTGGGAGAAGACGAGGACGTTCAAGTTTTCGAGGTAGGTGACCGAGGCGTTGGTCAGGAGCAGGTCCGGCGTGACGGCGGGTGCGGTCACCTCCGGGGTCTGGGCCTGGGCGACGGCGGGGATTGCCCAGATCGTGGAGATGAGCGCCAACACGAACGACAACCGGATGACCATTGAGCGGATCATGCGTTCCTCCTGATGGTATTTGAATAGTAGTACTAACTATATGATGATCTGGCGGGGTGTCAAGAGGATTGGTGTACCTGGATGGGCGGACAGACTCCCGCTGGATCGTGCATGACGAGACTCGTTTGGCAACGCGGGAGCCGTTCGCCCGTACATTTTCCGGGCACCTGGGAGTGGGCGGCTGCGAGAAGGGGCCAC
>CAZNQC010000424.1:0-1730 GCA_964574825.1 uncultured Sphaerobacteraceae bacterium | reverse complement strand
AGTCTCCCGAAAAACCTTATGGATCCGGGCAACTTCGCATTACCCCGATTTCCCGGGCTCAATTTCTGTTTTCTGCGCCGGCACCTCGATTCCTGCATTGGAGTGAGATCGCGGCCATTGACAGGACTGGGAGGCCGCAAAGCCCATGGAATCAACGAACCTGCGCCCTATCCCCTTGCACCCCCCTCTCGTCGACACCATCAACGGACGGCCAGGCGACGGACAGGCGGCCACATGAAGTCACCTCCGAAAGCTCACTGGAACTCGCGACCAGCATTCGGGTAAACTTCCCCGGTTGGGCCGGTCGTCGTTCACCGGTCGAATGGAGTGTGTCACGCTTCGAGTCGCGGTCGCCGGTCAGTGCGGCGCCCGATCCGGATCAAGGCGAGGCCATTCAGTTCCAGGTCGGTTCCTTGCGGACCGAACACGCATGGTTCTCGAACCAGCGTGGTTCCTGAAACCGCGAACTCCCAGGTGGAAAGCGCGGTGGAGATGCCATCTCGGGCCGGCAGGAATAGGCACCCTGCGGCCAACCGGATGGCAAGGAACACTCAGAACGAGCCTGTATCACTTTTTCGGGAGAATCACGTGAATTTCACTGGACCCAAGGTCAAGAAGTCTCGTGCCCTCGGTGTCGCCCTGACACCCAAGGCCCAGAAGTACATGAAGAACCGTCCGTTCCCACCGGGGCAGCACGGCCAGCGCCGTCGCCGCCGTCCGTCGGACTACGGCGTTCAGCTGCTCGAGAAGCAGCGCATGCGCTTCCAGTACAACATCTCCGAATCCCAACTGCGCAAGGCCTACGCTCAGGCGACCCGTATGCCGGGCTCCACAGGTGACAACCTCGTGCAGATCCTCGAAACCCGCATGGACGCCATGGTGCTCCGTGCCGGTCTGGCGCCGACCATCTACGCCGCCCGCCAGTACGTCACCCACGGTCACTTCATGCTGAACGGCAAGAAGGCCACCATCCCATCGCAGCGACTCAAGGTCGGCGATGTGATCACCGTGCGCGACAAGAGCCGCAAGAGCCCGATCTTCGGTGACCTCAAGGCCAGCGGCCCCATCGCGCCGTACATGGCAGTTGACGAGGCCAACATGTCGGCCCGGCTGGAATACCTCCCGCCGCGCGAAGAGGTGCCGATCATCTGCGCCGAGCACCTCGTGGTTGAGTTCTACTCTCGCTAATCCGAGAGCCAGAACGCGTCACACAAACGAATACCCCGTGGACGACTTGCTCGTCCACGGGGTTTCGCTATCCCTCACATGATGATGGTCGGGGTGAGAGGACTCGAACCTCCGACCTCAGCGTCCCAAACGCCGCGCGCTACCAACTGCGCCACACCCCGCAACCGTTCGATTCGAACTGGCTGACCGCGGGCGAGTATAGCCGCTTCACCCCGGTTGCTGCCACCATCAGCCTGTGGAAACCACGCGATAGACGACGGCATCACCCGACCGGAACGCAACTTCGAGGTTTCCGCCCGCCACCATCTGCTCGAAGGCGGCAATCCCGGCGGCATTGTCGGTGGCCGTGCAGTCAGCGGAAGGGTAGTAGCGTTCCAGATCGCCAACGATGATGTACTCGACATCGTAGCGAGCCAGAATCTCCTGCTTCACCAGAGGATCGGTCGAGGTGTAGAGCAATCGCACGTCATCCTGTCGCTGGTAGATATCCGACCAGTCGCGCTGCTGAACCTCGTGCCACGGCCACCCGATCACATCCGGCA
>CAZNQC010000423.1:0-1731 GCA_964574825.1 uncultured Sphaerobacteraceae bacterium | reverse complement strand
GCTGGCGCAGGCGTTTGACATCCCGCAACGGTGGTTCGCCGAACTGGCGCCGGTATTCCCGGCTGAAGTGTGACGTATCGTCGTACCCCACCCGGAATGCGGCGCCGGTGGCATCGATATCACCCGCCAGCAGCAAACGGCGTGCTTCCTGCAGCCGCAGATGCTTCTGGAACTGGAGTGGGCTCATCGCGGTCACGGCCTTGAAATGATGATGGAAGCTGGAAACGCTCATCCCCAGATCTCCTGCCAGGGCATCGATCCGCAGGGGCTGGTCGTAATCGCGTCGCAAGCGTTCGATCGCCCGCCCCACCCGCTCGGTGGAACCGCTCCGGGCCGTCATCGCCAGCACCTGGTCACGCTGCGGACCGTGCAGCAACCGGAGCACGATCTCCTGCCGGATCAGCGGAGCCAGATGGAGCATCTCCTCGGGACTGTCGAGCGTGCGAACGAGCCGAACGACGGCATCGAGCAACGCCGGATCGAGTGCATGCACTGCCATCGCCGAGGTGGAAGGTGCTGGCTCCAATGGCGACAGGCCCGCCTCCAGCGTAATCGCCCCCACCAGTGCCGGATCGATCATCACCACAACCCCATAAAACGGCTGCTCGGGTGAGGCTGTCGAGATCTGGCTGACCACCGGCATTTCCGCCGTGGTGAACAGGCACGTCTGATCGTCGTAGTGATGGCGACGGGACCCAAGAAAGACATCCTTGCCGCCCTGTGGAATCAGGCAGAAAGCCCGGGATGTCAGGCCATGCAGGTGCCCACTGGGTGCGGTCGCTCGCCGGAAACGCAGCCACGGCAGCGGTTCGATCGCACCATCATCGTCGAACCGGGGTGCCATCCGTGCCAGCAACTCGTCCCGGTCCTCCTGCATGCGTCGCGCCAGATCCATCGTTGAGTCCTTGCAGAATCGTCCAATAATCCACCAGTATCGTTCTACCAGCCCCCCGCCTTGCAAGCATATCATCGTGGCCAGAAGGTCCGAGTCGCGATCGGCCACTGGATTTTTATCCAATCCTGATGGGTATTGGACAACTTCTGCTCCATGGCAATCATGAGATGAAAGGGACTCCACATGTCAGGTCAACTATCGCCTGCCGCTGCGATGATCGGCGATGTCGCTCCGAAACTGGTCGAACTCACCGACGACATCCTGTTCGCCGATGTCTGGGAACGCCCGGAACTGAGTCCGCGCGATCGGAGCCTCGTCACCGTCTCGGCCTTGGTAGCGACCTACCGCACCAACGAATTGCCGGGACACCTCCGCCGGGCACTCGACAACGGACTGACCGGGGATGAACTGGTCGAAGTCATCACCCATCTCGCCTTCTACGCCGGCTGGCCCTGCGCCATGACCGCAATGAAGACCCTCAAGCAGGTGCTCGCCGAGCCTGCCAACTAGGAGGAACCGGTAATTGGCAGACGCCAGGATAGTCGGGTACGGGCGGACAACAGCCGCCTTCGTTCGCGCAGGCCAAGATGACGTGCCAACGGCGGCAGGTCCACCCTGTCCTGTTGCCGAGCCCAACTGATCTACAGGAGCATCATCCATGAGCGCAGTTCCCACCGTCACTCTGAACAATGCGGTCGAAATGCCCGTCCTGGGCTTCGGCGTCTTCCAGATGGCCGATGCCGCCGAGTGCGAGCAGGCCGTGGTCGATGCGATCGCGGCAGGCTACCGCCTGATCGACACCGCCGCCTCCTACGGCAACGAAGAGGCGGTCGGCC
>CAZNQC010000422.1:0-1731 GCA_964574825.1 uncultured Sphaerobacteraceae bacterium | reverse complement strand
TGGTTTTTCGAGGCGGAACCAGTAGAAGCCGTGGGGGCCGAGGGTGACGAAGTATGGGAGCGTGCCGATGTTCGGGAAGGGCACGTCGCCGATCAGTTCGACCGGGGTGTAGCCGTCGAACTCGCTGAGGTCGATCTCGGCCGCCTGGACGAACCGGCTGAGGTTGGCCACGCAGAGGATGATCTCGTCCTCATATTCCCGCAGGTAGGCGAGCACCTTCTGGTTCTCCGGATAGAGGAAGCGCAGGGTGCCGCGTCCGAGCGATTTGTAGCGGCGGCGGACGTTGATCATCATCCGCATCCAGTTCAGGAACGAGGTCGGGATGCGCTGCTGGGCTTCCACATTGACGGCCTGGTAGCCGTAGACCGGGTCCATGATGACCGGGAAGTAAAGGCGGGCGGGGTCGGCCTTGCTGAACCCGGCATTGCGGTCGCCCGACCATTGCATGGGGGTGCGGACGCCGTTGCGGTCACCGAGGTAGATGTTGTCGCCCATGCCGATTTCGTCGCCGTAGTAGATGGTGGGGGTGCCGGGCATGGAGAAGAGCAGCGAATTCATCAACTCCATCTGGCGACGACCGTTGTCCAGCAGCGGGGCGAGACGCCGGCGGATGCCGACGTTGATTCGCATCCGCGGGTCCTTGGCGTATTCGTAATACATGTAGTCGCGCTCGGCGTCGGTGACCATTTCGAGCGTGAGTTCATCGTGGTTGCGGAGGAAGATCGCCCACTGGTTGGTGTCGCTGATGGAGGGGGTGGACTCCATGATTTCCACGATCGGGGTGCGTGATTCGCGGCGCATGGCCATGAACATGCGGGGCATGAGCGGGAAGTGGAAAGCCATGTGGAATTCCGGCGCTTCTTCGGTGCCGAAGTACTCCACCACGTCGCTCGGCCACTGGTTGGCTTCGGCGAGCATGATGGCGCCGGGGAACTCGGTGTCCATCATCGCGCGGGCCTTGCGCAGGAAGCCATGGGTTTCCGGCAGGTTTTCGCAGATGGTGCCCTCACGCTCGTAGAGGTAGGGCACGGCGTCGCAGCGAAAGCCGTCGAGCCCGAGGTTCATCCAGAAGCGCATGATGTCGAGCATTTCCTGCTGGAGCGCTTCACTGTCGTAGTTGAGATCGGGCTGGTGGCTGAAGAAGCGGTGCCAGAAGTACTGGCCGGCAACGGGGTCGAAGGTCCAGTTCGAGGTTTCGGTGTCGGTGAAGATGATGCGGACCCCGGCGTACTGTTCGGGATCGTCGGACCAGACGTAATAATCACGGTACGGTGAGTTGCGATCGGCGCGGGCGGCCTGGAACCAGGGGTGCTGGTCGGATGAATGGTTGAAGATAAGGTCGGCAACGACGCGGATCCCGCGCATGTGGGCCTGGGTGAGGAGGTCGGCGAAATCGTCGACGGTGCCGTAATTGGGATCGATGGAGACGAAGTCGGAGATGTCGTACCCGTCGTCGCGCCCGGGGGAGGGGTACATCGGCATGATCCAGAGGCAGTCGACCCCGAGATCTCGCAGGTAGTCGAGTTTCTCAATGACGCCCCGGATGTCTCCGAAGCCGTCGCCGTTGGAGTCGTTGAACGACTTCATCGGGATCTGGTAGATCACCGCATCCTTGAACCACGAGGCATCACCGCTCAACAGTTCCATGCTTCACCTTGCTGAAAACGAGGCCGCTGCGCACATGCTGGGTGCATGTGAATAGTAGGGGGAGCGGTGGGCGGATTGCACGAG
>CAZNQC010000421.1:0-1739 GCA_964574825.1 uncultured Sphaerobacteraceae bacterium | reverse complement strand
GGACTCCCGGATCAACCAAGGTCGAGGGGGAGGTCCTTCAGGCCGTGGAAGACGGCACCCGGGCGCCAGGTGGGCGTGTCATTGGCCAGGGTGAGATCGGGGAATTCGCGGGTGAGGGTGCGGAAGGCGATTTCGCCCTCCAGGCGGGCCAGCGGTGCCCCGAGACAGAAGTGGATGCCCATGCCAAACGACATGATGCGGCCGACGTCACGGCGAATATCGAGGCGATCGGGATCGGCGAAGACGGCTTCGTCGCGGTTGGCCGAACCGAGGATGGTGGTGACCGCAGTGCCTGGCGGCAGCGATAGACCGCCGAGTTCGACCTGATCCAGCACCAATCGACTCGTCAACTGCACCGGGGCGTCGAAGCGGAGCAGTTCTTCGGTGGCGTTGCGGGCCAGGTTTGGCTCGGTCTTGAGCACGTCCCACTGGTCGCGATGCGTAAGCAGGGCGAGGGTGCCGTTGCCGATCAGGTTGACGGTGGTTTCGTGACCCGCGACGAGCAGCAACAGGCAGGTCGCGATCAGTTCGTCTTCCGACAGGCGCCCTTCATCGTCGGCAGCGGCGATCAGGGAGGTCAACAGGTCGTCACCCGGGTTGGCGCGCCGGGCAGCGATCAGGTCACGGAAGTAGGTCGAAAGCTCGGCGGTGCTGCGGTCGACCCGGGCGACGAATTCCTCCAACCCATCGACCGGAAAATCGATCGCCGCAGCCACATCGGCCGCCAGGTCCCGAAACTGGCGGTAGTCCTCGCGCGGAATGCCGAGCATGGAGGCGATTACCAGCATCGGCATCGGAAAAGCGAATGCCGCAATCAGGTCGACCGGGCCCCCTTGCTCGCGCATCTCCTGCGCAAGGTCGCTGGCCAGCCGTTCGATTTCGGGCCGCATGCGTTCGACCTGGCGCGGCGTGAAGGCGAGATTGGCCGTACCACGCAACCGGGTGTGAACCGGTGGGTTGCGAAAGAGCATGAAGTTGGACGCAACTGCCTGGAAGGTGTCGGGCTCGGGAGGAGGGGCACCTTCCGGTCGCTCCCATTTGCCGAACCGCGGATCGCGCAAGGCGGTCATGCACTCGGCATGGCGGAAGAGGTAGACATCGAGCCAGCCAGGGTGTCCGTCGTGACCTTCACGCGGCTGGACGTGAACCGGATCGACATCCCGGTAGAAGGCATAGACCGGGTACGGGTCACCATGGGCATAGGTCGTTGCGAAGTTGAATGGTTCGATCTGCTGCTGGGTCATCGGCGTGCATACTCTCCCGTGACGATGGTCGGCAGGTGCCTCAGGCAGGCTTGATGGCATCGATCAGGAGCGAGGTGAACCCCAACTGCCCGTTGGCGTTGCGATGGTCGAACCGGCGCGTGCGATAGACGAAACCGTCACCTTCGTCCCAGGGGCGTTCGTGAAACTCGCCACGCTCATCCCACCACTCTAAAGGATGAACCTCGAACCCGGCATCAGCGAAGACTGGTCCCAGTGTAGCCAGCCGGTAGACCATCTTGTGTGACGCGGCCGGATGATCGAGCGGACCAGGACCGCCTACCTGGACCAGGTGCTGGTAGGCAGGATCGGGGAAATTGCCGTCTGGGACGGCGCAGCGCACCCGGCCACCGGGCTGCAGGAACTCGAAACAGTTGCGGGCGGCAGCGCGGGCCTCGGTGGGTGAGAGGTGCTCCCAGACGTGCTCGGCCAGAATGCAGGAAAGGGAACCCGGCTGAAATCGCCTGGCCCAGTCGT
>CAZNQC010000420.1:0-1739 GCA_964574825.1 uncultured Sphaerobacteraceae bacterium | reverse complement strand
CAGTGGAAAAGGATCGGCTCCAGCTGAGCGGTAGAGTCTCCACTTCAGCAACGCCCAGGAGCGACTGGTAAGAGGCGATTCGTGGAGGTATCGGGTTGAGGCGGACCTGCCGCGATCAGACACGAAACGATCCATGCGCGAAGCAAGCGACTGTTGTCCGCCCGGCCCTATTGCCGGTCACCCGAAAGCAATTCCGTATCGTCCTCGCGTGACCGGCGTTCGCGGGCTCGCGCCCGGGCGGCGGCCAGCCGGGACGCCGAATCATCAGGTTCGTCCGCGGTCAGTTCGAGGCGATCCACCCACTTAACGCTGGTGTAGTGAAGCCGGCCGGGAACCACCAGGCGCCAGGGACCACCCTGTTCCACACCAATCGGCTCACCTGCGATGCGATCGCACAACAACACGCTTCCAGCGTCGGCGATCGCCACCGGAACGCCATACGGCCCCGCACTGACGCGCACATATCGCGCGGCGGCGGCAACTCCCGCAATGGCGATGATGTCGGAAAGCCGAACGCCCGACCAGTTCCGGGTGGGCATGTTGCCACCCTCCAGACAACTCACCGATCCGGTATACGGAACATGCGGCAACGTATCGATATCAGTGGGCGTGAGGTCCCTCGGCTGGGTAACGAGTCCATCAATCCGCAGGACAGGATGCTCGGCATGGGCGCGGGCCTGTCGCGGAATACCGTTGGCGGTTCGTCCTGCGTATCTGGTCACGATGACTCCTTGGCGCTGCATCCAGGTATAGAGGAAGGCCAGGTGGCTGGTGTTGCCGCCACATCACGTCCGAGAAACCCATAGTCGATCAACAGTTTCTGGCCGTCGTTCCCGAGCAACCAGCGATACAAACTCATCGCGGCCGGATGCGGGTCATCCGTCACAACCAGTCCAAGGGAAAACGCGATGCGCTCGTGAAAGTCCAGCTCGGGCGGCAGCGGGACCACCCGCACGGCATCACCCAGGGCGACCGCCTCCGAGGCGTAGAAAATTCCTGCCATGGCTCGACCATCGTCAAGATAGGACGGAAGATCGCCCGACCCCTTGGAATGGATGAGTGTGCCCGCTGCCAGCTTCGCCTGCATGGCTTCGTCCACGCCAGCCTCACCAAACATCGCGGCGACATACTGACCGCAGGGATCAGTCTGCGGTTGCGGCACCACGACATTTAGCGACGCCTCGAGCAGCGCATCCAACCCATCGATAGGTGGACCGTCGGGGCGCCCGATGATCGTGAGGCGGTTGCCAGCCAGAACCCTGGGAACGGTGACGAACCCGTCGACGAAGAGTTCATCCATGTACCGGGTATTGGCTGAGACATAGAGATCGGCCGGAGCGCCCGCGCGTATCTCCCGGGCAAGAATCCCCGACGGCACGAATTCATGGAAGGCCAACTCGACCCCGGGTTCGATTCGCGCAAATGCTGCTCGAATGGACTCCGAGATGTGAGCGAAGGCGCCAGGCATGAAGAAGCGCAGGGTCCGTTGCGTATCCATGGGCGGGATTGTACGTGATGCATGTCGGGTCATCATCATTCCGCCACACATCAGCGGCCGGAAGTCAGTACGGAAGGCCTAACCGGCATGAACACCAACCGTTGCATGCGCGGAGTGCCGGTGTATGGCCTTCCCCCAGGCTGACAGGCACATGTCGCGCACTTTCCACCATCGCGCCACCTGCCAATTGTGGATCGGACGCACCTCCGGTACGCTGACGCCCACGTTCGTCAACCTCGCC
>CAZNQC010000419.1:0-1742 GCA_964574825.1 uncultured Sphaerobacteraceae bacterium | reverse complement strand
TGATGGCGAACACCGACTGGAACGTGTCCTGCGAGACGAAGAAGATCCCCGCCATCGCGGCAACGATCGCCAGCACACCCACGATCAGGGGCAATCCCGCCGCAATGAGCGAACCGAAGACCACGATCTGAATGATGATCGTCAATGGAATCGACACCATCTCGGCCCGCACCAGGCCAGACTGCACCTCTTCCTCGATCGCGTGCCCCACCAGGGGGAACCCACCGGCCGAGACAGTCAAACCCTGGGCCGCGCCAGCGTCCTCGACCTGGCCCACGAAGGCGGTCAGATCGTCACCTTCCAGTTCGCTGCCCGGAGCCAGGTAGACGAGGGCAAAGGTCGACATCCCGTCAGTTGAAACGAGACCCGGATTCCCGCTCGACCAGGTGGTCACCACCTGGGCCACCCGCGGGTCGCTCGTCGCGCTGGCCAGCGCCATCTCGACATCGGCCTGCACGGCGGGATCATTGACCGGCGCGGTGGCGTCGAACAGGAGAATGATCGGGTCACTGTCATGGCCAAAGTCGTCGGCCAACACCCTGGCCACTTCGGCCGACTGCGAATCATCCGGCACGAATCCTTCCGACGAAAACGTTGGCGAGACGGTGTCCATCGCGGCCACCGCTCCCAGCATCGTCAACAGCGCCACCGTCAGTACAAGCCAGCGATGGGCCGCGACGATACGTCCCCAGGTGGTGAACATGGCAAACTCCTTCCAGGCCGGGTTCGCCATCTCGTGCGAACCGGTGCTCCAAAACGTTCTTCCGGCAACAGGAACCCTTCCCACACCACCCATGGCAGCGCAGGCAATCAGGACTCTGACTATGTGTGAGGGTTACCCGCGGAACTGATTACCGCCGGGCCACTCCGTGGAGAAAGGCTTCGATCGCCCCATCGAAGGCGGCATTGCGACGTGCCATCCCTTCTTCGGGGTCGTCGGGGGGAAGGCCAGGATGGACTCCACCCGTAATGTGGTTCGTCAGCTCCAGGGCCACGAACCCGTGAGCAATGGACCAGGCCGCTGCCAGCAGGACCGGCGCCGGTGCGTCGATCAACACGCCCTCGGCCTGGCCCCGCAGAATGGCGTCCTGCAGGATCGGATAGCCGCCTTGCGAAATCGGGTCATCCGGATCGGATTCACCGTCTTCCACGCACATCACCATGGAAAGCCCCAACCGGAACAGGTCGGGATTGGCCAGGGCGTGTGCCCGGTAGGTGCGGGCCAACACCCGCATTTCGTCAAGAACGCCGGTGCCAGGCGGCAGCTCCGCCACAGCGCGGGTCATCATCGCGCCCAACCCATCGGCTCCCTTGAAGTAGAGCCCATGGATGATGGCGTCCTTGTCCCGGAAATACTCGTACAACGCACCGGCCGAATATCCCAGATTGCGGGCAATTGCCCGAATCGAGAGCGCCTCCAGTCCATCCTCGGCCACGATCCTGCTGGCCTCGTCCAGGATGGCGTTGCGCATTTCCCGGCGATTTCGCTGGCGCCGGACCTCGGCTCCAGTCAACGTTGCACCCGACACGTGATCACCTTTCCGAACGCTGTTCAACGCGTCGCACTCGCATGGTAGCGACCGAACCACTGAATGTCAATAGGTTAGCTGAACACCGTTCAGAATACCAATCCGTACCAGGTTCTGGGAGGGACTTCGGCCGGGATACTGCCTGGCCCCATGGTTCTGGACCGATCGCGATGGCGGTCCAGTGCTGCTGGCTGGTTGCGTTTCGCTCCGCGG
>CAZNQC010000418.1:0-1744 GCA_964574825.1 uncultured Sphaerobacteraceae bacterium | reverse complement strand
TAGCCAACGGCGCCGGAGTAGACACCGCGCCGGTCGGTCTCAAGTTCGGCGATGATCTCCATCGCCCGGATCTTGGGAGCGCCAGAGACGGTGCCGGCTGGGAAGCAGGACCGCAGGGCATCCATCGCCGAGTAGCGGGCATCGTCAATCTGGCCCTCGACGTGGCTGACGATGTGCATGACGTGGGAGAACCGTTCGACTTCCATCAGCTTGGGCACGTGAACGCTACCCGGCTTCGACACCCGGCCAACGTCATTGCGGCCGAGATCGACCAGCATGATGTGCTCGGCAAGTTCCTTCTCGTCCGACATCAGGTCCTGCTCGAAGTCGAGGTCCTCCCTTGTCGTGGCGCCGCGCGGCCGCGTGCCGGCGATCGGATGGTTGGTGACCACACCGTCCTCAAGCCGCACCAGCAGTTCAGGTGAAGCTCCGACCACTTGCCGGTCACCGAAGTCCAGGTAGAACATGTATGGCGATGGATTCACCATGCGCAGGGCACGGTAGATGGAGAAAGGATTGGCCTGAGTGGGGATATCGACCCGCTGGGAGAGCACGACCTGGAAGATGTCGCCGTCGTGAATGTACTCCTTGGCCCGGGTGACGATTTCCCGGTACCGTTCCGGCGAGGTGTTTGGATCAAATCGATCGACGACTGCCACGTCGCTAGTCGGAGGCGTCACCTCATAGGTCGGAACGGTGCGGGAAAGCCGCTCCTCCAACTCGTCGATGCGACGAACAGCGGCCTCGTAGGCGGCGTTCAGGTTCGACCGGTCGCCGAGGACAACGTGGGCCACAATCTTCATGTTCCGTTCGAGGTGGTCGAAAATCACCATCGCATCGGCGACGTGGTATTGAGCTTCGGGATAGCCGAGTCCCGGTCCATCGGCGAGACCCACCCGTGGTTCGAACCGGCGGATGGCGTCGTAGGAGAGATACCCCACGGCGCCGCCCGTAAATGACGGCAGGCCGGGTTCCGGCTGTGACTGATAGCGCTCGATGATGCCGGACACAGCCTCAAGCGGATCGGAATAGGTGCTGGTGGTGACGCCATCGGCAGTCGCCTCTTCCATCAAACCATCACGGAGAGTGACTGTGGAGACAAAGCCGGTGCCGATGAACGAGTAGCGGGCGATGCGGATTCCACCCTCCACCGATTCCAGAATGAAGCCGGGATGCTGAAGACCTTCGGTGATCTTCAGGTAGGCAGAAACCGGCGTTTCCAGATCGGCGAGGATCTCCCGATAGATCGGGATGCTGCGAGTTCCGGCGGGAGCAGCGGCAGCACGTGCGGCGAACTCGGCGAATGGCGGAATCGTGTGCCGGCGGGATCCGGCTTGAAGAACTGACGCGACCATGGTGTCCTCCACGTGATGGCAACAAAAAAAGCGGCAACAAAAAGACCTCCATCCCCAAGGGACGGAGGCTTCTGAAGCCGCTCCGCGGTGCCACCCCTATTGACGATACGCATAAGGCATCGCCCACTCAAACCGTACGGGCTGTGGACGTCACAACCGATACGAGGCTCCGGATAACGGCGGAGACACCGTTGCCGTCTACTCTGACCCTGAGGCCATTTCGGGGCACAACTCCCGGATCCATTCCGCATCCGCTTCACACCAGGCTTGCACCGCCCCTGGCTCGCTTCGATCCGCGTTGATGATGCGTACTCGTTCCGATCATCGCTGTTGAGTTCTTCACTTGAGTGGACGATACGCCACCGCTGATGCAGTGTCAAGGACGAGCG
>CAZNQC010000417.1:0-1745 GCA_964574825.1 uncultured Sphaerobacteraceae bacterium | reverse complement strand
ATGCTCGATCCCCGCGTCTCACTGACAGGACCGGCCAATGCCTGAGACGAACGAGGAATTCACCCCAGCAGTTCCGGTCGCGGCGGTCGCGGCCCTCGAAATCGACGACCGCCGCCAGCGACCTGGTGTCTGGAGACGTCTGCGTCGCAACAAGCTGGCGATGGTGGGAGTGGTGATCCTCACCATCTTCTACCTGATTGCGATTTTCGAACCGTTCCTGGCCCGGTACCCGTACGACCAGTTGATTCCGGGCGCGCGCAACCTCCCGCCGTCATGGGATCACTGGATGGGCACGGACCGCTCTGGCCGCGACGTCTACTCGCGCCTGATCAAGGGCGGACAGGTCTCACTGGCGGCAGGTTTCATGTCGGTCACCATCGTCATGGCGATTGGCGTCGTTCTGGGCGCCATGGCCGGATTCTTCGGCGGCTGGGTCGATCATCTGGTGATGCGCTTCACCGATGTGCTGCTGGCGGTGCCGTTGATCCTGCTGCTGATCACCGCCGCCTCATTGTTCCGGCCCAGCCTGCGGACCACGATCATCGTGATCGGTGTCTCGTCCTGGCCGGGCACGGCTCGGTTGGTGCGGGGGCAGTTTCTGGCCTTGAAGGGGCAGGAGTATGTCACGGCGGCCCGGGCGATTGGGGCGTCACCCGGGCGCTTGATGGCCCGGCATCTTTTTCCAAACGCATTGGCGATCATCATTGTCCAGGCCACGATCTGGCTTTCGTACGCCATCATTCTGGAAGCCAGCCTCAGCTACCTCGGACTCGGTGTGCAGATTCCGACGCCGTCGTGGGGCAACATGCTGCAGGATGGCCAGCGGGAACTGCTGTTCGGTGCCTGGTGGCTGACCGTGTTCCCCGGCCTGGCGATCTTCCTGACGGTGTTGTCGTTCAACCTGCTCGGTGACGGCCTGCGGGACGCCCTCGACCCCCGCCATCGCTAGCCCCGCCCAGCCGACTCTCCATCCAGAATCACCAGGCAGGGCGGATGGATTCGACTTCGCTCACCACAGGCTGCCGCTTGCTTGTCGAATGAGATATCGTGCGCCTGATCGCGGCAGGTCCGCCCCTACCCCACTGGGTCCATCTCTCCCGATTGCAGGTCGCTCCACGGGTCAACCCACTAATTTCTCCTTTCTCTTTTCTATTTCCTTCTTACCGGGAACCACCAGGCCGAATCCAACGTGTAGGAATGTGTCCGGCTGCGGCCCTTTTCCGGCAACGACGCCACCCCGCCGGGCAGACCAACAAGGAGACCAGCATCATGGGATTGTGGGACAAACTCACCGGCACCAAACGACCGGACAGCAGCGTGGCTGTCCTTTCACAGGAGGAGGTGCGCCAGCGCATCCTTGACCTCAACCGCCCGACCGCACCATTCCAGATCATCGACGGGACGGCGGAAGGCGTTGACCTGATTGCCGAATGGAAGATCGTCGACGCGACGTGGTACGAGATTTTCGCCAAGGCCAGTCTGGAGAAGGTCTTCCGGATTCGGATGAAGTTCGATGCTGGTGATCATGAGGTGCGGAACAAGGACGAGGAGTATGAGGTGGCCTGGGCAGCCGGCGTGCCAACCCTGAAGCTCTCGGCCAGCAAGACGATGGGCCAGACGACGTCGGTCCAGTTCGGCACGCGCTACGGATTCACCGAAGAACTTCGTCCCGGCGAGATCTACACCTACAAGTTCCAGACGAGCGAAATCGAGGACCCGATCAAGCAGGTCGTCAACGACTGCGG
>CAZNQC010000416.1:0-1763 GCA_964574825.1 uncultured Sphaerobacteraceae bacterium | reverse complement strand
GTGAGGGGAAAGTGTCGGCAGAACTGCTGGTGACCACCGAGGGGCATCTGGAAGTGACCAGCGAGGGGTTGGTCATCAATGTACTCAGGGCACTCGGTTTGCTTGACGTGTCGGCCAAGGTCAGCGGCGAACTTCTCAAGACGAGCAATATCACGGTCCACTACACCGCGGGCCAAGCCTAGGCTCTTGGAATCGATTGATGCGGCAGAGAATCTGGATCATGACGCCAGACTCGAGTGTCCTTCCTGGGGAGGCACTCGGGTCTGACAGTTTCTCGGGGTCTGATGGGCGGGCGATGTGGAGTAGGACATTGGGATGCTGCCGGGGCAGGCCCATGCTTTGCGGATAAGCTACGTTGTGCGAACTCGGCACTAAGAGGAGCATGGCAATGCCGCGTACGTTCGCACCAGCACTGCGGGTTCGGTAGCTGACGTGTTTTCGCCATGCCGCAGGTTGTGGTCATCCACCAACGCGTTGCCGCAGACGGCTCACGACATCCCGAAATCCGTGAAACATGTCCGAAAGCATCGATCGGAGGTCGAGTTGCTCACCACCGTCGATGAACGTCGTCATTCCGGCAACCACGGCCGCGCCAATCACGGCCAGCACGATGAAGCCGATCTGACCGCACCGCAGGATCACCAGAACCGCCAGCGCAAGCGATAGCCAGGCCACAAGTTGATCGGTATCGCGAGCCCAGTTGGCCGCCGCGAGATCGCCCCACCCCGACCACACCAGCGCACCGCCCAGCACGCTCGCTCCCAGCGCCTGGGTCACACCGTCCTCGTGATGCCACACGCACGCTGCCAGCCCCAGGGCCCCGCCAGCAATCAGGGCCAGTGAACTGCCCACGACCACGTCCTGCACCGATACATAATGACTGGACGCCCAGCGGGAGGACGCCAGTTCGTGAGCGAAGAACGTGCTGGAGAGCGCCAGCGCGCCAGTGAGGGTGGCAATCGTCCAGGAGTTGGTGATCAGTCCCAAGAGCGCGATCACCACAATCAGTGGCAAGGGAGAATGGATGACCTGACCCAACCAGGGATCGTCGTTCGCCGGATGCGTGGTCAACCAGACATCCAGACCACTCAGCGCCGCACCGAGCACTACGGCCAGCGCGGCCAGCATCGGAAACAGCGCCCATTGGGCGGTAAACCTGAATGGCGCCATCATTGTTTGCATTCTGTCCCGACCGTCACGTTCCACCTCCGTTCACCATCTTCAACGGTCTGTCCATGCGAGTGGTGTCGGCACGGACCGAAGTTCGTTCGGACCCGTATACTCGGATGGTCGAACCGGTGGACCATCGCCGGATATGTCGAGCTACCGGGCGGGCTGCGTGATCACGGAACCAACGGCAAACCACCACGTCGAACCACGATTGTCTCGTGGCGATGACATCTACATTGGCCTCATCGTGTTTCTTGGCGGTATGACCAGCATTGGTACCGAGCTGAGCCTGAGCCGCCTCATCGCGCCCTTCTTCGGTGATTCGACCTTCATCTGGGCCAACGTCATCGGGCTCACCATGACCTTTCTCGCCATTGGCTACTGGATCGGCGGCCGATTGGCCGACAGATTCCCGCGCGTTTGGCTCTTCTATTGCATCACAGCCGTAGCTGCCGTCTGGAGCGCCCTCCTCCCCTACCTCGCCCGCCCCATCCTCCAGTTTTCACTGGATGCGTTCGACGACGTGGCCGTTGGCGCGTTTTATGGCTCGTTGGTAGGTGTGCTGCTGCTGTTGGCGATTCCCATCACCCTGC
>CAZNQC010000415.1:0-1772 GCA_964574825.1 uncultured Sphaerobacteraceae bacterium | reverse complement strand
AACTGGTGTTCCACTGGCACGATCGCTGTCTCGACCTTGATATCCGTGATTTTCATCTGATCTCCTGCGGGCAGCCACTGTTGACCGTCACGACGCAACCGCGCGCGTCAACCCATCGATCCCCACGTATCTCCTGCGGCCGCCAGTCCCATTCGTCAGGCGCAGGTCACCGCCGAGCGGTCCCAGCGATTGAAGGCGGGCAATGGTGCACCACTCACGCGGGCACGCGCCTCCAGCCAAAGATCGGTCCAGGCAAGCGGGTCGCGCAGTTCGGCCGCCGGATCGCTGGCGCTTCTGGCCACAAATCCGGGGAACGCAGACCGGCCGGACGGCTGATGGGTCGGGTTGTACCGCAAGTCGAAGCTCCATCGGACATGATCGCTCCGATTGCGATGCGATGCATGAGGGGTGCGCCGATGCATGAGCAGGACGTCACCGGCCTCCATCTCCAGGTCCACCTCCTGGTCCGGGGTAGCCAGAAACGTATCCGGAATGTGCAACCCTGCTGTTCCGCCATTGCGGTTCGACGCGGCCGAATCGCTCGGACAATGCGGCAGCAACCCATCATGGTGCGATCGTGGCTGGACGACCAGGCACCCGTTCGTGACCGTCGCCGTCGTCAACGGCAACCAGACCGTGATCATGTCGGTCTCGTCCGCGTCTTCGGTCACGACTCCATTGTCCTGGTGCCAGGGGGTCGCGTTGTTCGGAGCTTCCCCGGTCGCGGACCGGCTCCGCAGCAAATGCTCGGGCGGCTTGAGGCGAGCATGCTGCACCGGGTTTGCATAGATTTCTGGTCCGATCAACGACTCGACCGCGTCGAGAATGGCCTCGTTGCGCAGCAGAGCGAAGACAGCCGGGCCGGTCCAGAAGGGAGTGTCGGCTTTCGTCGCCCCCTGTGGCAGGGTGAAATCGAAGTATTGCGCATGGTCTTTGCCGGTTTCGGC
This sequence comes from uncultured Sphaerobacteraceae bacterium, assembly GCA_964574825.1. Classification (GTDB taxonomy): domain Bacteria; phylum Chloroflexota; class Chloroflexia; order Thermomicrobiales; family UBA6265; genus JACCYX01. The sequence continues at coordinate 825 of CAZNQC010000415.1, read as the reverse complement.
ATAGATCTGCGTCAGTCGCTCGGAGAACGGCAGGTCGATGTAGGTAGAGGCGATCTGGCCTGAATCGTGCAGGTGTGTCGCCAGGCGATCGAGCACGCCCGCGTACTCGGTGCTGATCGGGTCCAGCACCGAGTCCTTGTCCAGCACCCCGCGGAGCACGAGATACCCCTCACGGTCAAATCTGGCAATCTCTTCCGTGGTCAGTGAGCCGGTCATCGTCTGCATCTCCTCTCGTTCGGAGCATCCGTCGATCGAAGGTATGTGCATCCCGGTCGGGTCTTGTGTGCGGGCATGGTGAGCCAGAACGCCGCTCACCGCAAGAGGCCCTGGAAATTGACTCCTGGATCCTCGGATCGCCTCCCACTCAAGCACCTGTTCAAACCCGGGTGGAACCAGCTCTACCTGAAGCAGATTCAGGGCTCCTGCACAGATGTGTACCCGCAAGTGTTCGGAGTTGGGGATGCGGCGCAGGCCGAGAATCGCTTGACGCCCGTAGGGGCCGACACATCCGAGCCAGGGGCCGCATGCCAACCTCATTTCTCAGGCTCGGAAGGTCGGCCCGTCCCCTTATCCGTGAACAGATGTGTACCCCGAGCCGCTTTGCGTATCCGACGAAATCAGTCAACAATATCCCCGGCATTGTTCCCATCCGGATTCAGCAAAGGACACTCCACATGAATCGACGTCGTCTCGTGGCCTCGGCGGCTGGTGTTGCCGCATCCTCCGTCTTGATTCACCCGGCCACGGCCCAGGAAGCCTCACCAGAAACCGGCTGGACCTTCCTGGATGATCGCGGCGTGACCGTCTCGCTCCCCGCCATGCCCA
>CAZNQC010000414.1:0-1774 GCA_964574825.1 uncultured Sphaerobacteraceae bacterium | reverse complement strand
AAATCTCGCCACCTGTTTTCAGATTGGCTGTACGTTCGCGGGATTGAGTGGCGTGACGAAGCTGCTCAAGGACGCGTGGGGAGCTGCTGGGGCATCGCAGAAGCGGCGTGTCCGCTGGCTGGTTGGTTCCACAGCGTGCTGTTCCAGTCTGAATGCGCAACCGCGAGTCGCCCCCTAAGGATCAGTAGTGAGGGATCGCGGTGAACAGGTCCGATGAACTCGACCTGGCTCACCACAGGCTGCCGCGCCAGGTCGTGCCTGTTCGCTCCCTGCTCAGGCTTGGGAGGTCGGTCCGTACAGCACCATTCCCCTCAGACGTGAACGGTTGTCGAGATCTGGGCCAGTTGCGAGGTGACCAAACGAGGATGCACACTGGTGTCGCGCGCATGGAACGCGACTGCCCGGGGTTTCGTCATCCCGGATCTCATCCGAAAGGCTCCACACAACTTGGCCGCACTGGATCTTGCGATTCTCCTGCTGTTGATACTTCTCAACGGCCTTTTTGCGATGTCCGAACTGGCAATCGTCTCCTCCCGCCCTTCCCGGCTGCAGAGCCGCGCGGATGAAGGCAGTTCCGGCGCCAGGGCTGCCCTGACCCTCGCCGAAGATCCCACGCGGATACTCTCCACGGTTCAGATCGGCATCACGCTGATCGGGATCATCACCGGTTACTTCGGTGGTGCTCGCCTCTCCGGACCACTGGGCAGTCTCCTCCGCAAACTTCCCTTCGTCGATGCCTATGCCAACCAGATCGCCCTGATCCTCGTGCTGGTGGTGGTGACGTATCTCTCCCTCATCATCGGTGAACTGGTACCCAAGCGACTGGCGCTCCAGAATCCGGAGGCGATCGCCATCCTCGTCGCGCCCCCGATGACCCTCCTTTCGAAGTTCACCGCACCGATCGTCGGACTCCTGGCCGTCTCCAGCGACGCCGTGATCCGGCTCCTTGGGATCAAGGATTCCAACGAACCGGAGGTGACGGAAGAAGAGATCCAGATGATGCTGCGGCAGGGTGCCGACGCCGGGGTGTTTGAGGAATATGAACACGCCATGGTCCGGGGCATCTTCGACTTCGGAAATCGTTCGGCAAGCGAATTGATGACCCCGCGCCACCGGATCGAACTCATCGACCTGGAAGATACCCGCGAGGAACAGGAAGTGGTGATGCGGCACTCACCGCATAGCTACTATCCCGTCTGCGAAGGGAATTCCGACAACGTGGTTGGCGTGGTCGCCGCGCGTGACCTGTGGCGCCGCCAGATCAGCGGTGAGTCGACCGACATTCGCGACGCAATGGTGCCGGCGCTCTTCGTGCCGGAGATTTCGCCGATCGTGAAGGTGGCGGATTCGATGCGGCATCAGGGTGCCCCAATGGCGATCGTGGTCGACGAGTACGGCGGCGTGGAGGGCCTCCTCACGTTCAACGACATCCTCTCGGACCTGGTGGGGGAGATCGACGATCCACACCGAACCAATGTGCGTGGCGGTGTGCAGCGGGAGGATGGTTCGTGGTTGCTGGATGGTGTGTTTCCGGCCCATGAAGTCCGCGAGATTCTCCACCTCGACTCGCTGCCGGGTGAGGATGAAGGCCGCTTTGAGACCGTCGCCGGTTTCGTGATGGACCAGCTCGGTCACATTCCACAGGTGGCGGAGTTGTTCACCTGGAACGGGTTTACCTTCGAAGTCGTCGACATGGACGGGATCCGGATCGACAAGGTGCTGGTGACACCGATGCCGACTGATGATGGCGATCTCGAACGAGCAGAGGAAGTAG
>CAZNQC010000413.1:0-1789 GCA_964574825.1 uncultured Sphaerobacteraceae bacterium | reverse complement strand
GCCGTGACGAGCACGATGTGCCCCAGCCACGGATTCCGCGCATCTTCATCCCACGGCAGGCCAACCGACTCGAGCACACCCAGCAACGGGGTGCCGGTGAAGCTGTGCTCCTGCGGCTCACCGCTGGCTGTGTAGGTGACGTCGACCGTTTCCGTCGGCAGCGCCTGCAGGTCGGCCACCGACAAGGTGACTGGCGACTCCGCCCCACCAATGATGGTGATCGTATCGGCCGTCGCTTCCGGCGTGGCCTGCGCGGCCACCGACCCGACGGCGCCGAACACTGTCAGGGCCACCAGCAGCAGCATGGACAGCAGATGATGACGGGCGTTGCTCACCGCGATTCTCCCTCTTCGACCCCAAACAACACGTCGGTCGCCTTGATCACCGCCACAGCCGGCGACCCAACCTTCAGGCCGAGCCGCTCGACCGACCCCTTGGTGATGACACCGGTCACGAGCTGGCCGCCGCCGATGTCGATCGTCACTTCGGCCGTCACCCCATCCGCCTCAATCGCGGTAATGGTGCCGGACAACTGGTTGCGAGCACTGATCTGCATGAATGGTCCCCCTTGGAGCAACGCACCTTCGTCACTCTGAGCAACGCGAAGAGTCCCCGCGCGAAACGCATCGACCGCAGGTCGATCTGGATGGTTCCATGAAGACTCCACGCCAACGACAACGTGAGTCTCCAGGCAATACGCGATACCCGATGCCTACGGGTAGACGAACCCGTAGGACTCGAGCACGGCCTGGCCTTCCGGGCTTAGCACGTAGGCGATGAACGCGTTGGCCAGGTCGACATTGCCGCCCGCCACCGGCGCGATCGGGTAGACCGCTGTCACGTTGACCGCTTCCGGGAACTCGACCACCCCAACCGGGGAGCCGTTGATTTCGGCCGCCACGGCATCGCTGGCATAGACGAGACCGGCATCACCTTCGCCAAGCTGGATCTTGGCCAGCACGTCGCGGACATCGAGTTCTTCGCTGACCACATTGGCGTTGAAGCCGTCGAGGAAGCCTTCCGGCGCCGCATCCGAGTCGACGTACTTGCAGATGCTGGTGCGCGAGTAGGAGCCAACCGGCACTTCCTGCGCGGCCAGCACGACCCGCACGCCATCGTTGGCGAGGTCGTCGAGCGACGTGATGCCAGCCGGATTGTCGTCCGGGGTGACGATCACGAGGCGGTTGCCGGTGAAGACCAGCGGATCGCCGTCGATCAGGTCGCTTTCCACCGCAGTGGTCATCGTGGACGTGTTGGCCGTGGCCAGCACGTCAGCCGAGGCGCCTTCCTGCAACTGGGTGACCAGCGCCTGCGAACCGGCCGTTTCCACCGTGATCGAGACGTTCGGGTTCGCGTCCTGGATGTCGGTGACGATCTCACCGAAGGCATCGACCAGCGAGGCCGCCGCGAAGACGGTCAGTTCACCGCCGTCCTCCGGGAATTCGGCCGCCAGCGCCTCCGGGGTCGCCGGCACCGACGATGATCCTCCCCCACTGCTGGCAGCCGCCGCTTCACAGGTGACCTGCGCCACCGCGGACGACGCGCCGAACGGCGTGACGACCAGCATGGCGAGCATGAAAAGTCCGAGCACGCGTGACCGGACCGATGACAGAGCAGCCATATCCCCTCCTGATACGCAAATCTTGCCTGTAGCACTATCGTACTCAGCATCTGAGTACGATATCGGTAGCCTATCCGCCAACGCCCCGGCTGTCCACACAAATCATTGCCTCAAAGGGGTTCAGAGTTGAGGGCACGGAAATCGACGTGCGCCCGGCAGTCATGGTAG
>CAZNQC010000412.1:0-1814 GCA_964574825.1 uncultured Sphaerobacteraceae bacterium | reverse complement strand
TTGCGTTCCTCATGTTCAGCATCGGCGTGGAAGTCTCGCTCTCCGAGCTGAACCATGTCCGCCGGGTGGCGCTTGTCACCGGTGGTGTGCAGGTGCCGTTAACCATCATCATCGGCGCCCTGACCGGCATGGCGATCGGCTGGACATGGCAGGCGTCGGTGCTGCTGGGCGGGGCCTTTGCCATCTCCAGCACCATCGTGGCGCTGAAGCTCCTCGCCGCGCGGGGGGAGTTGATCAGCCCGCATGGCAGGGCGGCACTGGGAGTCGGCATCGTCCAGGACCTCAGCCTCGTTCCGATCATCGCCTTCCTGCCGGTGCTGACCAACGATCACGACCATCTCGCCTGGTCATTGGTGAGATCCTTCGGGACCGCCGCCATCGCCCTCGTCCTGGTGATCGTGGCTGGGGCCAAACTGGCTCCGCATTTGTTCCGAGCGGTTGCACGGACGGAATCGCGCGAGCTGTTCCTCGTCATGATCGTGCTGGTGGCACTTGGGACTGCTCTCGCCAGCGAGCAGGCAGGGCTCTCGATTGCGCTTGGGGCGTTCCTGGCAGGCCTGATGGTGTCAGAGTCGGGGTTCGACACGCAGGTGCTAACGGAGGTCATTCCCCTCCGCGATCTCTTTGCCTCACTCTTCTTCGTTTCAGTTGGCATGCTGCTCGAACCCGTTTACGTGTTCCACCATGCCTGGGTGATCCTTGCCCTGCTCGCGATTCTGGTTCTCAGCAAGCTGGTGCTGATTGGCGGGGCGATGCTGGCCACCGGGGTCAACCATCGCACCGCCACCTACAGCGCCGTGTTGCTGGCGCAGATGGGTGAATTCAGTTTCGTGCTGGCCGGGCTGGGCCTCACCAAGGGCATCATCGCCAACGACCAGTACGCCCTGATCCTGGCGGTCGCGCTCGGCTCGATCCTGCTGACGCCACTCACGCTCCACTTCGCGCCCTATCTGGCCAGCCTGGCAAATCACCTGCCTGGCGTGCAGATCAAGGAGTCGCTCGAAGTTGGAGCCGAACCCCCTCCCAGCACCGATGTCGATCACGTGATTCTCTGCGGCTACGGCAGGGTTGGGGCAGTGCTGGGCGACGTACTCGCCGAGCAGGAGTTCCCATACACCGTGATCGAAGTCGATCCAGCCAGAACGCGGGAACTACGCGAACGCGGCATCCTCGCCTTCTATGGCGATGCGGGCACCGAAGACATGCTGGTGAGGGCCGGAATTCACAGCGCCAGCGTGCTGGTCGTCACCGTGTCCGACCTGCTGGCCTCGCGGGCGGCCATTCGCCGGGCTCGCCTGCTCAATCCAGGGATCACGATCATTACCCGCGCGGTATCTCGCGACGAGGTGCGGGTGCTCCAGGAGGCGGGCGCGGACGAGATCATCCAGCCCGAGTTCGAAGCTGGTCTGGAATGCGTGGGATACATGCTGCGAACGCTGGGGATGCCAGACAACAATGTCGCGTCGATCGTCAATGCCCGGCGTGAAGAACTCTATCAGTCAGACTCTCCGCAGGCTCATCCGGTGCTTCACCCTTCGGCATAGCGTGACCGGCAACAGTGCTGGGCGGACACCAGCCGCCTCGACCATCCATCGAGATTTTCGTGTCTGGTCGGCCGGGGGTCCGCCCCTCCCCGATTCGTCCACGAATCTATTGCCGGTCGCTCATCGCACGGGATAGCGGGAATGACCGTCAGGGCTGGAGCAGGGTTGCGAGCTTTGCGGCGTCGATGTTGCCGCCGCTGAGGATGACGACAGTGTTGCTGCCCGGTTTCGCGCCAGTCTTGCCCGACAGCAGACCGGCCAGCGCCGCGG
>CAZNQC010000411.1:0-1817 GCA_964574825.1 uncultured Sphaerobacteraceae bacterium | reverse complement strand
GAGCTCGCCTCATCTTCGACACGGCAGGCATGCAGGAACTCGTTGACCTGATCGAGTCTGAAATCGCAGGTTTCGAAGCCGCAGGGTAGGGTGAGGTGCAGATCGCTGGAGTGCGGAAATCTGGCTGACCAAGTTGTCCTGGCCAGCCGGAGCCAGAAATATGCGGGCGAACGGCTCGCGCGAAGCTGAACGGATCACTCCATTCGCGCATCAGCGGGAGTCTTCCTGCCCTTGGCGAGCCCGACGATCGTGACCGAATTTGTCGACGACCGACGACAACATTGCCTGAATGCGGGGATCAGGTGCCTGTGAGCTCCGCCACGATGGGGGCAATCAGCGGGGACTGTGCCTGGCTAACGACCAGATACGAAAGCCCGAAGCGATCCCGGCGGCGGCGAACCTGGTCGGCAATTTCAGGAAGTGAGCCAATCAGGTAACCAGGCATCTGGAGGACATCGTCCACGTCAACGCCAATCCACCCGCGTTGGGTAATGATCCTCCGTGCTCCAGACTCGCGGTCATCAGTGACTTCAATGCTTATCGTGGTATTCAATTCAATCTGCGGAAATCGGTTTCCTGCCGTCGCTTGCACAATATCCACTTTCCGCTGGACTGCCTCCGCGAACCGATTAGTGGGATCGTCTACCGTACTTGAGGTCGTAGCGGCAGTCTGAATTCCTACAGTATTGGCTTCCCGGGCAGCCAGCTTCAGCATTCGTTCTCCCGATCCGGCGATCAGGATCGGAATTCCGGTCGGTTGGATCGGTACGGGAAAGCTCCTGAAGTCCTGAACAGAATAGTGCTCCCCATTGAATGTCACCGGTTTTCCCGTGAAGAGCAGCTTGTAGAGCTGGACCGACTCTTCGAGCCGTGAGACGCGAACTCCTGGCGGGTCGAAAGAAAGACCAAGCGGAGCGTATTCAGGTTGGAGAAAACCGGCACCGAGTCCCAGTTCGATTCGACCGCCAGATGCGACGTCAAGCGTTGCGATCTCTTTGGCCAATTGCACCGGTGGCCGGAAGTCATTGCAGATAACAAGCGTGCCAATTCGCAACGATGTCGTATGCGCAGCTGCCAGAGTCATGGCCGCCAGCGGACCCAGTTGATGCCCAAAGGTATGCTCCACCACATGGTCACGAATCAGCACGGTCGAAAATCCGGTGACCTCTGCCCATTGAGCGAGACTGATTAGCTCGCCAGGCGTTCGAACCCCATCAGCCATAACCCCAAATCGAATCGGTCGTTCGCTCATCATTTCTCCAGGCTATCCAGCAAACGCCAATCTCGTAGCTGCTCAGTTGCCGACCTATCGGTCGATCCTACCCTTATTCTCCCCACGAGATTCGCATGGAGCCAGGAGTATCCCTCGGATTCCATACAAAAGCGCTGGTTGAAGACCGTCAATCCGCGACGGGTGTCAGGAATACCGGGCGGTCAACCGAAGATGGTCGACCGTCCGAGCCCGTCTCGAACGAACTCGGCGCCGCGACCTGCACCCAACCGGACGTTCCATCCGCCAGGGTCACCTGCATCCATGCGTCGTACCCCAACGCGCTCGTGACGGTATCGTCCGCCGCGCCAGTCACGATGTCCGTAACAGCCACGATCTGGGCGGCGTTCACCGAGTCCAGCAGGGGCGTGCCGCTCGCGTCCATGTCTGGCCTGAGCGGTACGGCCAGGTCCACGTTGGCAATGGTCGCCAGCCCGGCGAGGATGACCGGCTCGATCCGGCCCCAAACCTCCTCGGTCGGATTGCGCCAGCCCAATTCGGCAGGGTGTGTCGGGGCAGACTGCGGCCAGTATCCGGGGCCGGGCGG
>CAZNQC010000410.1:0-1836 GCA_964574825.1 uncultured Sphaerobacteraceae bacterium | reverse complement strand
CTCGACGGCGAACCGGTGGAATATCTGGTGACGAGCGACTGAGATGCAACTCGAAACTGGGTTGACGAGGTCCGGGAGCCCATCGGGCACCATGGGCTCCCGGACCTCGTGCTGCTCAGGCGAAGGGTTCGCCGGTGACCGTTTCGACGATCCAGGCGATCTGGTCGCGGGTGCCGGCCAGGCCATAATTGCTGGCAACCTCATCGAAAATGTGGATGTTTCCGGCCTTGCCAGCGGTGGTCTGGTGCACGATCGGTAGGTCGAGGAACTCGTCGCCGCCGAAGCGCACGAAGATGTGGTCGGCGTCGACCAGGTCGATCTGCTCCACGGCAATGTCGTAGGTGTAGGAGTTGCGATCGTCGGCATCGGCCAATTTTTCGCCGAAGCTGGTGGGGGTCAACAGCAGTTCGCGGTGGAACGGGTAGGCATAGGCCAGCGTGTTGATGCTGCCATCGAAGTCGTAATAGCTGGGAATGATCGCCACCTGGGCGGTGTCGGGCATGTAGTACATCACCAGGAATTTCTTGCCTTTAGCGAATGGAGCAATCGCTTCCCGGGCGCGGGCCACGAACGTCTCGTGCTCGGCGATCAACTCGTCGGCAACGTCTGCCCGGTCGAACAGCGCTCCCAAGTCCCGTACCGCCGCGCGGGGCACATCGGTGACGCGACGTGGACGGCGGATGAAGGGCACCAGCGACGAAATGCCGTTGTAGACGTCGTCGTTTTGCTCCACGGTATCGCCCAGCACGAGATCTGGCTGGAGGGCCAGCACCTGCTCGATGTCGAGTTCCCATGGTTCGGTGATCCGGGCGACATCGGCCAGGGCGGCATGCATCTCGTTGGTGAGGGCACCGGCCCGTTCAAGGACATCCTCGTAGCCGTTGAGCCCCACACCGACCAGCACTTCGGCGATCCCGAGTTCGTAGAGCGGGATGTAGTCGAGGTTGGTGGTGACCACTCGCTGGGGGTTGGCGGGTACCTCGATGACACCGTCGACGGCCGTTTCGACACGGATCGTCTCAGCCGTCCGTTCGAGGACGGTGAAGAGCGGCTGCTCCGGGTCGTAGGCGGGGGGCGTCCAGGCGTAGTCGCTGACAGCACTTGCGGCGGCGGTGGCATCCTGCGCGGATACCTGCCGGTTGCGACCGGTGGCGGCAAACAGGGCGGCGAGGGTTGCGGAGCCGCCCAGCAGGGCGCGGCGGCTGGTGGGAGACATGGTCAGCATGGTCGGATTCACTTTCTCGGGTTGGGGACGCGATGGAACCGGCTCGAACACGAATCTCAGGCTGGTATTCGTGGCCCGGGCAAACTGTTGCAGGATGCGTACCGAGGGCTGATGCCGGCCGCTTTCGAGCCGGGCGATATTGCCCTGGTCGGTGCCCATCAACGAGGCGACCTGACGTTGGGTCAAGCGGGCTCGCTTGCGCGTGGCGGTAATGGATTGCGCCAGGTCCCGCAATTCCGTGGTCGTCATCTCGGCATCAGTGGCTGGCGGGAACGACTCCCGTTCTGGACTTCGTGCGTTTCGCCGGTCTCTCACGTCAAACGTTCACCTTCACGTCCACACCAGGTACCTGATGTGCGACAACCAGCGGCCCCTCGTCAGGAGCCGGCACGTGCATCATATGTCAGATATGACATGTCTGACTACAATTGTCGGAAATGGTGGTGAAGGGCTGCCAAATGCCTGTTTGCGGTAAGGCAGTGGAGAAGTGTGGCGTTGGAGGTTTCTGCCTACCGGGCGATTGCAGCGATCCTTCCTGAGCTGCGGCCTTATTGGCGGTCCAGCCAGTCAAGGATGGTGGCGCAACCGCCCGGGTCATCGTCGAGGCCGAC
>CAZNQC010000409.1:0-1848 GCA_964574825.1 uncultured Sphaerobacteraceae bacterium | reverse complement strand
CGGAATTGCCCGGGACCCGGAACGGCGCTAGACTCCCGGGGTTATGGCGCGACTGATCCAGGCATTTCCGTTCCAACCCCGATTGCCACTGTTCTCCAGCCAGTCCGACGACGCGAATGGTGGGGTGGGTGATGCTGCCCTGCGGCGTGAATCGGCGCGTGAGGAGCAGCGGAAGAGTGGGGTGGGACGCGATCTGGTCGGATCGTTGCTCAGCCGTCCGGGCAAGGGGCCAATCAACTGGCGGACCAATCTCTACGCGATCTGGATTGCGCAGCTGCTCTCCATCGTCGCGTTTTCGTTGCGGGCCCCGTTCCTGCCGTTCTTCCTGGGCGACCTGGGGGTGGATACCGTCAGCGAGCAGGCGCTGTGGAGTGGTGTGATCAATGCGGCCGGGGCCGGGACGATGGCAATCACCGCGCCGATCTGGGGGGTGATGGCAGACCGTGTGGGCCGGAAGCCGATGCTGATGCGGGCCCAGTTCGCGGCGTTCGTCACCATTGGCCTGATGGGGTTTGCGACTGCGCCGTGGCAGCTGCTGGGGCTGCGGATGATCGAGGGGATGTTCACCGGCACGGTGACGGCCGCGACCGCTCTCGTTTCGACGACGACCCCGAAGGAGCGGTTGGGCTTCGGGTTGGGACTGATCCAAACGGCGGTGTTCTCCGGTTCGGCGCTGGGGCCGCTGGTGGGTGGTTTCCTGGCTGACCAGGCCGGATACCGGGCGACCTTCGGGATTGCCTCGGGGATGATGCTGTCCAGCGGCATCGTGACGCTGTTCCTGGTGCGGGAGAATTTCAAGCCCCAGTCCCGGGCGGCCCAGAAGAAAAGCAGTTTCCGCAACAACTGGAAGATGCTGCTGGCGCCGGTGCTGCTGGGCCTGACCTTCACGATGGTGGCGGTGCGATTTGCCTCGGCGGCAGTGCAGCCGATCATGCCGCTCTACGTAGAGCAACTCGCCGGGCACCTGACGGGCGCGTCGTCTTCCCTGGCCGGAGTGACGCTGGGTGTGCTGGGAGTCACCAGTGCCATTTCGTCGATTGTGCTGGGGCGGCTGGGCGACAGGACCGGGCACCGGATGATTTTGCTGGGGTGCCTGCTCGGTTCCGGGTTGATCTACCTGCCGATGGCGCTGGCAAACCATCCGTGGCAGTTGATTGCGCTGCAGGCCGCCTTCGGGGTGTTTGCTGGGGGCACGATTCCGGCGGCGAATGCGTTGCTGGCGAACAATACCCCGCCCGAGCGGCGCGGAATGATCTTCGGGCTGATGGCCTCGGCGACCTCGATTGGCGGGTTTGCGGGTCCACTGGTCGGGGCCGGTTTGGCGGCCAGCTTCGGCTTCCAACTGGCGTTCGTGTTCTGCGGGGCGGTGATGCTGCTGGCGGTGCTGGTGCTGCTCTGGACCGAGCGCCGCGGCGTGAAGGATCCGCTCACCGAGCCGGTTGAGACCGTGTTGCCCTGACGACCTGGGCGGATGGATCGGTTGCTTCGCGTGGCCTGCCGGGGAGATGGTGGCGGCGATTCGCATTGCGGTAATTCTTTAATTCGATAAATCGAGAATCGTTGATTTCATGGGCTTCTTGGGTTGAATTACCGCGGACTTACCGCGACTAAGCGCTGGACGAGGAATGAGTGGTGAGCAAGGAATAGAGAGGGTGGTTGGTAGGGAAGTGGGCATCGGCGGGTCCTTTCGATGATGGAGGGGCGGCTCTTGATCGACCTGGCGAGTGACGATGACTGAGTTGCAGGGGGCAGGCAACGTCGTTTCTGGCTGAGTGGTGGGACCGGGTTGTTTCCGATCCCTACCTATCGTACGCATCGAGGAGGCGAAATCTCGCCACCAGTTTCGAG
>CAZNQC010000408.1:0-1851 GCA_964574825.1 uncultured Sphaerobacteraceae bacterium | reverse complement strand
CAACCGTATGGTGCCAGCCCACCCCCAGCAGGTCAATCTCCCCCGCAACGCGCGCGAACCTCCAGCCTGACGATACCCCCACTTCTGGTCCGCGCACAGGGTTTCGACAGTTCACTCATTCCTGTTCCACGATCCCAACGCGAGCTCGTGTTAGGAGCCGATAGAGAACGGATTCCGTTGACCCATGGCGAGACATTGTTCGGTAAGATGCCTGGAGCGCTGCTGCCCAATGGCAAGTCACATCTCTCGCAAAGGATCGCCCACCCCGCATGTTCAACCCCTATCGCCTCAATGCGCCCAACCTGCCGCCGGTCGGACTCGGTTGCGCCTCCATCTCCCACATGGATATCACCGATGCCCAGGCCGAAGACACCATTCTCACCGCCTGGCAGGAGGGCATCCGCACCTTCGACACCGCCCCGATGTACGGCAACGGCCTCTCCGAACTCCGCGTCGGCCGCACGCTGACCGGTGTTCCCCGCGACGAGTACATCCTCTCCTCCAAGGTCGGGCGCCTGGTCGATGATGTCACCGCCGATGGCTACGGCCGCAGTCATCACTTCGACTTCACGCGGGACGGCATCCTCCGGTCAGTTGAGACGTCGATGCAGCGCCTTGGGATAGACAGATTCGACACCCTCTTCATCCACGACCCCGACGACAACTACGAAACTGCCCTGCACGAAGCCCTTCCCACCCTGATCGATCTGCGCCGCCAGGGTGTCGTCGCGGCGGTTGGCGTCGGCATGACCCAGGCCTCGCCGTTGGCCCGGTTCGCCCAGGAGGGAGAGTTCGATGTCTTCCTGCTGGCCGGACGCTACTCCCTGCTCAATCAGGACGCGCTCGACGAGCTCTTCGACATCACGCAGGACCGCGGTATCGCCGTCCAGGTCGCCCAGATGCTGCACGGCGGCCTGATCGAAGGCATGCCCGATCCGCAGATCTTCTATCGCCCGATGAGCGAGGACGAGGTGCGGCAGGTCGCGGCCATCGGCGAGGTTTGCCGCCGGTTCGGCGTGCCAATGGCCGCTGTCGCGATCCAGTTCCCGCTCACCCATCCGGCCGTCACGGGTTTGTTGACCGGACCGGCCACAGCGGTGCAAGTTCGCCAGAATCTCGGCTGGCTGGAAACTCCGATTCCCGATGAACTCTGGGCGGAACTGAAGAAGGAAGGTCTGTTGCCGGCGCGAGTGCCGGTGCCAGGCCAACAGGAGGACGACCGATGACCACCGCCATCATTCTTACCGGTGCCGATCGCTACGACGGTAAATGGCACGACCACGCCGCAACCTCGCAACGGATTGCCGAGATTCTGGGTGAGATCGGGATCGACGCTCGCATCCGCAGCACCCATCCACGCACCGTCGGCGACCTCGACGGTGCCGACCTCCTGGTGGTGAACGCCGCCAACGGTGCTCCCTGCGCCGATGATGCCGACGACGATGCCTGGAACACAGGATTCGCGACGCTGGATACCCTTCGCGAGCGCGGCGTCCCGTTGCTGGCGTTCCATCTCTCGGCGGCAGCGTTCAAGGAATGGCCCGCCTGGCGACCGTGGCTTGGCGGCGAATGGGTGGTTGGCACCTCGATGCACCCGCCAATCTCACAGGCAACGGTGGCGGTTGCGATTGATGCCCACCCGATCGTGGCCGGGCTGGGCAGCATCGACGTCTTCGATGAGATGTACAGCTATCTGGACGTCGAACCTGGCAACACGATCCTGGCGACGCACACTTACGAGGACGTGGTGCATCCTGTCGCCTGGGCGCGCGCGGTGGGACCAGGCCGGGTCGTCTACGATGCGCTGGGCCACGACATCCGCTCGTACGACTCGGCCGATCACATCCGCTT
>CAZNQC010000407.1:0-1857 GCA_964574825.1 uncultured Sphaerobacteraceae bacterium | reverse complement strand
AAGGCATGATCCACTACGCTGAGAACCGCACCGACGGCGAGGTGATCCTCATCTCCACCGCCCTGTTGGACTCCGACGAAGCCGCCACCATCCTCGTCGATCTTTCCGCCACGCCAGAGGCCACCCCAGCGGCATAGGGGCACCTCACCCGGCGTCTGCAAGAAACGGATCCACGCGCTCCGGATGTCTCAACCCGGGGCGCGGCCCATTCCGGCATCGCGTGCCCGCACGATCGCCTCGGCCCGGTCGCTCACCTGCAGCTTGCCGAAGATGTTGCTGACGTTGTTCGCGACGGTCTTGACACTCAGCGACAGCTCGGCGGCGATGGCGGCATTCGATTTGCCACTCGCAATCAGGTGCAGGATGTCTCGCTCGCGATCGGTCAATTCCGGAAAGACTTCCGGGGCGGTGGGCCGCACCTGGGCGAACCAGGCCAGCACCCGCGAAGCGATCTCCGGCGAAAACAGCGACTCTCCGGCCGCCGTCGAACGAATGGCCCGGATCACCTCATCTTCGCCGGCATCCTTCAGGATGTACCCGCGCGCACCCGCCCGCAACGCCGAGAACACGGAGTCCTCGTCGCGGAAGAGCGACACCACCAGAATCCGCACCTCAGGCTGGGCCGTCACGATCTCCCTGGTCGCCGCGATCCCGCTCTGGCCGGGCAATTGCAGATCCATCAACACCACATCTGGGCGGAGATCGGCGGCCAGGCGTACCGCCTCGCTCCCATCGCCCGTTTCGCCCGCCACGTCGAAATCGGGAACTCCCCCCAGCAGCGTGCGCAATCCTCGCCGGTAGAGCGGATGGTCCTCCACCAGCAGAATCCGGAGCGGACCGTCACTCATGATGTCACCTCCAGTGGGAACCGCGCCTGCACGCTCGTCCCCTGGCCATCCGGTCCTGGCCCCACCACGATGCTGCCACCCAGTTCACTCGTCCGTTCCCGCATCGACTGCCAGCCAACTCCACTGCTCCGGTCCGCCGGAATGCCTACCCCATCGTCTCGCACCATTACCTCCAGCGTGGCTGGTTCATGCCGGATCACCACCTGCAGGGTCGAAGCCCGGGCGTGACGCAGCACGTTCGTCACCGCCTCCTCCACGATGCGGTAGACCGCGACTTCGGTGGCGGCGGTCAACGGCGGCAGCGGCTCGGCGATCTCGACGTTCAGCGCCAGGGGGTGCTCGGAAGAACCCCGCCCCAGCCGTTCCAGCCGGGATCGGAGTGCCCCCGCCAGCCCCAGTTCGTCCAGCGCCGGTGGACGCAACCCCTGGACCAGTTCCCGAATCTCGGCCAGAGCCACCTTGAGTTCATCCCGCAGCAGATCGAGTTCGGCCTCGGCCCTGGCCGGATCGATCCGCACCTGCGAGCGGGCAATACCAGCCTGCATCATCAGGGCCGCCAGTTGGGCGCCCAACCCATCGTGCAGATCCCGCCGCAATCGCCGCCGCTCCTCCTCCCGGCTCGTTACGATCCGCTCCCGGGACGCCTGTAGATCCTGGGCCAGGGTCACGGCGTGGGCGGCCAGTCCGATCTGGCTGGCGAGGTCCTCCAGCAGCCGCCGGTCTGCCGCGTTGAACGGTTCGCCCGGTCCACGCGGCGCAACATCGAGTGCGCCAACCGGTTGGCCCTGCCAGGCGAGCGGGAATCGCTGGGAGGTGCCCGTGGGACTCCCGACGGCAGCCACCAGCTCCAAACCCTGCGTCCGGTCCAGGTAGAGCGCCACGTAGGGGAGTCGCAACGACTCGGCCGTGAGCCGCACCAGTTGGGGCAACAGGTCCGCCAAGCCGCTGGCCCCGGCCAGTTGGTGTCCCACTCGGGAGATGACCGCGTAGGGATCGTCTCGGTCCCCGA
>CAZNQC010000406.1:0-1859 GCA_964574825.1 uncultured Sphaerobacteraceae bacterium | reverse complement strand
GGAGGTGCTCATCAGGAAGCGGAAGTGGTGCCGGTCCGGAGTGGCGGCGGCAATTGCATCTCGCGCACACTGGGCTGAGTCGTAATGGAGTTTCTGTGAGTACATTGCCCGTGAGTGAAGAAGAATCCCAGCCGCTTCCCGTTTCGATGCAGCCCACCAGCGTGGGCTTGCGCGAGGCAACGCTCCTGGCCATCGGGGGGAGCTATGCGGCGCTCATGTTCGACCTGCCCGAGGCGGCAGTGATCGGTGGCTGGATCGCGGTGGGGTTGGTCGGGTTCGCAGTTGTACGCGGACCGCGTCCGTCGGGGCTGCTGACGTTCGTCTATGGGCTTGGCTTGTTTCTGATGACCTTTTGGTGGCCGCGGGAACATTGGTGGGAAGCGGCGATTGCCCTGCTGTGGGTGGGTATCGCACTCATGGTCGCCGGTGTGGTGGTCGCACTCGTGGCCCGGAGACGATCCGCGGGCGGCAGGTCCGAACCGCAATAAGCGTGTTTGCGGTGTGCTGAAGCCAGGTATGGTGCAAGACGATCACATGACAGGACCCCGGTGCCGATTGGCGCCGGGGTCCTGTCGCGTTGGGTGGAGATGGGGGGAATCGAACCCCCGTCCAGAACCATCTGCCGGACATCTACTACACGTTTAGTCGATGTATTTCGTGCTCCGGATCACTCCCATCGACAGGATTGATCCGCAGTGAGCCAGACTGGCTTGAGTAACCGCGCTCTGGCGAACTAGGTTACGGCATTCCGTCTTGGTGACGCCCCGGATCCGAACCAACGGAAGGAGTTCGGCGGGACGCGCTACTTAGAGGTCTGAGACTTAGGCAGCGTAGGCGAGTTGCGGTTTGTTCGCAGCTACATGGTTGCCCGTTTTAACGAGGCCTCGGGCACCTCGACGTGCAATGGCCTGGCGTCCGACCCTGTCGAAACCGGACATCCCCAGAACCTGGCCGATTGCTCGACCACGGCAGAAGTATAGCACAAACGTGCTTTCGGTGTACATAATCGCTAGCTGCGACCAGAGGGGCGGCACAGGATGTTATGCGGGCCGACGATGAGGGTTGACAGACCTGGCGCACGAGGTCAGGAGCCAGACTTCCACTCCAGCGCCGGGCCGAGAACCTCTCCATTTGACCCTGGTGTCCCCGGGATCGACCACCATCGCGACCATGCGAAGCCGTTACGCAGTCCCTACCAGCGAGAACGTTCCTTGGCGGCCTGTTCCATGCTGCGCCTGGCATCGCGTTCGGCGACCGCCTGACGCTTGTCGTAGAGATGCTTGCCCCGCGCAACACCGATATCGACCTTGGCTCGACCGTTCTTGATCCGCACGCGAAGGGGAATGAGCGTCATGCCCTTGCGTTCGGTCTGCTCCTGGAGGGCTTCGATCTGGCGACGGTGGGCGAGGAGTTTGCGTGGGCGGGCGGGATCGTGATTGGCGTAGGCCCCGTGGATGTACGGGGTGACGTTGGCCCCGATCAGCCAGAGCTCGCCATTGTCGACGCGAACGTAGGCTTCGCCGATGGTGATCTTGCCTTCGCGAATCGACTTGATTTCCGAACCGGTGAGCACGATGCCGGTTTCGATGGTTTCGTCGATGAAGTAGTCGTGGAAGGCGCGACGGTTCTGGGTGACCGTGCGATCGCCCTGCGGGGTGGTGGCTTGCTTTGCGTTCTTCTTCGCCATGACGACGACCTGACTCCGGGCGTGCCCAGTATGAGGGCACACGGGTGACGATGGTGAAACAGAATCGCCAGCACCCGGAGGCGCTGGCGATTTGCTCAACCGGCTGGTTGATTGTTCCTGGCGGAAGCGACGGGATTCGAACCCGCGATCTCAGCCTTGACAGGGCTGCATG
>CAZNQC010000405.1:0-1860 GCA_964574825.1 uncultured Sphaerobacteraceae bacterium | reverse complement strand
ACTTGCAGATGCCACACGCGCCAACGTCCGGCGAGATCGTGGCGGCGGTGGAACGCGGCGACCTGGCCGAAGAACGACTCGATACCGTCGTCAGTGAGATGCTGGCGATCACTTTCCTGGCCGCCGAGGCTACCGGGAGTGGGGTAACGCCCGAAGCACGCGACCATCAGGACCTGGCACGTCGGGTGGCGCGAGAAGGCATCGTGTTGCTGAAGAACGACAACGATGCGCTGCCAATCCTGCCCGACACCAGCGGAACCGTGGCCGTGATTGGTGCTTTTGCCCAGGAACCGCGCTTCCAGGGATCCGGCAGCTCGCAGGTCACACCAACCCACACGACATCGCTGATGCAGGCCCTGCCGGAGATGTTGCCGGACGCCGCCCTGGCCTACACACCTGGCTACGATCTGGAAACCGATCTCGGACCGGCGGCAATTGAAGATGCCGTCGCCCTGGCGAAGGATGCCGCGGCGGCAATCGTGGTGGTCGGACTGCCCGACGCGATGGATGCCGAGGGTTCGGATCGCGCGCATATCAATCTGCCCGCCCGGCACGATGAACTCGTGCGCGCAGTGGCGGCGGTTCAACCTCGGACCGTGGTTGTCCTGATCAACGGATCCGCCGTGGCGATGCCGTGGGCGAACGAGGTGCCAGCCATTGTCGAGTCATGGCTTGCCGGTCAGGAAAGCGGGGCCGCCCTGGCAGAAGTCGTGACCGGTGTCGCCTCACCGTCTGGCAAGCTCTCGGAGACGTTCCCGGTGCGGATCGAGGACACTCCAGCCTTCGGCCATTTTCCGACCGAAGGTGACGGCACCGCCCGCTTCGGCGAAGGCGTGTTCATGGGCTATCGCTGGTACGACGCGCGGAAGATCGAGCCACTCTTCCCGTTCGGCCATGGTCTTTCGTACACCAGCTTCGACTTCGAAGGATTGGCGGTGAACGCCGCCGACTTCGAGACGAACGACATTATCGAGATTTCCGTAACAGTTGAAAATACCGGCAACCGGTCGGGTGCCGAGGTCGTGCAACTCTACGTTGGGGAGTGTTCGCCGGCGGTGCCGCGCCCCGTCCGGGAACTCAGGGCGTTCGCCAAGGTCTACCTGGAGCCTGGCGAGGAGCAGGCCGTGCACTTCTCGCTGGGCTGGCAGGACCTCGCCTACTGGGATGCGACGAGCGGCGGCTGGGTGATGCGGTCCGGCGAGTACGACTTCGCGGTTGGGTCGTCCTCCCGCGATCTGAGACTCTCGGTGCGCGACCATCTCACGTCCAACCACGAGCCGGTGGTGATCATCGACCGGATGACGCCGTTCAACGTGGCACTGTCCCACCCGGTGACCGGGCCGATCCTGCAACCGCAGGCCGACCAAATCCCGCCTGCGTTGATGCAGTTCATCCGCGAGATTCCGCTGTGGAAGGTGTTCGGCATGAGTGGCCAGCCACCAGAACAACTGGATGCGCTGATTGCCGCCGCGAACGCCGCGGATTGAGGCGGCGTTCGTCCTGATCCATCGCGAATCTCCACTCACGGGGTCGCCGGCGGCGTGCGGGGTGCGACTACCCCCCCCGGTTACGGTCCGACGCGAATGAGGGCGAATCCATCCCACCCCTTGCTGCCCACGGTCTGGAGCGCGGTGGCCGACAGCCGAGGATTGGCCGCGACCTGCTCCACAAACTCCCGCACTCCGATGACATCGGGATCGTCCGATGCCGGGTTGGCCAGGCCACCGTTGCGAATGATGTTGTCGGCAATGATCAGTGTGCCGGGGCGACTGAGGCGCAGGCTGAGGGCGAGATAGGCCGCGTAACCAGGTTTGTCGGCATCGATGAAGATGAAGTCGAAGGGTTCGGTTCCAGCCCGAA
>CAZNQC010000404.1:0-1881 GCA_964574825.1 uncultured Sphaerobacteraceae bacterium | reverse complement strand
ATGGGGTTTTCGGGAACGTATTTCGTGCGACTACATGCGAATTCGTGCAGAGGTGAGTAAAGAGAAACGAGTAAAGAGGACGGATGACGGGACGTTGGTAGCGGGCAAGTCCAGCAATCAACGCCTGACGGCCGACCATGGTAAGGCCGGGAAGACCGCGTCTTGTGCGATCCATACCTATCGTACGCATCGAAGGGTCGAAATCTCGCCACATCTCCGCAGATTGCTCGTTCGTACACTGCGGCGAGCCGTGTGCTACGGCGAAATCGTTGGATTTCAGGTCTTCATATTGACAATCGTCTATATATGGTCCAGGATACGGGTATGGAGATGAAGCTTCCGGTGATCCAGTCTGATGATGCCTGTTGCCGCGACGTTCGCGAGACTCGTCCCCTGGCGGACGTGGATCGCTCCGGCGTGCTTGCCGCCTTCAAGGCGCTGGCGGACGGGACGCGGCTCGACATTTTCCGGCTGATTGCCGCCCAGGCGGAGCCAATCTGCGTCTGCGACATCGTTGACCGATTCAAGGTGAGCCAGCCAACCATTTCCCATCACCTCAAGGTGCTGCGCGATGCAGGGCTCGTTACTGCCACGAAGCGGGGCATTTGGGCCTATTACGCGGTTGATCCACGCGGGACATCGTTCCTGCAGGCGATGGTAGGTGATCTGGTTTCACCAGCGGAGCCTGCGCTGGCGATGTCATAGGGTGGTTTTCTTTTGGTCGTATGCATAGATGGTTGTCTATGTAATGGAGGGTGGCATGGAACGCGAGTCATTGCCGGTTGTCGTCATCGGGGCTGGTCCAGTTGGTTTGGCTGCTGCCGCACACCTGCTGGAACGCGGGCTGGAACCGCTGGTGCTGGAGCGTGGTTCTCAGGTTGGGGCGAGTGTTGCCGAGTGGGGTCATGTGCGCTTCTTCTCGCCCTGGCGGTACTCGGTCGACCGGTCGGCCGGTGATCTGCTGCGGGCGTCGGGGTGGGTGGAGCCCGAGCCTGACGCCTATCCGACCGGGGCCGACCTGGTGCAGCGCTACCTGCAACCGCTGGCCGACCTGCCCGCGCTGCGAGACCGGATTCGGTTCGACAGTGAGGTGACCGGCGTTACCCGGGATGGGTTCGACAAGATGAAATCGCCGGGCCGCGACCTGGCTCCGTACCTGGTTACCGTGCGGCATGCCGATGATGAGGAGGACACGATTCTGGCGCGGGCGGTGGTTGACGCCTCCGGCACCTGGACCCGGCCCAATCCGCTCGGCAGTTCCGGCCGACCGGCAGTTGGCGAGGCAGCCCTGGCCGCGAACATCGCCTATGGCATTCCGGACGTGCTGGGCGTGGCGCGGGAGCGATATGCCGGCAAGCGCGTGCTGGTCGTCGGCAGCGGTCATTCGGCGTTCAACGTCCTGCTCGACCTGGTGGATCTGGCCGATGAGGTGCCGGGAACGGAGATCACCTGGGCGATTCGCAAGCCTGCTCACCGCCTGGGCACCCTGTTTGGAGGAGGCATCAACGACGCCCTGCCGGCCCGGGGCGAACTCGGCACCCGGGTCCAGCAGCTGGTGATGGCGGGGCGGCTGCGCCTCGTGCCGAGTGCTCGCATCGCGCGGCTGGAGCGGACACCTGACGGCATCGTGGCCAGTGGTCCCGACACGGTGCTTGGTCCCGTCGACGAGATCATTGGTGCAACCGGGTTCCGGCCCGATCTTGATCTGCTCTCCGAAGTGCGGCTCTCCCTCGATCCCGCCGTGGAAGCGCCAACCGCGCTGGCACCGCTGATCGATCCCAACCTGCACAGTTGCGGATCGGTGCCGCCCCACGGGGCCGAGGAACTGAAGCATCCCGACGCGGACCTCTATGTGGTGGGGATGAAGAGCTATGGCCGGGC
>CAZNQC010000403.1:0-1920 GCA_964574825.1 uncultured Sphaerobacteraceae bacterium | reverse complement strand
CGATCGTTGACCAATCGTAGGGGGCGACCTCGTGTCGCCCCTGTGAAGAACGGTGTTATGGCGGGTCTGCGATCGACGCTTCTGCCCAGGGAGGCTCGCGGAGGATTGCTTCCTGTCTCAACGACCCATCCACCGTGGAGTCACGATCCTTCGCCGTAGGTATAGGGCGACCGGACGGCGGTGTCGCAGGAACGCGTCTCCTCAAAGCAAGCGATTTGGTGCTGGATCACCTCATTCGTCGCGGCGATATCGGGAGTCAGGTCGATATCCGCTGCCTGAGCCTCCCACACGAATGCGTTTTCCTGTCGAATGTGGAGCAGCGTATTCTCATCCAGCCAGACCCAAACACGGTAGCTTGTCCAACTGGAACCTATTTCCTGCTCGAACAAGACCCCTATCGTCTCGTATCCGGGTAGAGGAACGATGACCTCTTTGTGAAGACCGGAATCCAGCCCGAATTGCGACCGAATCTCCTCAGGCTGGAACACGCCAACTTCGGGATCGAAGCTGGTGATGGTGACGGCGAGCAGCCCAACGGGATAGATGTAGTCCGGGTCCTCGGATTCCCAGTACGGATAGGTCTCATATGCATACGTCCAGGAGGGCCAGGTGCCGTAGACGATCTGTTGGGAGAGGTAACTGTCGATCGCGCCACGATGGGTCATGTTGTATTGCCTGGAATCGAAAATACGAGGATTGTCGAGCTCCTCGAAGCGCGGAATGGCTTCACCATCAATCCCAAGGTAGGACGTGTCGTACTGGTCCTGCGCAGGTCCCCGGAAGCGAATGAGCTGTGAAACCAGGTGAGAGATGGTCGTTGACTGCCCTTCCATCAATCGGTCTCGCTGGAGTGGTGCAACAGCGTCCGCCTGGATGCCGCGACCTTCGTACTGGTTATGAACCTGCACCACAACGGCGATCGCATCAAGACGTAAGACGATCGTGTCAAATGGATTCTGCTCGTCAGGCAAGTCACGTTCGAACCTGGCGGCGGAGTCGACTCCGTCCAGTTCGAATGCAGAAGGCTCGTCACCGTACCAACCCTCAAGGGAGCCCACGTAGGCATCCATCCCTCGCTGGGCACTGCGTTCATTGGAATACGCCATCAAGGTGATGACCACACGACTCGTGCGGTCGGCGAGATGCTGGATGTATGTCAGGTCTGGATTGGCCCGGCGAATGGCCGTGCCTGTGGGCATGTCGGTGCCGAACCAGGCGTTGAAGTCATCGGTGAATTCGGCAGCCTGGCGCGGTCGGTCTGCGAGAATACTGCGTTGGATTGCCAGCTCGACGAAACCAGTTGCCTCCAGGTCCGCCGGACGAACAGCCAGGGCGGCAAGGTCGGGCGGCGTCTCGGCGGCTTCCGCCGCGCTGGTCGGAGCCAGCTGAACCGAGAACAGGAGCGGCAGCAGCAGGCCACACCGCAGGACGGTGGCCCAGATGTGAGTACGCATGAGGGTGCTCTCCCTTCCAGGGGCGCAGCCCCGCCGCGGTGAGTGGGGGTGTCGCCCGACAGGCCCCCTGGCTGGATGCCAGGGGGGTGACCGGATGCCAGAGGGCCCGTTGCTGTCTAGATGTCCTGGATCCAGCACAGGTACCAGACGCCGCCTGAATCGATGATCTCAACGCAGACCTTGACGGGAGTCATGCGTGCCTCGGCCGATTCCGGCCCGATCATTGGGGCCCCAACGAGTGTCCCTAAGGCGAAGGTGGAGAGCAGCGCGACTTTGGCAACAAGCATTTTCATGAGAAGTCCTCGTCAATGAAACGATTCACTACCCGGTTGACCCAGACCGGATCGACGGGCCATGCGCGATGACGGTCCCGTCAGGCCGGATGGCATCAGCATTCCGATTCTTTTTTGGGTTTGGGACAGGGCATCGGCAAGCCGGTATCCAGGTCGGCGCCGCATCGTGGAGG
>CAZNQC010000402.1:0-1922 GCA_964574825.1 uncultured Sphaerobacteraceae bacterium | reverse complement strand
TGCCAATCCGGTGAGGCTGACGCTATCGGATGGGAAGTGGTCTACTTCCTGCAGCATCGTGCGGGAGCACAGGTTGTGCTGCTCCGCGTAGCCATTCCGATAGAAGGGAACCTGTTGACCATGGTTTCAATTCCTGAGTCCCATCAAGACCTTTTCGTGCGTCCGGTTGTCGTCGGATTGGCAACCGTGCAACCTGACGGGCAACCACAGGTGACGCCGATCTGGGCCGACCTTGAGGACGGCAAGATTCGCATCAACACCGCGGCCGGACGCCAGAAGTGGAAGAACCTGATCGAGCGGCCGATGGCAACGGTGATGGCCCTCGATCCGGACGATCCATATCGCTGGATCGAGGTTCGGGGCAAAGTGGTTTCCAATTCCGAGGAGGGTGGCGATGACGTCATCAACCAGCTCTCCCACAAGTACACCGGGCAGGACTACCAGGGCTTCGTGGAAGGCCAGGTGCGCGTCACGTTCCTGATCGAGCCAACGCGTGTCGTCACCAGCTGACGCACCGGCGGGGCTCGATAGTGCCACCGCGTTCGGTGGTAGCACTGTCGAGCCCTCCGCACACAGGCCGCGTTGGCGTCACCGGCTCTCCCGGGCCGGTCGCTGGCTGCTGATCATCCTGGTCGTCGCCTACGGCCTGGTCTGGTGGTTCTCGCTGCGAATCGAGCAGCGACCAGTCTGGCCGCCGCCACCGAATGCGGTTGTCGCCGCGGATTCGAGCCTGGCAACGGCCGGCTACCTCGACGGCGATTCGCCCTCGCTCGATGATCTCGGGATTCCGCTCGCCCAATCGAGCCTCAGAGATCCCGAGTTCTTCCTGGACGGCACGACATTCTTCCCGGCAATGCTGGCCGACATTCAGCAAGCGACCACTTCGGTCCACATGCAGATGTTCGGCTTTATGTCTGGCGACGTGGGCAACGAGTTCGCCGATGCTTTCATCGAGCGGGCAATCGCCGGGGTGGAAGTGCGGCTGATCGTCGACAACTACGGCTCGCGGGTGGATGGAGACTCGGAAGCGCTCTTCACCCGCATGCGCGAGGCTGGTGTGGAGATCGTGTCCAACAATGCATTCCCACTCGATCGTGACGGATTGGTTGGTGAGCGCAGTGTCGACTGGCGGCACGATGAGCTTGGGCAGGTCGATCACCGCAAGACGATGGTGATCGACGGGCGGTCCGGCTGGATCGGTGGCGGCGGCCTCGAAGACCATTTCCGTGACGGATCGTTCACCGATGTATTCCTTCGGTTCGAAGGTGATGCGGTCCAGCACCTGCAACTGGTGTTCCTGACCAGCTTCGCCACGTTCGGCGGCCCGGTTTCCACCGATCCTGCTGTGCTGGCCACGTACTTTCCGGCGCCAACACACCCCGGCACCGTGCCGGTCTGGATCACCCAAAACCTGACCGATGGCTACCTGGCGGCGACGCAGGCATCGCGCGAGGTGATCCGAAGTGCGACGACCCGGCTGGACGTGATGAACCCATATTTCACCGATCCCGGCGTGATCGAGGACATCATCGCGGCCGCCGAGCGCGGCGTGAAGGTGAGGCTCGTGGTTTCGCAGGGGTCGAATGTCTCGCAGGCCCAGCAGGCGTTGCAGTACTCCTATCCCGAGCTCCTCGATGCGGGGGTGGAGATCTGGGAGCATCCTGGCACCATGCACGCCAAGGTAACGATCGCCGACGACCAGTTGGTGGTTGGCACCGTCAACTACGACGCCTGGGGGCTCTACCGGAACCTGGAGATTGCCGCACTTGTCCAGGATCAGGCAGTGGCCGACGAGGCTGTGGCGGCATTGATCGAACCGAGCATCGCAAAATCCGAGGTCGCGACCGCCGACTTTGCGTGGTACGAAACCGCCCAGCACTGGATTTGGGCCAGGCTCAGCTACTTCATCTGACCCAGCGTGG
>CAZNQC010000401.1:293-1923 GCA_964574825.1 uncultured Sphaerobacteraceae bacterium | reverse complement strand
ATCGTCGCCCCGGTCCCGGCGGCGTGGGCCTGGGCAGCCGTGTCCGGGTCCCAGACGAAGCCGAAGCAGGTCTTTGGTTCGTTGGCGGCCAGCAGGGCGCGCAACAGGTGCGTGCCGCTGCCAGGAGCGCCGCCGCCCGGGTTGTCGGAGACTTCGGCCACCACGATGGGCAACTCGGTCGCGGCGAGCGCCTCGGCAATCGCCTGGTCGGCATCGGGCAGCGTTTGCCGGAAGTCCTCCAGGGTGTCGAGAATCAGCGCCACCACGTCATCGGCCGCTCGCTTTGCCAGGTCCGGGTCGTTGTCGGTTTCGACCAGCACCGAGGTCACGATGACCGGCACATCGGTGTGGGGGAAACCATGGGTGAAGTTGCAGTCGAGAATGCCCGGCTCCTGCTCCCACTGCAGGCACCGGTCGTTGATGACCTTGGCCGGGCCGAGGAAGGTGGTGGACGGTGGAATGGTGACTGGCAGCGTAACGAGATGCTTGTAGGGTTTGACGTCGCCCCGAACGATCTTCACGGCCGTTTCCAGCGCCTCGGCGCCACGTTCGTAGGTGTCGATGTGCGGGTACTGGTGGCAGTAGAAGAGGGCGTTGGCGTGACGGAGCATCGCCTCGGTCGTGTTGCCGTGCAGGTCGAGCGACACGACCACCGGAATCTCGGTTCCTACCTGGTCCCGTAGTTCGGCCAGGAAGGTGCCTTCCATGTCGTCGGCTCCTTCGGCCGACCCTGCTCCATGGAGGGCGAAAACGATGGCGTCGAGGTCTCCGGCCTGACGAAGCTGCGCGAAGATCGTGTCGCGGATTTCCTCGTACGCCGCGCGAGAGACGGTCGCTGACGGTTGGGTGGTGGTGGCGAAGATGGGCACCAGGTCCACACCAAGCCGCTCGCCGGTATCGATCATGCCGCCGAGGTCGTTCCGCACCCCCCGGTGCCGCGTGTAGATCTCGTCGCCGATGTTCCAGTAACGGGCCTTGAACGCATCGACGTCCGTCACGCCGGGGCAGAAGGTGTTGGTTTCGTGGGCGAACTCACCGATCGCAATCCGCATGGGTCACTCCTGTGGCTGGACATCCCGCATCCGCTCCCGGACCGGGTGCCCGATCTTCGCACACGTTGCAGCGCCACGAAACGGGGTCCCCGCCCCACCCGCCAGCTCACCGCGATTCCGGCTGCCTGCACACTGCTCACCCTGTACGAACGAGCAATCTCGCCGGAGGTGGCGAGATTTCGCCTCCTCGATGCGTACGAATAGGTAAGGCAACGCTCATGCCTCACCCGTTCATCAGGAGCCGTCCCCTGCCAGCCATGTCCACGACCTCTCAGATCAGCCTTCGACACACACTCGCATTCCTGCCAGGCCGCGCCACCTCGGCATTGTCCCGTCGGGACAATCGGGGTATATCCGGGCTAATGTCGGCCCCCAATGCCCATGGAATCAACGGAATTCGACTTCCCCCATTTCCCCGGGCTCTTTTTTGTTTCGCTGCCACCAACCCACCACCCTTCACCTCCCGGCCACCCTGTTTCCTGCTTCCTATTTTCTCGTTCCCCTTTCTCATCTCGCCGCCGCCCCACGCTCCGCACCACGCCGGGCCCCTTCGCGTGGCATTGACACCTATCTGGAAC
>CAZNQC010000401.1:0-283 GCA_964574825.1 uncultured Sphaerobacteraceae bacterium | reverse complement strand
AATCGGGGTATACCCGGGCTAATGTCAGCCCTAAAAGCCCATGGAATCAACGAAATCCGCATTCCCCCCATTTCCCCGGGCTCTTTTTTGTTTCGCTGCCACCAACCCACCACGCCAGCACCCTTCACCTCCCTGCCACCCTGGTTCCTACTTCCTAACTTCCTACTTTCTATTTTCTCGTTCCCCTTCCTCATCTCGCCGCCGCCCCATGCTCCGCATCACGCCGGGCCCCTTCTCGTGGCATTGACACCTATCTGGAACGCGCGTAGGGTCGTTCGTAAGG
>CAZNQC010000400.1:0-1931 GCA_964574825.1 uncultured Sphaerobacteraceae bacterium | reverse complement strand
ATCCATGCTAACGCCACGGACAGGCAACTCCGCCAGCAACGTCCTCAATCTTTGGGTAGGTACGAATGGAAATCGGCAGGATTCGACGATTGGCCCACCTTGGTGCCGCCATGTACGAACCACCCGATCGATGGATTTGAGCGACACAGGAGGGACAGGGATCGACTCCATGTCCGACCCGGTAGTCGATGGCCAATCCGCCATCAGGCCAGCTCTTCGCGCATGTCAACGGCAGGCGCTCCGGCACCGCCTGACGGTTCGCGGGCGGTGATCGAAGGACCACCGCCCGCGACTGCCGCCTACTGGTCGAGCCAGACGGAACGAATGGACTTGTTGGTGCCGGTCGCGATGTGCTCGTAGTCCATCACGAAGTCCTTGGCCGCCTCGTACTGCGTGGCGATGAAGAGGTTGATCCACGGCAGGTCTTCCAGCAGGATCTCCTGGATCTGCTGGTAGATCGCCGCACGCTCCTCCTGGTCGGTGGTGGCAATGCCAGCCTCGATCAGGGCATCCACGTCCGGGTTGGCATACCCGGTCGCGATGTTGGTGCGGTTGGAGTGGAAGTTGTTCTCGATCACGTCGTTCGGGTCCACGTACGCGCTGGTACCCGTGACGGAAAGATCGAAGTTCCCGGCGAAGTAGTTCTCCAGGTAGATCGCATTCTCCTGGAAGTCGGTGTCCGCCTCGATCCCGATCGCCTTCAGCTGCTCCTGGATGACCAGGGCTGCGTTGGAGAGGAACGGATACTGCGCCCACGAGTGGAGAGACGTCTCGAAGCCGTCCGGATAGCCAGCCTCGGCCAGCAGGGCCTTGGCGCCCTCGATGTCCGGCTCCGGAATGTCGTACTCCATGCCTGCCCAGAACGACGCCGGGAAGATGGTCGCAGTCGGCGAACCACCACCAAACACCGCCGAGTCGATGATCGGTCCACGATCGATCACCATGGCAATCGCCTGGCGAACTTCCGGAATGTTGAACGGCTCACGCTCGACATTGACACCCATGTAGCGGATGTTGGTGTTCTGGTCGCCGAAAATCTGCAGCGTGTCGTCAGCTTCGAGAATCGGCAGGTCCTGAACCGGCGCGTACTCGATCAGGTCCACGGTGCCGGACACCAGCGCTGTGCGCCGCGAGGTCGGCTCGATGGCCACCAGCAGTTCGAGACCGTCGAGGTAGGGCAGCGGAGCATCCCAGTAGTCGGCGTTGCGCTCCAGCGTGACGGAGGTGTTCGGAATGTACTCGACGAACTTGAATGGGCCGGTGCCGACCATCGTGTTCATCAGGTCGCCATTTTCCTCAACAACTTCCTGCGGCACGATCGCGATCGACGATCCCATCAGTTTGGCGAGGAACGAAGCATCCGGCGCGCTGAGCGTGATAACCGAGGTGTAGGCATCGGGCGCCTCGATGGAAACCACGTTGGCGAAATCGCTGGCAGATGGCGAAGCAGTGGCCGGGTCCATCATGCGGCCGAAGCTGTAGGTCACATCGTCAGAGGTGAACTCGCGGCCGTTGTGGAACAGCACACCCTGGCGCAAGGCGAAGGTGTAGGTCAGGCCATCCTCGGAGACATCCCAGGACTCGGCCAGCGACGGAATCGGTGCCAGCGAAGAATCGTAGCTAACCAGCCCCTCATACACATGTTCGATCACGTGCCAGGCGGCCGTGAGCGAGGTCAGGTGCGGATCGAGTTCCGCCGGGTCCGCCGAGAGGCCGACGCGCAGCACGCCACCGGTCTTCGCATCCGGGTTCGGTGTCGATTGGGCGGCAACCCCCGGTACGGCGGCAATCAGGGAAAAGGCTGGCGCAGCCAGGCCGGCTGCCGTCGCCATCGCGATGGCCTGGCGGCGCGTGATCTTGCCACCCATCAGGTCGAAAACAAGGGACTTGGCCGAGACATCTGCAGTCATTGTTCAGTCCTCCGGGTCTTC
>CAZNQC010000399.1:0-1934 GCA_964574825.1 uncultured Sphaerobacteraceae bacterium | reverse complement strand
GTGATCGACAGCGCTGTGCCCGCATCCTCGAGCGCGTGGACGTGGGCGAAGAGGGAGGCAAATGGCTCGCGGCTGGTCATCTGGGCCTGCGGCACCGGCATCAACGGCGGCGCGGCGAACCCCATGGCGGGGGTGATCTCCCCCCGAATGGTGCGGACCAGCAGGTCCACGGCCTCCTCCGCGCGAATGCCGGGGTCGACATGGGGATAGGTGTCGTAGCCGACGATGACGGTCGCCAGTTCGGTCAGGCTGCCGCTGGTGTTGGCGTGAAAATCGAGCGTCACGGCCACTGGCAGGGTGTCACCGACCACGGCGCGCACCCGCTCGACGATATCCAGTTCGGCATCGTCGAGCCCGTCCACCACCATCGCGCCATGGAGGGTCAGCACCACGCCATCGACCTCACCCGCAGCCGCCAGCCGGTCGGTCAACCGCGCAACAAGGTCTTCGTAGACGTCACGATCGACATACCCGGCCGGAATCGCAAAGCCATAGACCAGCGGCACGATCTCGGCTCCTGCGGCCCGGCAGCCGTCGATCGCACCACCAATCGACGCGTTGGTGCCCGCCAGTTCCAGGATGTCCTCACCCTCCCGCAACTGAAAGGGGTCGGCCAACGTCCGCTCGGCGGCGAACGTGTGGGTCTCGTGCATCAACCCGCCAACGGCAATCCGCATCACGAACCTCCTTCGGCCGAACCTCGTGCCACGCGACGGATCAGAACTCGCGCTCGGCCAACGGTTCCGGAATCACGAGATCGTGCCCGGTGTCCGCCACGGTCTCCGGCGCCTGGTACGACAGCGTGGCCACCTCCGGAGTCTCGACGAGTGCCCCGCCGTCGTGACGGGAATGCATCGCCGCATCCAGCAGGCAGGTCGTCAGCAACGTCCGCTCCACCGGCCAGGGTTCTTCCCGTTCGATCATCAGGCGTTCGATCGCCCGCACCAGGAAGATGAAATGCCGGTACGGGGACGGTTCCAGATGCATTTCACAGGCCATGGTTGTCTCGGCACCACTCGCGGCCACGGCAAACCCCTGGACTCCCTCTTCGCAGAGCACCGCCGCGCCCCGCGTACCGTCGCGGTAGGTGACGAGGAAGACATCCCGCACCGTTGCCCGCGCGGCTGCTTCGGCCTCGGGATCAAGCCGGAACGCCCCGAGCGCGGCATTGAACACACCGGCATCCACCCGGCCGTCGGTGATCGCCGCCCTTGCCTCGTCACCCGAGAGCGCCTGCACCGACAGCACCCCGGTTTCGCCTCCTGGCCGGCGTTCGGCAATCACCTGCATCGCCTCCAGCACGTGAAAGCCATACGACTCGGTCGGTCCGTAGGCCACGGCCACAACGGAATCGAGCGGTTCGCCCAGCGGCCAGTCGGTTCCCCGCGGAATCCGCCACGCCCCCGGCACCGACGAGCCGGTCAGCAGCGGAATGTCGTGGCGTCGCGCCAGGTTGTACATCGCCTGCGCATCGGCGGTGCTCCAGGCAAAATGCTTGTCGGAGAAGATCGGCACGAACGTCCCGGCCCCGATCATGGCCGAGACAGCACTGTCGAACAGGCGTCGCCGCGGATAGAGGGTCTGACCCAGTTCGTTGCGGCCATAGTCACCGTGTTCACCGACGATCACCACGCCATCCACCTGCACCCCGGTCCCACCCAGGGCCATGCATTCGG
Source organism: uncultured Sphaerobacteraceae bacterium (assembly GCA_964574825.1). Classification (GTDB taxonomy): domain Bacteria; phylum Chloroflexota; class Chloroflexia; order Thermomicrobiales; family UBA6265; genus JACCYX01. The sequence goes on along the minus strand of CAZNQC010000399.1, from coordinate 258 downwards.
CAACTGAATCGAACAGGGGAACATTCGCCTGGCGCGCGATTTCCAGCCCGATGTCCTCGTCATGAATCTGTTCGAGGTACATCCCGGCCACCTCGACCCGGCTTTCGATCTCCTCGCCGTTCCAGGGATAGCCCAGCATCAGGCGTGTCCCGATCACATCGGCGTGCGCCGGTTTGAAGTAGGTGGTGCAAATCAACGCGACGCGGGGCCGGGTCATGGCAATGATGCTCCCTGGGTATCGTGATGGTCCCGCCCGCC
>CAZNQC010000398.1:0-1942 GCA_964574825.1 uncultured Sphaerobacteraceae bacterium | reverse complement strand
CAGGTGGTCCTGGACACGCTGCCGGGCACCTCGTCGCGCAAGCTGTCCAGTGAATCACTGGGCATCGTTCCTATCCCCGTTGGCGGAGGCACTCCCGTTATGGTCGATTTCGACTATCTGCAATCACACCTGGGTCCCGTGGAATTCGTGGCCGTGGAGATTCCGGCCGGAGCCGATGTAGCAGCCGGCATGCGGCATCTGCTCGACCTCGTGGACCAGCACGTCATCCGCGTGCTCGATTTCGAGTTCGTGACTCGCCACGATGACGATGCACTTGGCACCATCTCCCCGGCGGAGATTGGCCAACGCCACGGCTTTGATTACGCCATCTTCGAAGGCTCGTCGTCGGGCCTGCTCGATGGTGACGACTTTGAGGAAGTCGCCGCGGCCCTCCAGCCGGGCTCGATCGCCGCGATCCTCGTCTACGAGGAACTGGCTCTGCTGCCCGCCCTGGCCGCATTCGAAGCCGGTGGGTCCACCGTGCTCGGAACCGGCGCCATCGATGATATCGAGCTTGCCCAGGTCGTCGACGCCTGTTAGGTCTCTTCCCCTCCGAACCTCGTACACGAACAGGAAGCACCACCCATGAGTCTGCTCCGCACCGCCGCCAAAGTCTCAGTTGCCACTCGCGTCCACGGCCGCGCCCAACGCAACCAGCAACAACGCTGGGCCCAGCAGGACCAGGCCGCCGCCCAGGCCCCCGCACCAGCCACCAGCGCTGCTCCGCCGGCCCTGTCGATGGACGACAAGCTGGCCCAACTCAAGCAACTTGGAGACCTGCGCGACGCCGGCATCCTCTCCGAAGCGGAATTCGAGGTGAAGAAACACCAGATCCTGAATAGCTAGCCGCCCGGATCATTCGTGAGCAGAAGTCGGTCCTTCGGTTGTGCTCGGGACAGGCTGGTCGGCTCCTGAAAGCGCGATTCGGCGATTCCCATCGGTGAGGGCGAGGCGAATATGCCGCCTCCTTGCGGTATCGCAGGGTGTTAACGAGTCGCACCATTACGTTGGCAGGCGCCACGGTGCATAATGGAGGTCACGCTTGGGCAACGACGCCACACAGCGGGGACATCGACATCCGCCGGCATCTTGTTGCGCGCCTCTCTTCAGGTGACCAGGGTGCCTAGCACAGGTGGCCATGAACCATGACACACGCGTTTGGCACTCGCCCCCTTCGAGCTACCCTGGCCGGGCTCCTGGTTGGTCTCGGCTTGCCGGCGGTGATGGCCGCCCAATCCGGCACGCTCGACATTGCCTCCATCGATGCCACCTGCGGTCCCGAACCGGGGCAGGTCACCGGCGCCATCGTGGTGCCCGAGGCCGATCGCGGGGCCTCGGTGCTCGTGGAGCTTGTTGCCGGGGGTGAAGCAGTAGAGCAGGAATGGGTCCTGCTCAATGAGTTCACCGACGATTACACCGTGCATTTCGAGATTCCCGATTTCGCCGGTGAAGTGACCATTCAGATCGCCGATGCGGCGCTCTATCCGTCGCAGGACGAACTCACCACCACCGCTGAGCTGCCGATCGTCTCCAATCCGCTGACCATCACGCTGGACGGCAGCGTTGGATGCTCGGATGCGCCCGCCGCCACCCCGGTGGCATCGCCCGTGGCAAGCCCGGTCTCGTCGCCGATTGCCACACCGGAAGCCAGCCCCACGGCCGAGCCAACTGCGGAGCCAACGGCCACACCTTCGCCGACTGCGACACCGCAGCCGACCGCCACGATGGCACCGACCGCGACTCCAACCACCGCGCCAACGAATACACCGCAGCCAACTGCGACCCCGGAACCCACCAGCACGCCGCAACCAACGGCAACCACCGCTCCGACGGCCACGCCGGAACCCACGGCCACCCCAACTGAAGAACCAACGGCCACTCCTGAACCAACGGCCACGCCGGAGCCCACCGCCACTCCTGAACCAACGGCCACGCCGGAGCC
>CAZNQC010000397.1:0-1977 GCA_964574825.1 uncultured Sphaerobacteraceae bacterium | reverse complement strand
AGATCGTGATCGCCGATGTCGCCGGGTACGATCCCGAACTCGTTGGGTTCGTCCACGTGTAATCAATCGAGGTCGTGTCGGCTGGCAGCGTGATCTGGTAGTTCGAGACCACCCCGGCCACACAAGCACCACCTGTCACTGTCGGCACCGCCGGCAGCACACTTTCGCAACTCACCGCGGGCAGCGTCCGTGAGTATGTGCGTTGGGTGTTGCCGGATCCTGTCCAGTTGGCCGGGTTCGGGCTGCCCCAAGCGTACCCGTCCTTGATCGTCGCCGTCCCGGAGATCGTGATCGCCGTCGTGGCGGGATACGATCCCGAACTCGTCGGGTTTGTCCAGTTGTAATCAATCGAGGTTGTGTCGGCTGGCAGCGTGATCTGGTAGTTCGAGACCACCCCATTCACGCACGCCCCGCCCGTCACACCAGGCAGCGCCGGTGTCACCGCGGTACAACTCACCGCCGGCAATGTTCGCGAGTACGTGCGTTGGGTGTTGCCCGATCCCGACCAATTCGCCGGATTCGGACTGCCCCAGGCGTACCCGTCCTTGATCGTCGCCGTCCCGGAGATCGTGATCGCCGATGTCGCCGGGTACGATCCCGAACTCGTCGGATTCGTCCACGTGTAATCAATCGAGGTCGTGTCGGCTGGCAGTGTGATCTGGTAGTTCGAGACCACCCCATTCACGCACGCCCCGCCCGTCACACCAGGTAGCGCCGGTGTCACCGCGGTACAACTCACCGCAGTCAGCGTCCTCGAGTACGAGGCAATGCCCGTCTGTGGGTTGAGAGACCAACCCTGTGGCATCGCAGACCAGGAATTTGCGCCCTTCAGCGCTGCAGTGCCCGTAATCGTGAATGCTGAGGTTGCCGGGAACGATCCCGAACTCGTCGGATTCGTCCAGGTGTAGTCCACCGAATCGCTATCGGCCGGCAGCGTGATCTGGTGGTTCGAGACCACCCCGTTCACACAGGAACCAGCCGTGACACCAGGTGCGACCGGCGTCGCCTTGCTCGAGATTGCCCACACGGCATCGATATCGGCACCGGCAACGTTGCGATCGCCAGTTCCACCGTTTCCGGATTGGCAACCGTTGTATGTCACATTCGGGATACCCCGGTCGACGATCTTGACGTAGTGGAACTCGGTTCCGGGAGGGAAATTGAACCGGTCGATGTCGAAGTACTGGGTATTGGCATTCGAGCCACCAACCAGCGACCCGATCTCATGCCAGACGACGCCATCGGTGCTGATGGAAATCCAGGAAGGCTCGGCTGCTGCTCCGCGTTCCACGATCATCAGATCGCCGGCACCACCGTACGGATTCCCCGATCCCGACTGCATTGGCTGCTGGTCCAGCGGCCCAGTGATGCCATTCGGCACCAGGGCGTTGTCGATGAACTCGATGATCATCGTGCCCTGCCAACCCAGTGATGGGGCACGCCCATGAGGAACACCGGTATTGGCAAGGTCGTTGGCGTCAGGAGCACCGAGAGCGCCAGCCCAGTTTGGCAGGGTGTACGGCTGGGCAGCACCGGCATTGCCATTGTTGACGAGACAACTGCCGGGAAAGCCATATCGGGGGGAGCTGTTGCTCGGGGTGTTCTTGTTCACGAACACGCAGACGTTGTCAGCGTAGGGGCCGCCATCGAGTGCAGACGAACATCCATCAGCCACGTCGGCATCGACAATGGCCAACGGCATGATGTCCATCATCATTGGGGCGAAGCTGACCGTGGTCGAGGCCGTGAAGTCCGGCGCATTGTCGGCCGTGGCCGTCGCAACGTTCGTCACCGACCCCGCATCGATATCGGCCTGGGTCAGCGTGTAGGTCGCGGTACAGGTCAGTTGCTCACCCGCCTGCAGGGTCACCGGAGCCGCCAGATCGCAGTCCAGCGCGCTCATGCCCGGCAGATCGTCGGTCACCGCAACGTTCGTCAGTGGAATCTCGCCGTCGTTCGTCACCACGAAGGTGTAGG
>CAZNQC010000396.1:0-2011 GCA_964574825.1 uncultured Sphaerobacteraceae bacterium | reverse complement strand
CCGGCATGATGAAGGTGGGCGGGCCACCAACACCGAGGAGCATCGAAGGAAAATAGAGCATCAGACCGACGGCCTGCGCCGCGCGCGCGGATGGCAGGAACGTCCCCAGGACCACACCGAGACTGACGAATGCCACCGACCCGACGATGATTCCCAGCGCGACTCTCACCGGGTCGTGCACCACAGGAACGCCGTAGACGAGCCCGGTCACGATCAGCAACACAATTCCAGCCACAAGGATGGCAACCAGACCGAGCGCGAGTTCGGCCAGGGCAAACGACCAGCGCGGGAATCCGGCCGCGGCGAATCTGCGCAGCACGCCGCGCTCCCGATAGGACGCGATATGCACTGGGAGCATGACCAGTCCGGTAGCCCCGATCACCACGGCAAAGTAGGACGCGATGTACCAGTGCGAGGGGTTGAGCGGAAAGCCATGGGCGGCTTCGGACCCGAAAGCCCCACCCACGATCAGCGTGCACAGGATCGGAAAGACCACGACGAACGCCAGCGTCAGCGGCTCCCGGGCCGCGAGTCGCAGTTCTGTCACCAGGAGGCGGCCGGTCACGGAGTGCCTGCGGAGGTTGCCAGTCGGCGATGCATGAGCGGGTATCTGCAGCGTCTGATTCACGATAGGCCTCCACTTTTGGTTGGGAATGGAGCGTCGAGCAGTGCCAGGAGCGCGGCTTCGAGACCGGGTGTCTCAACCTGAAGGTCGTCAGGAACCGGCTCGGTGCGGGCAATGAGCCACGCGCCAACATGAGCAATTGCCTTTCGCGCACCGCGAATGGTGACCAACCCGCCGGTGCTGGAGACGTTGTGCACGCCGGGGAGCTCGCACAACTCCTCCAGGGCGCCGTCCCTGGCCGTGTCGCCATCAAAGGCTGGCGTGAAGGAGATCGTTGCTTCTCCAATGTGGCGCGCGATCAGATCGGCTGGCGTCCCGGCATCCAGCACTCGGCCGTCCCGCATGGCGACTACTCGATTACACAGCACCGCCGCCTCGGAGAGTTCGTGCGTGACGAGGAGAATCGTCACTCCATCGTCGCGAAGTTGCTCCACTGCCGCCCAGACATCGCGCCGGGCGGCGGGATCCAGACCCTGGGTCAGTTCATCCAGGATCAACAGGCGGGGTCGGTTGAGCAACGCGAGAACGAGAAAGAGTCGTTGCCGTTCGCCGCCGCTGAGGCCTGCGAAAGGTGTCCGACGCTTTCCGTCCAGTCCGAACCGTGCCAGCAACGCCTCCGGATCCTGCGCGTTCGGGCCGGCGAAGAGAGCGACCGCTTCGGAGACGCGCAATCTATCTGGCAGCGCCGAACTCTGGAGTTGGCTGCCGATCTGGGGCCGGAGTCGATCAGCATCGCGCTGCGGATCCAGCCCGAGGACGCGCATCTGTCCGCCATCGGGGTGCCGCAACCCCTGCATGCATTCGACCGCGGTCGTCTTGCCGGCCCCATTGGTGCCAATCAAGCCGACGATTTCGCCCTCGTGGACGTCGAGATCGAAGTGATCGACGACCATCCGTCCACCGTAGGACTTGGTCAGGTCCCGCACTGTCACCACCGGCTCGCTAGCCGTGGGCTGTGGTGTGGCTGCGCCGGGCAAGGGACTTCTCGCGCTAAAACTTGATGGAGTTCCCGTCAACCTGGTGGGCATGATGTGAGGAGAGTTGAGGTTGGTCAGGGCCGATGGTGTCGCCGGGTGCGGAATCACGAGCATCTCCTTAACTCGAACACGAGTGTTCAAGATAAGGAGATTAACTCGTACATGACTGTTCGACAACTCCCCCTTGCCACGATCGACGCCTGAGAGGGCCAGCGAGATCCGGAAAACCACCAGATCACCATCCTTCAGGTTTCCGGCATGTGGTTATGTCGAGTTTCTGAACAGACGTGGTTGTCATTGGTGGATGGTGCCGACTATACTTGCCGCGCTCTTGCGGGAGTAACTCAGTTGGTAGAGTGTCTGCCTTCCAAGCAGAATGTCGCCGGTTCGAGTCCGGTCTCCCGCTCCA
>CAZNQC010000395.1:0-2015 GCA_964574825.1 uncultured Sphaerobacteraceae bacterium | reverse complement strand
GAGCAGTTCGGGATTCCATTCGAACCCCGTGTCACGCGATTCGAGGAAGCGCTGCAGATCATCCACGGTCTCCTGCGTGACGGGAAAGCGGACGTCCAGGGCACCTTCTACCAGGCGAACCACGCCCAGAACCTGCCGCGTGGTCCGCGTCCTGACGGTCCTCCCATCCTGATTGGTTCGGGTGCGCCCCGGATGCTTGGCTTGCTCGCACGGTACGCCGACGCCTGGAACACCTGCTGGTATGGCAGCACCGAAGGCATTCCCGAGAAGATTGCCCAACTCGAAGCGGCATGTGACAAGGTCGGACGGGACCCGGCGACGGTCGTGAAGACGGTCGGCATCGCGCTCGCTGGTGATGGATACACTGGCTCCCGGCCGGACGCCAACACCGGCGACCACGCCGCCCAACTGGACTTTCTCTACCAACTCGAAGACCTCGGCTTCCGCCAAATCATCGTCGGCCTTGATCCCTGCACGCCGGCCGCGCTCGAAGCCTTCGCCCCGGTCGCGGAACAGTTCGCGGCTGGTCGATAATGCGCCAATCTCTTCGTTAGACCTTCGCATCACGGTCGCGAGACCGAAAGGACGACAAACGTGGCAAATCTCGAAGCAATTGAACAGGGTCCGGTTCGCACGCTCGCCCCGTGGGTGAGCGGAAAGGGTTCCCCGAGCTTTGGCATCAACATCCCCAACGCGACCGGCAACTACTACGACGGAACACCCGCCTGGTCTGACATCCTGGCGATGTCGAAAGCGTCTGCTGCGGCCGGATTCGACACGCTCTGGTTCGACGACCACTTCAGTTTTCCGGACGGCGAAGATGGTCTCCGGGGTCAATGGGAAGCGTGGACGCTGATGGCTGCGCTCGCGGCCGAAGTGCCCGATGTGCTGCTCGGCCCGATGGTGGCGTGCACGGCTTATCGCAATCCAGGTGTCATCGCCAAGATGACCGAGATGATCGACGAGATCTCCGACGGCCGCTTCATCCTCGGCCTGGGTGCAGGTTGGCAGAAGGACGAGTACGAGCAGTTCGGTATCCGGTTCGAGCCGCGCGTCAGCCAGTTTGCCGAGGCACTTCACATCATCCACGGCTTGCTGCGCGACGGTGCCGTCGACTATCCCGGTCAGTACTACCAGGCCAATCACGCGCAGAATCTCCCGCGCGGACCGCGCCCGCTTGGCGCGCCGATCCTGATCGGATCCAGTGCTCCGCGGATGCTCAAACTTCTGGTCCGCTATGCCGACGCCTGGAACACTGGTGGGGGACCGATTGAAGATATCAAGGCCAAGGTTGAGCGTTTGGAGGCTGCCTGCGCCGAAGCTGGCCGTGATCCGCAAACGGTCTACCGCACCATCGGTCACTCGATCGAGTTGAAGGATGGTGACTACCCGAATGGCATCGACGCCGAGGTGGAGAAGATCGTTGCCTACCGTGACCTCGGTTTCCAGCACGTCATGATCCGCATCAAGTTCACCACGGTCGAATCCATCGAGTTCGTCGGACCACTGATCGAGGCGGTTCACAAGGCGTAGGTCGCAACCACTCGATGGTGACGGGAATGGAGTATTCACATGGGCAATCCACGATGGCCAACCAACGATCGCGGCGTCACGATCGGCATGGGGATTCCTGACGCTCAGGCGACGCCAGGTGCCGCCACGCCGACGTGGGCGAGCATGCTGGAGCTTGCGGAAACTGCCGAAGGGGCTGGTTTCGAAGCGTTGTGGTTTGCCGACCACTTCAGTTTCCCCAGCGACGAAGGGTTGCGCGGCTCCTGGGAAGCCTGGACGCTGATGGCCGCCATCGCAGCCCGCGTGCCTCGGGTGACGATCGGCCCGATGGTGGCCTGCACGGCCTATCGCAACCCTGGCGTCATCGCCAAGATGGCGGAGATGATCGACGAGATTTCCGATGGTCGGTTCATCCTCGGTCTCGGCGCTGGCTGGCAGAAGGACGAATACGAGCAATTCGGGATTCCATTCGAACCCCGTGTCACCCGGTTCGACGAGGCGTT
>CAZNQC010000394.1:0-2040 GCA_964574825.1 uncultured Sphaerobacteraceae bacterium | reverse complement strand
ACCTCGTGCCAGGCGCCGATGACGCGGAACTTGTCGTAGCGGGCACCCAGCAGGGCTTCGATCGTTGCCGGATCGTCCCGGTTGAACGCGCCCTCCAGTTCAGTCAGGTGAGCCTCGATCCGGTCGCCGACGGCGCGAATGGTGTCGCGCGGGGCGACGTGGGCCGGCACCGGCTCGGCGATCAACTCGTCGATGATGCCGAAGCGCTGGAGGTCGAGAGCGGTCACGCGCATCGTTTCGGCGGCTTCCCCGGCGAACGAGGCATCCTTCCACAGAATGGCGGCACAGGCTTCCGGCGAGGCCACGGCGTAGACCGCATTCTCCAGCATCAGCAGGCGGTCGCCCAGCGAAATCGCCAGGGCGCCGCCGGAGCCGCCTTCGCCAATCACCACGCTCACCACCGGCACCCGAATCCCCACCATTTCCAGCAGGCTCTCGGCGATGGCCGTGCCCTGGCCGCGCTCTTCCGATGAAATCCCGGGATCGGCGCCGGAGGTGTCGATGAAGGTGACGATCGGCAGGCCGAACTTCTCGGCGTGCCGCATCAGACGTCTCGCCTTGCGGAACCCTTCCGGCCGCGGCATGCCGAAGTTGCGGGCGATGTTCTCCCGGGTATTGGCGCCGCCCTGATGCCCCAGCACCATCACCGACCGGCCCCGGAACGAGGCGAGTCCCCCGATCAGCGCCTGGTCATCGCCGAAGGTGCGGTCGCCGTGGAGTTCCACAAAGCCGGTGAAGAGATCGGCGATGTAGTCGAGGGTTCCCGGTCGCTGGGCCTCGCGGGCGAGGCGCACGCGGTCGATGGCCCGGAGCGTTGCCGGGGCTTCCTCGGTGAGGGCGGGATCAGGCGTCGACATGGGCTTCCTTGTCCTGCGCGGTGGCGAGGGGGGCAGTGGTAACGAGGTCTTCCGGGGTACCCAGACCATTCAGGCCGGCCGGCGTGTGGTCTGGTACCCGGTGATGATCGATCAGGTTGGCCACGGTCTGCCGCAGCGCCGCCCGCTCGACAATCAGGTCGATCATGCCGTGGTCGAGCAGAAACTCGGCGGTTTGGAACCCTTCCGGCAGTTTCTGCTTGGTGACCTGTTCGATCACGCGTTGACCGGCAAACCCGATCAGGGCGCCGGGTTCGGCCAGGATCACGTCGGCCACGGTGGCGTAGGAGGCCGTGACACCGCCGTAGCAGGGGTCGACCAGCAGGGAGAAGTGGGGCAGTCGCGTGCGGCCAAGCCGGTCGAAGGCGGCGACGGTCTTCGCCATTTGCATCAGCGAGAAAAGCCCCTCGTGCATCCGGGCGCCACCGGAGGCGTTGACTGTTAGCACCGGCAGCCCTTCGGCAGCCGCGCGTTCGACGGCCCGGGCGAGCTTTTCGCCCCAGACCGAGCCCATGCTGGCCCCCATGAACCCCCACTCGGTGACGGTCAGCACGACCGGCCGCCCCTCGATCTGGGCCACTCCGGTGATGAGGGAGTCGTTTTCACCGGTTTTGGCCTGCGTCTGGACCAGCTTCTCGGCGTAGGACCCCTTGGGATCGACGAATTCGAGCGGATCCTCGGGCGCGATACCCTTGTCCCATTCAATGAAGGTGCCTTCGTCGGCCAGGAGCGCGATGCGGTCGCGGGCACCCAGCCGGAAGTGATGCCCACACTTGGGGCAGACCTGGGCGTTGTGCGCGAGTTCGCGGGAATAGATGAGTTCGCCGCAGCTGGGGCACTTGACCCACAGATCTTCGGGAATGGCGGCATCGCCGGACTGTTCGTCCGAGGATTTTGGTCTGAACTTGCCCTGACGGTGAAAGAAGCTGCGCATGCCCCAACCTGTGATGGATCTGGTAAGCGCGGTGATGGGCCAATCATGATCCCGCACGGGCGACGCACCCCAGCCATGTTCGTGCGTCGTGCCAGAAACGGGGAAATCCCCGGGTCCAGCTCACGATGCCCATTGCGCAGACCGGATGCGTGGGTGACGGCGACGGTGCGGGCGTCGCGCCGGGTCCCGCAGGTCAATGCGGCGATGGTGGGCTCAGCATACGGCAGCGCG
>CAZNQC010000393.1:0-2041 GCA_964574825.1 uncultured Sphaerobacteraceae bacterium | reverse complement strand
GATCGCTCGCCTCCAGGCAGATTCTGAGGACAGAGCCGGGCAGACATCACATCCCCTACCTGGGATGGCCTTGGTCAGAGCGGTGCTGCGCCGACCTATTTCCGATCCCTACCTATCGTACGCATCGAGGAGGCAAAATCTCGCCAAGTTACGGCGAATTCGTAACCGGCGTGTCGTCCAGAGTGGAGAAGGGGCGTGTTGGATCACATCGGCGCGTCGATTTCGATCTGGACCGCCACGGTATCTCCATCCTGGACCTGCAGGCGCTTGCGCACGCGAGCGTTGAGTGGCAGGTCGTAGCATCCGCGGTCCTTGCGGGGAAACATCGAGGTGTAGAACGTGACGTTGTTGATGGTGGCATGGAGTGGAACGGTGCCCCACGGGTTCAGTGACGTGCCGACCAGGTCCAGGATGTCGCTGGAGAGGTCGGCTGGCAACGAGACGAAGTAGACTGCGTTCGGATTGCGATAAAACCACACTTCACCCTCGAACTGGAAACGGACCTTGCTGGTCTCCATGGGTCTGGTCCTCCCTTTCTGCGCCGTTTGGTACGTAGATAGCAGACTGGCCATGCCATACCATGTTTAGAGTTGGCAGTTTTGACCGTGCCGTCACGGAAGGTTGTGCTGCCACCGGGAGACGTGGTGGTGGGACGCCGCCTGAAAGTGATAGAGGTGCGCTCGATGGAGGATCTGAAGAAGACGACCGGCTCGCTGCTGAACAAGGGACAGGAGCATCTGGAGCACCTGATCTCACATGGGCCCGATGCAGTCAAGGCCGGCATCGACCGGTACCGGGAAAGTCTCGATGCCAGTGAGTCGGCCGGCGAAGATCTGCCGTCCTGGATCGACGGCCCCACGCGACAGGCGATCGTCGATTTTGTGGCTGGTGTCACGGTCGCCGGCAGCCCGCATTTCATTGCCGAAGACGAACGGATCGCGGTGTTCGACAACGATGGCACCCTCTGGCCGGAAAAGCCGCTGGTGATCCAACTGGCATACACCATCGGGCGTCTCGGCGAAATGGCGGAGGCCGATGAGTCGCTCCGGACGCAGCAACCATACAAGAGTGCCTACGAGAACGATTTCGACTGGTTGAACCAGGCGATGATCAAGCACTACCAGGGTGATGATTCGGATCTGGGCTTGCTCATGCACGCCGTGCCTGCCGCGTTCGAGGGGCTCTCGATCGAGGACTACCTGGAGGCCGTTCGCGCATTCTTCCGGACCGCATCGCATCCCACGCTCAGCCGGCCGTATTCGACGCTGGGTTACCAACCGATGGTCGAACTGCTGCGGTATCTCGAAGCGAACGGATTCACCGTCTATATCGCCTCCGGTGGTGATCGCGACTTCATGCGCGGGATTGCCGCCGAGATCTACGGGATTCCACCCGAACGAGTTGTCGGCAGTTCGTTCAAGCTCGAATTCCAGGAGCATGAGGACCGGGTGGACGTGCTGTACAAGTCGGAGATGGATTTCTTCGATGATGGTCCCGAGAAGCCGGTGCGGATCTGGAGCCGGATCGGTCGCCGCCCGGTGATTGCCGGTGGAAACTCGAACGGCGACATTCCGATGCTCCGGTTCGCCAACGTGCAGGGACGCCCGTCGCTCCGCCTGCTGGTGCATCACGACGATGCGGAGCGCGAATTTGCCTACGACGCTGGGGCCGAGGACGCCCTGAAGCGAGCGGCAGAGCACGACTGGACCGTGATCAGCATGAAGAACGATTGGTCGCGGGTGTTCGTGGACGAACCGCCAACACCCATTCGACCGACCGCCAATCAGGAATCTGGAGTCTCATCATGACCTGGCTCGAGTGGACGTTGATGGCGGTGCTGCTCGCCATCTATCTCGTGTGTCTCTTCACCGTCTGCAGCCTCACGTTTTCCAAGGGCTATACGGTGCTGGGGATTATTGGCATCTTCTTCCCCCTGCTGTGGTTGATTGGCGCAATTCTGCCGCCCAAGGTTGGTTCCCGGTTCGAGGTGGAGCAGGCAGCCCGCTATCAGCAGACCATGCGCCAGATGACCAGCTAGCCC
>CAZNQC010000392.1:0-2045 GCA_964574825.1 uncultured Sphaerobacteraceae bacterium | reverse complement strand
CAATACCTGTCAGGTCCACCTCACGAGCCGCGCCGAGATTGGCCAGCAGCAGCCGGTGCTCGCCCTCCCACCAGCGATGGACCGACAGCATGTCGGCCGCCAGGGCCTGCGCATGGGTGGTCGTCCGGTCGTTGTGCCGTTGAACGGGGTCGTCCAACCGCCGGTGCAACAGGTCGCGATAGAGGCGATGGATCCCGGCGTGCCGTTCCCGCTCGTCCAGCCGGAGGGCGGAACTGCGGAAGGTGGTCTCGGCCTGCGGATCGGGAATGGTCTCGCGGAGTGTTTCGTCGGCAAACGTCCCAAACCCCTTGAACTCATTCCGGCGCCCTGCGGTGACCAACGCGCCCAAATCTTCCGGGTGATCGGTGAAGTAAAGGAAGGGCGTGGAGGCGGCGAATTCCTGCCCCATGAAGATCAACGGCGTCTCGGGCGCGAAGAGCAGGATCGTCGAGGCCACCGCGTAGCGATCGAGCGCGATGTCGTGATGCAGTCGGTCGCCGAAGGGGCGGTTCCCGACCTGGTCGTGGTTCTGGATGCAGAAGACGAAGGCGCTGGCCGGGTCGTCCTCGGTGACAGCCGACACGTCGCCCCTACCGGTCGTGACCGGACTGAAACCCTGGTTGATCGCTGCCGCGAGGGCGGTCATCGAGCCATCGTAGTGGGCGTAGTAGTTCTCGTGGGCGTTGCTCAGCAGCACTCGCAGCTCGTGATGGAAATCATCGGCCCAGATGCCGTCCACCCCATCGCCGCCCAGTTCCGCCGCCCGCGCTCGCGAGATTTCGTGCCGACCATCCTCGGCATGCACGATGATCCGCCGATCTCCCGCCGCGGCCCGGGCAGCAGCGGTTAGTTCCCGCACGATGTGGGTGTCGGACTCATCGATCAGGGCATGGGTCGCATCAAGCCGCAACCCGTCGAGGTGGTATTCGCGAATCCACCTGCAGGCGTTGGCGATGGCATAGCGCCGCACCCAGTCACTGGCCGGTCCGTCCCAGTTGAGACCGGCTCCCCAGCCCGTCTCGTGGGTGTCGCTGAAGTATTCCTTCGCGAAGGCGCCCTGATAAGCACCCTCCGGGCCGAAATGGTTGTAGACCACGTCCAGCATCACCGCCAACCCGAGGCTGTGGGCTGCATTCACCAGGCCCCGCAGGTCGTCCGGGGTGCCGTAGGCGTTGCTGGGCGCGAAGAGGTCGACGCCATCGTAGCCCCAGTTCCAGCGACCGGGTGCCTGGGCCACCGGCATCAGTTCGATCGCGGTCACGCCCAGAGCGGCCAGGTTCGGCAGGTCGCGCGTCAGGGCGGCAAAGGTGCCTTCGGGGGTCATCGTGCCGACGTGCAGTTCGTAGATTGCCAGGGTTTGCGGATCCGGTCCCCGCCAATCGTCGTCCGTCCAGGCGAAGGTGGTCGGGTCGATCACGACCGACGGACCGTGGACACCCTCCGGCTGGTAGCGGGAACAGGGATCGGGAAAGGGCAGCTGGTCATCGATCTGGAACCGATAGCGGGCACCCGCCCCGATCCCGGCGACATGAAGCGTCCAGGCGCCCTCGCCGGCGGCAACCATCGGCATCGTGCGCGGACCGTCCGGAGCCTCCAGCACCAGGGTCACTCCGGTCGTCGCGTTCGGTGCCCACACCCCGAAGGTCACACCATCACCGTCAACATTGGCGCCACAGGGAAACGAGTCGATCATGCGGGCTCCGGGGTCTCGGCGACCAGCACGGCCACCGGCAGGGATTCGAACAGGGCGGTTACGTCGAGCTGGCCGTCGGTTGACACGATCTGCCCGTCATCATCGCCGAGCAGGTTCCGCCAGTGCTGCCCGTGCAGCGCCTGCGGTAGCGACAAGGTGGTTCCAGCCCACAGTTCGTCGGCCTTTCCTTCCCGGGTCAGCTTCATCACCAGCCGCGGCACCACCACCACCACGGTCGCATCGTCGGTCCGGCGCAGGAAGGCCACCAGGTGATTCGCGGCAGGTCCGTCGGCCGAAACCGCCGTGTAGTCGCCACCTGCAAACACCGCCGGTTCGGCCGCCCGGAACGCCA
>CAZNQC010000391.1:0-2050 GCA_964574825.1 uncultured Sphaerobacteraceae bacterium | reverse complement strand
TGCGTGGTACACTCCAGCGGTCGGCAAGGTCGCCAGGACGAGGGGATTTCCACGAGTGGAAACCATGTCCACCGCGCCGGTCGCCTGGAATCCTCCTGGTCTCCGGCCCCAGACATCCCACTCGCCGGAACCGTCGTACATCATGGTGAAGACCGGGATGGTCCTGGGCCTCGCACCATCGAGCTGGAGCAGTTCCGAACTCCATGGCGCGCTTCCTGTTTGGCCTCCTGCTTTTCACCATTGCCATCGTTCAGGCCACGATCCTGCCGGAAGTCAATCCGTTTCGTGTCTCGGTGGATGTGATCCCCATCCTGCTGTTCCTCTGGTGTGCCAATCACGGCATCCGGGAATCACTCGTCTGGATCTTCTTCACCGGGTTGTTGCTTGACGTTCTATCGCTTGACTATTTCGGGACCAACGCCCTCGCCCTCGTGATCGTCGTGCTGCTGGCCGGTCTCGTCCATCAGCGCGTGTTGCAGGCCAACGTGCTCATCCCCATGGTGCTCGGCGGCATCGCCGTCCTCATCCATGGCATCGTGCTCGGTCTGCTGCGAGGACAATTGCCCACCCCGTTCGCCCTGCTCATGCAGGTCGCCATCTCGGTGGTCCTGGTCCCGGTTATCTATCTCGTGCTGCGGGTGTTTCGCCGGTAGCACCTGGAACCTGCATCCATGGCCAGACGCAAACGCATGGTCTACGACCCACCGGGCAGCCGGAAGAAGCGACGCCGGTCAACCACCTGGAACGGCGGCGAGAACTTCCTGACCCGGCGCATGTTCATCGCCAAGTCGGGAGTGGTCGCCGTGTTCACCGGGCTGGCCGCCCGGCTTGGCTACCTCCAACTCGTTCAGGGTGAGGAATACCAGGCCCAGGCGGCCGACAATGTGATTCGCACCGAAATCCTTCCTTCCCCCCGCGGCATCATCTATGACCGCAAGGGGCGGCCGCTGGCCGAGAACCGGCGAACGTGGGAAGTGCGTGTCACCAAGGCCAACCTCCCATCGGACGAGGTCGAGCAGCGTCGCGTCCTGGACATGCTGATTTCGGCGTTGCAGATGGAGGATGTCGTCGTCATCCGACCCAATGCCGTGCCAGATGGGTCCGAGGACGAGATCTTTCGCCGCATTGCCCGCATGTTCAACTACAGCGCCGAGGTAAGCCAGTCCGAATTCGCTCGTTGGCGCCGGCTCTGGAGCGACCGGCTCGTGCTGGTGGCCTCCGTCTCGCTGGATGACGCCGCGCGTTTCCGCTCGGCCTCGGCTGAACTTCCCGGCGTGCAGGTGATGAACGAGATCGACTATCTCGTTGGCAACATCTGGGCTCCGAAACTGCCGGTGACCATCAAGTCCAACGTGCCGCGTGAAGTGGCCCTGAAACTCGACGCCAATGGCATGTACATGCCTGGCGTCTCCGTCGACGATACCGGTCTCTCCCGCCACTATCCTGCCGGTGAGGTCATGTCGCACGTGCTTGGTTACGTGCGAATGATCGACGGCGTTGCGCTGGACGATCTCCGCAACCGCGACGAGAACAACCAGCGCATCTACGACCAGAACGACACCATTGGCCGGGAAGGGCTCGAACAGGCCCTGGAAACCCGCTTGCGTGGCTTCAAGGGCAAGCGTTCCGTCGAGGTCGATGCGACCGGCGTCGAGATGCGGGTGCTGCCGGGCACCGAAACGGAGCCGGTCCAGGGCGATAGCGTCTACCTGACGATCGATCGTGAGCTGCAGGAGGCCGTTGGTGACGCCCTGCGCAAGGGCATCGAGCGTGCTGCCGAAGCCAAGCAGAAGGTGAATGAGACCAGGGCGGGCAAGAACCTGGAACCGTGGGAAGTGCCGAACGCCGGCTCGGCCGTGGTCTACGATCCGCGCAACGGTGAAGTGCTGGCGATGGTCAGCTATCCCTACTACGACAACCAGCTCTTCGTGACCGGGATTTCCGCCCGCAAGTGGGAGGAATACACCACGCTCGACCAGGGAAATGCCTTCCTCAACCGGGCAATCTCCGAGCAGTACCCACCGGGGTCGACCTTCAAGATCTTCCTGGC
>CAZNQC010000390.1:0-2055 GCA_964574825.1 uncultured Sphaerobacteraceae bacterium | reverse complement strand
TCACGAGGGGCAAGCCCTATATCCGCAATCGAAAACTGCCGCTCCTGAAGTCACAGACCCGCTGGCGCTCGCTCCCCGCCCTGTCGGAACGTCCACTCCGCGACCGGCTTAAGCGCGAGGTGCCACCCGCCGGTGCGCCGCTGATTCCGAACGCGGCCGCCGGGCTGAAGGTCGTGCTCTTCCCCGGCTGCATGACCGACCGGATCTATCCAGAGCAGGGTGAGGCCGTCGCGACCGTGCTCGGGGCGCTGGGGGTCGAACTGGTCAATCCCAGCGGTATTCACTGCTGCGGCCTGATCCCGAACAACTCCGGCGATATCCCCCACGCCAAGACAATGGCGAAGGCCACCATCGAGCGGCTGGAGGCGGTTCCGGCCGACTACATCGTTTCCGGTTCGGCCAGTTGCGTGGCGATGCTGGGGCAGGACTACCTGCATCTCTTCCGCGACGAACCCGCCTGGAAGGATCGCGCCGAGAAACTGGCCGCGAAGATCGTCGATTTCACGCATTTCCTGGTCGATGTCGCGCACATCCCGGCCGAATCACTGGGACCGGTCGACGGTGCGCCGCGCGAACTCACCTATCACGACTCCTGCCAGGGTCTCAATGCGCTCGGCCTCTCCGCCGAGCCGCGCTACCTGCTGGAAGACGTGATGGGTGACACGCTGGTGGAATTGCAGGAGAACACGCTCTGCTGCGGGTTCGGCGGGTCGTTCTCGTTCGAATACCCGGAAGTTGCGGAGCGGCTGATGAACCGCAAGCTGGGGAACGCCGAGGCCACTGGCACCCGCCTGATCGTGACCGACAATCAGGGTTGCATCATGCACCTGCGGGGCGGGCTCGATGCCCAGGGGCGCCGGATCGAGGTAAAGCACATTGCCGAACTCCTCGCCGAACGCGTCCAGGAGCGGCGAGCCGAGGCGTAGGAGGCTCGCGCATGCCGGGTCGACACATCCGAGCCAATCATCATGGGCAAGCTTCGACTTCCAGGCTCGGAAGGTCGACCTCTACGAGAGAATTGGTGGCCGTGGAGCCTGGCGATCAGGCGACTGGCCGGGGCGTGACCTCACGGGCGATGACTGCGCCCAGATCACGCTCTGCCACCTCCAGATCGTAGGCCTGCTGCAGGTTGAGCCAGAACTGCGGGGTGGTTCCCAGCCAGCGAGCCAGGCGGAGCGCGGTATCGGCAGTGATACTCCGGCGTCCGCGCAGGATTTCGGAGATACGATTCGGAGAAACGCCCAACTGCTGGGCGAGTTCGCGTCCACTAACCCCAAGTTCAGCCAGCACATCATCCGCCAGAATCTCTCCCGGATGAATTGGTTCGGATCGAATCTCTGTCATGGAGCATCCCGCATCGCGGCGTATTCGCCTCGAGATCAGTCTTTCCGCACGGCATCAGGTCGGCTACCATCCACTTACCCAACATTGAGTGCCTCATCGCCGGACCTCGACATCACGTTGCGGATACGGTCGATGGTCAAAATGTAGGGGTTCTCGGCCCGCGCACGCAAGAAGCGGGCCGGCAATCGACCACCGTGCGGGTCTGTGAACCCAGTAAGCACGGTTACTGGCCGGTTTCGTCCAGGAGGTTCCCGGTGCCCATTGCCCGTTTTACAACCGAATCCGATCCCAACCCCCGCCTCGGCTACGTCGATGGCGAGACTGTCTACTCCATGAACGAGGTCGACGGACCAGTCACGATCGAGAGCCTGCTCCAGTTGAGCGCCAATGAACTTAACGCCGTCGCAGCAGCCACGAAGGACTCACCGGACACCCTTCGAGTCGACGAGATCACGCTCCTGCCCCCGATCGACACGCAGGAAGTCTGGGCCTCCGGCGTCACCTACGCCCGGTCCCGCGATGCCCGGATGGAGGAATCGACCCAGAAGGACGTCTACGATCTGGTCTACGAGGCCGAGCGGCCGGAACTATTCATGAAGGCGACCGGCTCCCGCGTCTCCGGACCGGGCCAGGACGTGGCGATCCGGGGTGATTCAACCTGGGATGTGCCGGAACCGGAACTCGTGCTGGTGCTCAACGCGAAGGGCGAGA
>CAZNQC010000389.1:0-2063 GCA_964574825.1 uncultured Sphaerobacteraceae bacterium | reverse complement strand
AGTCTGAGGTACATCATCCCGCCATTCGCACTACGGGACGATGCTCCAGGCTTCGGGCAACTCATAGTGGAAGAGCGAGCGGGTTGGCCGGCCTTCGGCGCGAATCCGCCCGCGGCCCTTGCGTCGCAGTTCCGCGTAGCTGTTGTGAATCTGGATGATGCGCTGGGTGCGGACATTCACGATCACCAGGCCAAGCCGGGCCGGCACCATGCTCCGGGTGCGTGTGGTCTGGTCAATGATCCGGAACGGGCGCTGGTTGGCATCATCGGCGTTGGTGACAACCGGCGCGTAGTCCGGGTTGACCTCGCCGACATTGTGCTCATCGAAGATCATCAGGCCGGTCCGGACCTGCTGGATCCACGTCGCATCAAACGGCTTCGCCAGGTCGAGGAGTTCGGCAATCGACCCCGGTCCGCAACTGCAGGCAGCGGCCAGCACCTTGAGGCCATGGGCAGGGCCAACCACCGAGACGGCTCCGTCGGCATCGACCAGGTTGAAGCGAAAGAAGTTGCTTGTCACGTTGAAGTCCGGGAATGGCTGGCACGAATGAGAAGACCGCATTCAAGGGTCTGCTGGGCGCGTACTGTACCATAGCCGCACGCCCAGATCGGGGCGCGTGCTGGAGTCCCAGATGTCTGCACCACCCAGTTCCCCATCACCTGGCGAAGACGATACACGGAGCCGACTCGACCGCGAAATCGACGAGATTCTCTCGCGGAACGACAACATTCGCCATCTCCCGCCTCCGCCCAAACCACCTCGGCCGATCAAGCTCCATACACCGCAGCCGACGATCCCGCCAACCTTGATGCGATTCCTGCGAATTCCCATCATGCTTGCCATGGTCGTTGCGATCTTGGCGTATCTGCTGCGCGACATCTCACCGCTCCTGGCCAATATCGGTGCGACACTCGCGGTCGCCTGTATCATTTGGCCGGTCGTCCAGCGTTTCCGGCAACCCAAGGCGACAGCCACGACCCAAATGTGGCGCGGCCAGGTCTATCGCTCGACAATGCAACCCGAACCGAACCGGCTGGACTCGATCCGGCAATGGTGGAACGATCGACGTCGCTGAACCGGCAGTGCTTGCCCGAGGTCACCCTGAATGCCCGATATCGTTTCCGACATCGTTGACGTGTATGTCTTTCGCCGGTTGAATGCCCGGGTGCAGTTTCTCCTGCTGCAACGAAAGGCGACCGTTCCGCTGGGTAACACATGGCAGTCGTTCCACACGCAAATCCAGGCGCATGAATCGACCATCGTCGCTGCCCGGAGAGCAGTTCGAGAGCTGTCTGGCCTCACCGTCAGCGAGGTCTATTCCGCCGACTACATCAACGAATTCTTCGACGACACGCGAGATGTGGTGGTGCTCGCACCCGTGCTGGCCGTGAACGTCAGCGCCCAGGCACCGATCACGCTCGGCCGCGAGCTCAAGGAAGCCGCCTGGTGGGACACCAACCAGGCGGTGGCCCGGTTGCCGTTCTCGGGTCAACGCTGGGCTGTGAAGCACATCAGCGAACTGATGAGTGCGGGATACGCGGAGTCCCAGTTGTACCGGCTGCAGCTTCCGGAAGAAGCATCCCCGCCTGTTCGCCCGGTGGCCGACGATTCCGGCCAGGCTCTGACGGGTGCCGAAGGCTCGCCAACCGAAGAGGTGCTCGACGTGTCACCGGTGGCGGAGGCCAGTGATCCCGTGATCAGGGATTTCTTCCACGACGAAGACGAGTTGCCAGACGATGACGACGATGAGACTGATTCATCGACGCCGCGATATCGAACGGATGTTCCATAATTCGGCATTGCTGGGCGCATGGGCCACTGGGAAGGGTTCACAGACCCGGCGCGCAGATTCAATGGCGATGTTCTCGGCCCGGCGCCGGGCCGAGAACATCGCCATTTTCACCACTCAGCGAATCCCACACCCCATGACTGGACAATTGCGATATCGAACGGATGTTCCATTATTGGACATTTCGCGGTAAAATGGCAAGTCGAACCGATTCACCGTAGGTGTTCAGATCTGGGAGGACGGGCCGACACATTCGAGCCAGTTCGTGGAGGCA
>CAZNQC010000388.1:0-2065 GCA_964574825.1 uncultured Sphaerobacteraceae bacterium | reverse complement strand
ATGACGAACGAACCATCCCGCAGCGCGATCAACGAGCTGGCCATCCTCTTCGACCATGTGCTGGAAGAGCACGGCTTCGGCTGGGACCACTGGCACTCGATTCTCTGGAACCTGCACAACGTCGAGCCCGAACAATGGACCCAACTCCCACCAGGCGGCGGCCGCACCATCCGCGAACTGGTCGAGCACCTGGGAGGCACCTTTCTCGTCTACGCCGATCGCACCTTCGGCGATGGTTCCCGTGAATGGGGAGACCGCATCATCGACGGCATGGGACCCGGCGAAACGCCCGAGGAAACCATCACCTGGCTCCGGCGAGCCCACACCTACCTCAAGAGCCGCATCGAAGCGCTCTCGGACGACGAGCTGGGTGTCATTCGCAAGGCCCCGTGGGGCGAGGAGTTCGAAACCCGCCGCATCATTGAACTGATGATCCAGCATCCCATCTATCACACCGGCGAGATCAACCACATCCGGGCATTGCTGCAGGGCAACGACGACTGGGAGCACCAGGACATGGGCCGGGACGATCCTGGCTACAACCAACCGGGATATATGGCATCCGAAGCAATCTAGCGATCACGACCCAGGTTGGGTCATGAGGTTGGTGTCTGGGCGATGATCCACTTGATGCCGAACCTGTCGGCCAGCTCACCGTAGTAGTCGCCCCACACCATGTCTTCCATGGGCCGATCCACCGTGCCACCGGCGGAGAGCGCCGCGAACAGTGCATCAGCCTCTTCGCGGGAGTCCGGTTTCAGGCAAATCTGCACGTTGGTGCCAACTACCGTGCTGTTGCCGAACAGGGCCGGGGAATCTGATCCCATCAGCACATGGCCATCAAGGATCGGCAATTGCACGTTCGCGATCAGGTTCTTGATCTCATCCGGCATCTCTGGCATGCCCTCACCGCCCGACATCGCGCCAAAACGAACAGGTTCCATCACATACTCGGTGCCAAATACATCCTTGTAGAAGGCAAACGCGGCCTCGGTCTGATCGGTGAAGTAGAGGTAGACGCTAACCGACGACATGGCGATATTCCTCCGTGGAGAATGCGAATCGGGAATCCGGCACTCCGTGGCACCGGGGAGCGGATTGCGCCCCGGGTCCATTCTGACCGCGAGGTCCCGGCGGTGCTTCTTGCTCCTTGCGGCATGTCGTCATCTGCGGGCGCCTCCCCCAGCGATCCACGACCCGCAAACACACAACGGGCGGACCAGGCAATCCCCGGTCCGCCCGTTTACCCCACATCCCCACCGCTCGTTCTACTCCGAAAATGCCAGCGGCTCGCCTGTCTCCAGCAGTGTCTTCAGGCTCGAAAGCAGGGGCAGCCACCCACCCGACACCGCTTCCAGAATCAGGCTGCCCGGTTCGAAGCCATCGTGGACCACCGTTAGCTTGGCGACCTCCCCGACTGGCTCGATTTCGAATGTCACTTTCGAGAGGGGTTCGGCGGCAGCTTTCGTGTTCCACTCCGGGGTATCACCGTGAACCGCGAGGAACTCCTCGGTGAGCGCATGCCAGGTGAAGGCGAGCCGTCGCGGGGGATCGGCTTCCAGCACCCGCTGGTCCTCCCGCGCCATCACCACATCGCCGAGTTTCCAGGCGATGGGCGAGCCTGCCTGCCAGTCGGTCTCGAAGGTGACACCCCAGTACTGGCTGGTGAAGGCCGGATCGGTGAGCGCCTGCCAAAGCTGCTCGGGCGTGGCACGAATGTAGGTGACGTAGACGAAGGCGTTGTCCATGGCTTGCTGCTCCAGGGCGTGCTTGAGATCGGCCAGCGCAGAGGTACGCTGGCGATCGAATCGGGTCATCCACCGCTCGGCGATGGCATTGATCGGAACCGGATTGAGGAAATGGAGTTTCTCGCGGCCACGCATGCGAGTGCTGACCAGGTTGGCCTGTTCCAGCACGGCCAGGTGCTTGCTGACCGACTGCCGGGTCATGTCCAGACCGGCGCAAAGCTCCCGCAAGCTCTGCCCGTTCCTGGCATTGAGCCGGTCAAGTAATTCCCGCCGGTGCGGGTCGGCCAGCGCCCGAAACACGTCATCCATCGAACCGC
>CAZNQC010000387.1:0-2075 GCA_964574825.1 uncultured Sphaerobacteraceae bacterium | reverse complement strand
CGCCTGCCGGCCAGCGCATGATGGCATACGCTCAATCTGGTACGATGCGAACAGCTTGGTCATCGTTGAAACAACTGGATGGACGCGTCGAACATCGTGTGAAGGAACAGGGCGAATCCCACGGGGATCGACTGGATCGTCACCGGCAGCCAGCGCTCCAAATTGGGTCACATCGATCGGGGGATCAGGATGAGAGTTCGGGAGCGAATGGTGAGCTGGATCGCGCTGCTCATCATGCTGGTGGGCGTCGCGCCGTGGGCGCCGAATGCCATGGCGCAGGACAGCACGCCCGCCACGGAAGAAACGATTGAAGTCGTCGTCACAGACGAGCCGGAAGTCGTTCCCACCGATGAAGTCAACGCGCCGGAAAGCCAAAATCAGCAGCAGCCGGCCAGCATCCAGCAGGAGAGCGACGAATCCCTGCCAGGCGAGATCGTGGTGACCGGGATCTCGCTGGAATGCCCGGTGGCCACTGACAACGTGACCGGTCGGCTCACCATTGCCGATCCCGGCGCGCCCGGTACTGTGGTTCTCACCCTCAGAACGACGGACGATCCTGCCATTCCCGACCTGCAATCGATCAGCGTGCCGGTGAATGCGGGCGTTACCTCGTACACCTTCACCGCCATTCTCGAATCGGGCGACTACGAACTGTCGACCACCAGGGAAGCGGTCGTGGTTGGCCCGGGCGGGGTTCCGTCCTCGCTGCCGTTCGATCTCGCCCTGGTCAACGGCCTGACCGTGTGCCAACCGGAAGGCACCGAGCCGGAACCGTCGGCGACAACCACGGAAACTGCCACCGTGACCGAAACGGCGACGGCAACCGCCACCGGCTCCGCGACAGCCACTACCACCGCGACACCGCCGATGGTCTCGACGGGCAAGGTGATCAACACGGGTGGGGCTAACCTGAACTGCCGTGCGGCCGCCAGCACATCCGCGGCGATCATTGCCAAACTGCCGCCGAACTCGACCATCTCCGTCCGGGGTCCCGCCTCCAACGGCTGGGTGCCGGTTACCTGTGCCGGCCGCGACGGATTCGTCTCCGGAGCCTACCTGCAGGTCACAACCGCACCCGCCACCGTCACGCCCACAGCCACCAGCACCGCAACGGCTACGGCCACGGCAACCGCGACCACGACGCCTGGCACCGGATCGCAGACCGCCACGGTCGCCAATACCGGTGGGGCGGGCCTGCGCTGTCGAACGGCGGCCAACACCAACTCCACGATCATCACCGTGTTGCCGGAAGGAACCAACCTGCCCACCCGCGGTGCATCCAGCAATGGGTGGGTGCCGGTGACCTGCGGCGGCCGCGACGGTTTCGTCTCGGCCAGCTACGTTCGCCTCAGCAGCGGTACGCCCGCCACGCCGACGGCCACCGCGACCACCACTGCCACGACGACGCCAACCACCCCGTCGACCGGCCAAAAGGCGTACATCACAGGTACGGGTGGGGCGGGCCTGCGCTGTCGCACGGCCCCCGTCTCCGGCGGCGTGATCACCGTCATTCCGGAGAACACCCAGATCACCATCGAAACGGAGTCCAATGGCTGGGCCCGCATTCAGTGCGCTGGCCAGACCGGTTGGGTCTCGATGACCTACGTGCTCTTCACCGTCAATCCAGGCACTGGCGGCGGCGCGCTCCGGATCGATGTCAACCTGCGGACCCAGTACATGATTGTCTACCAGGGCAACAACGTCCTCGGCCGGACCTACGTCAGCACGGGCCGCCCCGGTTTCGACACCCCAACCGGTACGTACTACATCAACCGCAAGATCAAGGTGCAGGACATGTCCGGTGTGCTGGGCGGTGAGTACTACCACGTGCGCAACGTGCCCGACGTGATGTACTTCACCAACCGCGGGCATGCCATCCATGGCGCCTACTGGCACAACAATTTCGGTTACGTGATGAGCCACGGCTGTGTGAACCTGCCGCTGGGCTTCGCCACCTGGCTGTACAACATCACCCCGGTCGGCACGAAGGTGACGATTCACTATTGAGTTGAACCCGGGGACCGTCCCCATCAAGCAAGCCCCGCCATCCATTGAGGACGGCGGGGCTTTGCCGT
>CAZNQC010000386.1:0-2092 GCA_964574825.1 uncultured Sphaerobacteraceae bacterium | reverse complement strand
CGGACCTGCCGCCGATGGAGAACGAAACGCACCATGGGAGGTCTAGGCGGCTGTTGTCCGCCCGGCTCATTGCGCCTGGCACCTCCGCTGCGCCTGGCACCTCCCCCCGGCATTCGCGACGCGTTACTCGGATTCCATTCAGGCCATGGCCAGCATGGCGTTGGCGACGTCCGGCACACCGGCCGTGTCGTTGGCGGTGAGCGCAATGATGGTGAGGGCGATGAGCAGGGTGGTGGCCATGGTCATCAACAGCACTGGGGCCGAGCCATGGCTGGACCGCTGGGAGAGGTGCGTGACCGTCTCGTCAGGGCGTGGATGGGAGGGGTTTGTGGGAGAGGTCGCCATGCTCGGCTCCTGTGCTGCGCCGGAATGGTCCGGCAGATACAACAGTAGGCACCGTGGCTGAAGGTCCAGCCGGGTTTGGCTGGGAGTTTTCTGTGAATGCTTGCGGGATCAGGACTGGCCGGGAATGTAGCCGTCCAGGTTGGCGATGGTGAGCAGGCGCTCGTATTCGGGCTGCCAGAAGAGATGGCTGAGCTCGATGCCGGTCAGGACTTCGTAGACCAGCACCACGTCCTCGGTCTCACCTGGCGCCACAGCCACTTCGCTCTCGGCGGGAATCAGGTCGGCCGACTCGCTGGCATCGGCCCACGACCGGGTGATGAAGAACCCGTCGATGTCCTGCAGGCGGAAGTCATCGGCTCGCACGATGAAATTCCCGCGCGAACCCAGATTGGTCACTTCCACCACGATCGCCACGTACTGCTTGCCCTGGGTGGGTGGGTAGTATTCGCTGTAGCCATCCCATTCCAGTTCGATGCTGGTGGCGCGCAGGTGCGCGACTTCGCTGCCGCTCTCGGTGATGTACGAGACGGTGTCGCCCAGGACTGGATTGGTGACATTGGTGATTGGTCCCGAACCGGGGGAGTCCTGCGCCACCGCGCCACCGCTGGTCAACCAGACCAGGGGAACCAGGATGGCCGCCACCACCCACAACCTGAGCAAGCGACGCATAACCTACGAGCCTCCAACGAACGTTTGGTGTGCGCCACCGGGTCCAGGTGCCTGATCGGGCACGTTCTGGACGAGTGGGCACGGGCGGGGCTACTCCCCCGGACCTATCGTGAACAACGTTGATCCAGTGACAAAGGTTCCGAACGGGAAGGGACGAACCTGCCGGGCAACAGCATACCCCCGCCAGTGGGGAACTGGCAGGGGTATGGCTGGTGTCAGGAGTTGTGGCCGGCTGGGAAGGTTATTCGCCTTCCAGCTGGGCGGCGGTGATGAGCACGCCCGAATCCGGCTGCCAGAAGAGGTGGCCAAGGCCCTCACCTTCGAGCACCTGGAAGACGACCGTGAACGTCTCCGAGTCGCCGCCAGCCAGGCTGACCGTGTCGTCCAGCAGGGCAGGATCTGCCGCCTCGCTGCTCACGTAGGAGCGGCCCCAAAGATAGCCATTGGCCGTCTGGAGGCTGAAGTCGTACGCCTCGACATCGATGGCGCCCCGCGCGATGGTGCTCTCGACGGTGATCACGAACGCAACGTACTCGGTGCCTTCTTCAGGCTCGTAGTACTCGTCGTAGGCATCCCAGCCCCGCTCGATCGACTCAACCGTGACCAGGCCAACTTCGGAGCCATCTTCGCCATAGAACGTCACGGTATCCCCAATTTTGGGGTCTACCGCGTTTTCGGCCTGCGAGCCAGCAAGCTGGTCGAGGGCGCTTGGCGTGGCATCCTGCGCCACCGTCAGTGCCGCCGAGCCGCCGGTGAGCATCACCGCGGCCAGCAGGCCTGTCAGGAGTCGCTTCATGGTGGTGACCTCCGTGTCTTTGCGGACCGCCTGCCGCGTGGGGCGAACGATCCTGGAACCCATGGCACCGGTCAAATCCGGGCCGGCAACGACTTTACCATCTTTGTCCAATCGGGTTTGTGTACATGCGGTCAATCCTGTCCGCTCGACTCCAGATGGGGTCCGGGCCATCGGAGTTGCCTCGGGACGGGCCTCATGACTGGCCGTTCCGCCGTTGCTACCTGTGTACGAACGAGCAATCTCGCGGCAGGTGGCGAGATTTCGCCCCTTCGATGCGTACGA
>CAZNQC010000385.1:0-2107 GCA_964574825.1 uncultured Sphaerobacteraceae bacterium | reverse complement strand
ACCGATGCGCGCGGTGTCACCATTTCCCTGCCGGAAACACCGACGAAGGTTATTGCCCAGACCTTTCTTGCCCAGTCACTCCACGACTTCGGGTACGAGGTGGTAGGGCATTTTGGTGTCGACAACTCCGAGGGAGGATTTCAGTCCACGGGTGACCTGGACCTGGAGAGCCTGCCATCGGTGGGAGTCTATGGCGAGTACGACATCGAGCAACTCCTGGCGCTGGATGCCGACCTGATCCTCGATTTCTCCTATGCCGCGGGGGACGACTTCGCCTTCTGGTATCTCGACGAGGCCGCCCTGGCCCAATTCGAGCCGATCGCGCCGGTGCTGGGCGTTTCGATGGCCGGTACCTCCATGCGGGACAACATCGAATTCGTCCGCGAACTGGCCGCTGCCCTCGGCGCCGATGTGGATACAGCTGGCATCGAAGCTGACCGGGTGGCGTTCGAAGAAGCTGCCACCGCGCTGACCGCGGTGACCGCCGCGAATCCGGGCATCAAACTCCTGGCCCTGCAGGGCACGCCGGAAGAGGTGTACCTGGCCAACCCGGACTGGCATTCCGACCTGATCTACTTCGGGGAACTGGGCGTGGAGATGGCCCCGTTCGAGGTCAACAGTCCACCCTTCTGGGGAACCTACAGTTCGGAAGAGCTTGGCACCATTCCAACCGATCTCTACCTGACCATCGGGGATCTTTCGGATATCCCGATCTGGAACGAGTTGCCAGCTGTGCAGGCAGGGCAGGTTGGAGAATGGCGGTTCTCGACCCGGGTCAGCTACCCCGGCTTCACCATCAACCTGACCGAGCTGGCTTCGCTGATCGAGGGTGCCGAAATCGTTTCCTGAGCTGACGACGCGTGTCATGGATTGGGGAAGGAATACTCCCCTAATCCATGACATAGACCCACCAGCTCCATCACGAAATCGCGACTCTGAGGGATCCGGTTCCTCAGGCCGATATGTCTCTTTGTTCTTGACTCGTTTCCCAGCGTGCTTACTTCCCAATGCAGAAGCGGCTGAAGATTTCCTGGATCACCGCCTCGTCGACATCCTCGCCGGTCACCTCGCCGACGGCGTGGAGGGCGGCACGGACCGGGGTCGCCAGCAGGTCCTGGGGAAAGCCGGCCGATCGGGCATCCTGGGCATCGCGGATGTGCTGCAGCGCCCGCTCGACCGCGGCACGCTGGCGGCCCGAGATCAGGGCAGGACGTGCCTCGCTGGAGGTCCCCCCCTGCAGGGCTCGAACGATGGCACCTTCGAGGTCGGCCAAGCCCGCGCCAGTCGTGGCGGAGACAGCGGCAATCGTGGCATCGGGCAGGAGATCCGCGAGTTCTCGGCGAGCGGTACCCTCGCCGAGGTCCCGCTTGTTGAGGGCGATCACCACCGGGGTCCGGGCATCGCGCGGACGTTCGGCCAGCAACATTGCCAGCTCGGTATCACCCGGCTCCAGCGCCACCGAACCATCGACCACAAACACGATCGCCGCTGCGGTCGCCAGGGCGGTGCGGGAACGTTCGACCCCGATCCGTTCGACCACATCCTCGGTTTCGACAATTCCGGCCGTGTCGAGCAGCGTGACCGGGATTCCCTGCAGATTGACGGTCTCCACGATCACGTCGCGCGTCGTCCCGGCGATGGGCGTCACAATTGCCCGCTCGGAACGGAGGAGGGCATTGAGCAACGAACTCTTGCCCACATTCGGCCGCCCGACCAGGGCCACCCGGGCCCCATCGCGCAGCAGCATGCCCGCCTGCGATCCGGCGATGACATCCTCCAGCGCCTCGGCTGCCGCCTGCAGACCATGGTCGATGTCGGACGTGTCGATTTCGTCGTCGGGGAAGTCGGCGGAGGCATCGAGGTAGGCCAGCAGGCTGACCAGCGCGGCGTTGGCTGGCGCCAGACGGCGAGTCAGGTCCCCGGCCAGGTCGGAGACTGCCAGGCGCAGGCTCTCGGCGGTGCGGGCGCCGATCACATTCAGCACCGCTTCGGCCTGGGTGAGATCGAGTCGCCCGTTGAGGAAGGCCCGCAGCGTGAACTCCCCCGGTTCGGCCTGCCTGGCGCCATTCGCAAGCACCACGCGAAGGGTTTCCTGCAATGGCAGGGG
>CAZNQC010000384.1:0-2124 GCA_964574825.1 uncultured Sphaerobacteraceae bacterium | reverse complement strand
CGGCACCAGTCTGGTTGATCGCCGCCGGGTCCGAACCGGTCAGCAAGGCAACTTCTGTCAGGGGAAGATCACTGCTTATCACCGGAGATGCCTCCGCCACGGGCGATCCTTCCTGGGCCATCGCCAACGAACCATGGCTGGCCGCCAACACTCCCATCGATGCCGCCAACGCCCTTCGCCGTGTGATTGCCGTCCGTCGCCGCATGGTATCGCCTCCTGACTGGTCTTCCCCCGATCACGGGTATGCCATGTTCCATGGGCCGGCCGCTCCTCGTTACCCTGTCCGTCGCCGGGTCCCGATCGCCGGGCGCCATTGGAGGGGGCCAATCCATTCGTTCGGTTGACATCAATCGGTGTGGAAGACCTCCTTCATGGTCATCCACCATTCTCCGGCGGCGCGATCCTCCAGCGGGTCCTGCATCTCATCGGTGAGGGCCCACCACTGCTTGTTGACCGGTTCCTCAGCCATCGCCGCCATGTCAGCAGCGAAGTCGTCACCCACGTACTCCATGTAGGCGAACAACGTGGTGCCGTGGCGAAAGATCGAATAGTTCCGGATGTTGTACTGGTGAATCAACTCCAGCACTCCGGGCCAAACCGCGGCATGGATCTCCTCGTAGTCTGCGATGCGATCCGCCTTCACGCCAATGACCTGGCCAAATCGTTTCATGTGTCATCTCCCGGCTGACTCGCGGATCGTCACCGATCCGGCAGCACATCCGCCCTGGGTACGTCGCAAGCAATGAGGACTCGCCGTGACCAGATGCGGACGGTGTTCATGGGTTCCCCGAAACGTCACGGCCATGTATACAGTCACCTACGCCGTCACAGCCTGGAACGGTGCCGATACGCTCTCAGGACACCTTCATGACGATCATTCGCGCCGAAGCCTTCCTGGTCGACCTTGAACCCGAGGTCGTCCGCACCGATGCCATTCAGGCCTTCGTCAAGCAGGAGACGATTTTCGTCGAGATCACCTGCGACGATGGCACGACTGGTCTTGGTTACAGCTATACCATCGGCACGGGCGGGCGGGCCGTGCTTGCCATGCTACGCGAAGATCTGCTGCCGCACCTTCCCGGCTGTAACTCCCGCCACATCGAATCGATCTGGAACCAGCTGTTCTGGATCACCCATGGCACGGCGGTCGGGGCGATTACCAGCCTCGCGTTGGCGGCGATCGACACCGCGCTGTGGGATATCCGTTGCCAGCGAGCGGGGAACCCGCTCTGGATCGAGGCTGGCGGCCACCGCGACCGGGTGCCGCTCTACGACACCGAAGGCGGCTGGCTGCAGTTGACCACGGAGGAACTGGTTGCGGGGGCCAGGGCATCGGTCGAGCGGGGCTGGCCAGGGATCAAGGTCAAGGTTGGCAAACCCAACGCCCACGAGGATCTGGAGCGACTTTCCGCCGTGCGCGAGGCGATTGGTCCTGCGACGCACCTGATGGTGGATGCCAACCAGTCGATGACGGCGGCCGAAGCCCGGCGCCGCGCTCATCTCTTCGCGGACCTGGACCTTTTCTGGTTCGAGGAGCCGCTGCCAGCCGAAGATATCAGTGGTCACCGGTTGTTGCAGGCGAATACCAGCATCCCTGTCGCCGTGGGTGAGAGCATCTATGCCGTGAGCCACTTCCGCGAGTACCTGGCGAGTGGTGCCTGCGGCATCGTCCAGGTGGATGTCGCCCGCATCGGAGGCATCACCCCGTGGCTGAAAACCGCTCACCTTGCCGAGGCATTCAACGTGAAGGTGGCGCCTCATTTCCTGATGGAACTGCATGTGAGCCTGGCCGCCGCGATCCCGAACGCGCTTTACGTTGAGCACATTCCGCAGTTGCGTTCGCTTACGCACAGCGAGATCACAATCGAGAACGGACTGGCCCTGGCACCTACCACTCCGGGGCTGGGTATCGATTGGGATCGGGAAGCAATCGACAACGCCATCGTGCAGTAGGTCAGCCAGCCCAGACACGCGATGCTTCCATGGCGGACCGGATGCCGCATCAGGCCACGGTTTCGAAGGCCACGTTCAGCAGGTTCGCCACTTTCCGGAAGTCTTCGAGGCGATGCCCGCGACCGAGGGCGACATGGTGGGTTGGCGCGAGCGCGCACCAGGCATCGAGAA
>CAZNQC010000383.1:1061-2130 GCA_964574825.1 uncultured Sphaerobacteraceae bacterium | reverse complement strand
GAGACGACCTGTGATGCTGCCTACCCTGATGACAGGTGGAGCGAGCCAGTACCACCCAACCAGCGCTCCATCCTGACTATCGCCAAAAGGAGCATCATCATGGTCATTTCGGTCACCCCCCCGTTCGGCACCCTGACGGTCGACGACGCCCCATCGCGGCTGGCCCCCAGGCCAGTCACCACTCGTGCCATCGTCATTGGCGCCGGTATGGGTGGCCTGATCGCCGCCCGCGCCCTGTCGGACCACTTCGATGAGGTGCTGGTTCTGGAGCGAGACAGGCTTCCAATCAGCATCCAGCAACGCAAGGCCGTCCCACAGGGGCACCACGTCCACGCCCTGCTGGCTCGCGGGCTCCGTGCCTACGACCAGGCATTCCCTGGTTTCCGGAACGACCTCCTGGCCGAGGGAGCGCTCGAAGGCGATGCCAGCCTGAGGGCCAAATGGTTCCAGGGCGGCGTCGAGCACGTCCGCACCAACCTTGGCGCAACGGCCGTGGTTGGCACCCGTCCCCTCTTCGAGGGTGTCCTGCGCAAGCGGGTTGCCGCCCTGCCGAACGTCACCATCCGCGGCCGCACCGACGTCCGCGATCTCTGCTGGAACGCCGAGCGCACCCGAGTGACTGGCGTCCGCATCGCCGAGCGAGCCGACGATTCATTCATGCTCTGTCACCAGCCTGCCGACCTGGTCGTCGATGCATCCGGGCGCGGCACCCAACTCGCCGTGTGGCTGGCTGAAGCCGGGTTCCCGGCCGCCTCGACGGACGAGGTGCCGATTGGCGTGCGCTACACCACCCGCCTGTTCAGCCGCCGGGCGGGGGAGGATCCGGAGATTCGGGCCTTCATCAGCGTGGCCGATGGAGCCTTTCCGCGCGGCGGCATCGCCTTCGCCGTCGAAGGCGACAAGTGGGTCGTCACGCTCGTCAGCCACGGCAACGACATCGTTCCCCTCGACCTGCCCGGATTCACTGCCTTCGCCGGGTCGTTGCCGATCGGGGATTTCGCGACCATCATCAGGAGTTCCGAGCCACTCGACGACGTAGTGGCCCGGCTGCAACTGAACGTATGGCCCG
>CAZNQC010000383.1:0-1051 GCA_964574825.1 uncultured Sphaerobacteraceae bacterium | reverse complement strand
CACTGTCCCAGCAGCATTCGCCGCCGCTACGAGTCGGTCGGACGCTTTCCCCGGGGCCTGGTCCCGTTCGCCGACGGCATCTGCGCCTTCACCCCAGCCTACGGCCAGGGCATGACCGTTGCCGCTCTCGAAGCCGAAGTCCTCTCATCCTGCCTCGCCGCTGGACACGATGACCTCTTCGCCCGGTTCATGAAGGGCGTCACGCCGATCATCGACAACGCCTGGGAACTTGCCTGCGGCGGCGACCTGCCGATCATCCTGCCGGCCGACCAGCTCCCGCGCAAGGTGCGTATGCTGGGCTGGTATCTCCACCGCCTCCATCGGGCCGCCAACACCGACCCCGTGGTAGCCGGTGCCTTCACCAATGTCGTTCACCTCAACGCGCCGGCCTCCAGCCTGGCCGCACCACGCATGGCCTGCCGGGTGTTAACGGCCCGGTTCCGGAAGGGACGCTCCCGCCGAATCGACACCACCACGATTGTCCCCACCATTGGCTCAGACCGGGGTGCCTCCCATGGCGAAGTCATGGGGGTCAGGAACCTGTGAACGTCGTCGCTCCCCGAACCAGGCTCCCACCACTCCAATGAGCCCGATTCCGGCGGCGATCAATGCCCAGGTGCGCAGGGAGGCCGTCACATCCGACACGATCACTTCAGTGGCTGCTGGGTTGAGTTGCGTACGGAGCTGATCTCCTGCCAGTGGCCCCGCAATCAGGAGAATGCCCCACAGGAGGAGACCACCCAGCAACACGGCCAGGGCCACCGCCAATCCGGCCCGCCAGCGATTCGCCGCCGTCCAGACCAGCACCGCCGCCAGCGCGCCGCCCACCACGAGCAAGGCCCAGCTGGCATCGTTGAGCAACTTCACCGCTTGCTGTGCCTCGATCAGGCCGTCGCCAACCGCCAGCGTCAGCCACAAATCATCCTCACCCACCTGAAGTTCCTGCTCCAGGTCAACGCCCTCGATCGTGAGGTTGTCCACCAGCAGGGTGTAGAGCGGATAGAGATCGACCCGTATCTCCCCACCAGTGGTGGTCAGGGTATCGCTGTCT
>CAZNQC010000382.1:0-2134 GCA_964574825.1 uncultured Sphaerobacteraceae bacterium | reverse complement strand
GCGGCCAGAATGCGCAGGGCAGCGAGGTCCTCTTCGGTGTATGGCTCGCCATTGGTTCGCTCGGTGAGGTAGAGGTCCCCCAGCACCGTCGTTCCCAGCACGATCGGCACGCCGATCAGGGTGCGCATGGGAGGATGATGGGGCGGAAAGCCGACCGACCGAGGATCGGCAGCGATGTTGGGCACCAATAGCGGGTGCCGCTCCTGGATCAGTGCGCCCAGTAGCCCGTGGCCCTGCGGGATCGGCCCAATCGCGGCCCGGGTCGCCGCCGAGATCCCCGAGGTGATGAACTGCTGAATGCGCCCCTGCTCGTCGGAGACACCCAGCGCGGCATAGCGCGAAGGCACGACCTCGCGCGCGAGATTGACCAACCGCTGCAGAATCACCGGCAGGTCGATCTCTGCCGCGATCTGGAGCGATGCTACCCAGGCATCGATCAGTTGTTGGGAAATGCCGGCCAACGGCTCGGAGGGTTGGTCCGATCCAACCACGAGGGCGAAGTCTTCCATCGCGTCATCGTAGCACCCGGCCGGGTGCTACGATGCGACCGCCAGCCGCTCCTGGTCCGCATGGGCATGTGGGTTGGACGGTCCACGCACCACCATCACTGGTACCTGTGCCTGGCGCATCACCTGTTCGGCCACACTGCCGATATACCAGCGGGCGATGCCGCTGCGGCCGTGAGAAGCCATGACGATGCAGTCACCTTCCTGCGCCGTATCGATAATCGCCGCGGCCGGTACCCCCACGTCAACCTGAGCTGACACGCGCAAGCCCTGTTCTTCGAGGGACCGGACATTCTCACTCAGGTATTCCCGCGCCAGCTCAACCTCGGACTTCACCTGTTCCGCCATCATTCGGCCGTCGGCCATGTAGCCAAACATCGTCGTGACGTCCGCCTGATGCATGTCGACGACACGCATCAGGCGGAGCGGAACGCCAAGCCGACTGGCCAGTTCCGCGCCCGGTCCAAGAGCCTGTTCGGCCACGTCCGACCCGTCGAGTGGCACCACTATTCGCTGAAACATGGCTGGACCTCCTGCCGCTGGATCATTCATCGATCTCAATGGATGAATGATGACCGGAAGGGCGTCGCGAATTCGCCACGTTCACCCCGTGGGGCATGAAAAAAACGTGTCAGTTCAGGCGCGACGGCTCTGATTGTGGCCCGACAGGAAGTCTCGCAGCACGTAGTTGCCCAGATGGTCCGGATCGACGGCAATCACCTTGCCGCGGTTGATCCGCATCAGGTCGTCGATAAAGGCCCTCATTCGTGGATTGCTTTCCAGCAGGAAGGTGTTGATCGTGATGTCTTCCCGGGTGCAGCGAACCACCTCACGCAAGGTTGCTTCGTAGGTTTCCGGGGTCGTCGGGTACTCGAAGACCGGGTAGCCATGCTCGATATGGGCGGTCGGCTCCCCATCGGTGATCACGATCACCTGCCGGTTGCGGCCGCGCTCTGGCCGCAGTTTTTCGCGGGCGAGTTCCAGCGCGTGTTGCAGGTTCGTCCCGTAGGTGTATTCGTTCCATTCAAGTGTCGGCAGATCCACCATCCGCAGCGACGAAGCGGTGGCGGCAAAGCCGATCAGTTCGAGCATGTCACGCGGATACTTGCTTCGGATCAGTGTGTCGAGCGCCAGAGCGGATCGCTTGGCGGCATCCCAGGCTCCGTTGTGGAGCATCGAGCGGCTCATGTCGATCAGGAGGACGGTCGCGGTCGACGTCCGCGATTCATGGTCCTGCACTTCGAAGTTGTCCGGATCGAGCCGGACAGGTGCGCCGGGGCCGTGCCGGAGTACGCCGTTCATCACCGTGCGGGGCAGGTCGAGGGCGAACGGGTCGCCGAATTGCCATGGGCGCGAGGTTTCGACCAGTTCACCGGCGACTCCCCGCTTGGTTGTGTCGTGTTCGCCGAGACCCTGCTGGCGGAGTGAGGAGAAGATGTCCTCCAATGCGCGTTCGCCGATCCGGCGGACCGCGCGTGGCGTCAGCTCAAGGCCCCGCGCCGTGCGGTTGACGAACCCGGCGTCGACGAGATCTTCCTCAATCCGGGTCCAGCGTTCGAGCCACTCCTGATCCTCTTCCGAGAGGACCTGCTTGACCAGTTCGGGGTCGATGCCTTCCAGCTCGTCCA
>CAZNQC010000381.1:0-2154 GCA_964574825.1 uncultured Sphaerobacteraceae bacterium | reverse complement strand
GCGAACTGGCCGGACTGGGAAAGACTCGAATAGTTGCCGAACAGCACAAACCCGTAGATGCCGGCGGCCAGCAGGATTGCGGCGGCCACGAAGCCCTGCCAGGCTCCGCCAACTCCGGAGACGATCGCCAGGCCAATCGCGGCTGCAATGGCCAGCACGGCAACAATCATGATGCCGGTCCTGGCACCGGCAGCGTCCGAATCCTGCCAGCCCTGCTGGCGCATCGAGATGACAAGTTGCTTGCCGAGGTTGGAGCTGGCGTCGGTGGCCGCTCGCGGCAGATTCTTGCTGGAGATCAGTCCCGTGTCGGATCGCTTGACCAGGGCCGCCCAGACGATTCCCTCCTCGGCCGTTTCGACCAGGCTCTCGTCGCGGAGACGGACGCGAATGGTGGGTTTGCTGAACGTTCCGCCCTCGCTTTCCGGCTCGATCTGGAGGGCACCGCGGGCCGCGAGATCGAGGATGGTGGCGGGGAACGCGGATCCCTGAGGTGAACCCGCGACGAGGGCACCGGCCAGGGCCGGCATCATTGGCGCCGGGCGAACCGTGGTTGGTGGCAGCGGGGATTGCTCGATGGTCTGGCGCCGGCCAAACAGCACGGTGCCTGCCGTGGCCGCAACAGCCGCCAGACCGGCCCCAACCCACGGGAGCCATGAATCGGCGGCGGATTTCGACCATTTCTCGAACGCGGTCTGGGGTGGCCCATGCAGGATGTCCGACTCGATCCGCGTGAGCGTGTTGGAGAAGCTGCTGTAAACATCGCCACTGCGGAGGGGTGGGATCAGTACATCGCTCACGATGTCGCGTTGTTCGTCCTCCGGGATGTTGCCCTCGTTGTAGGTGCGACCAACGTAGATCCCGGCCCGGGCATCGTGCGGATCGTCCGGATTGCGATTGATCAGGATCGCAATCGTGGTGTCCTGATTCGAACCAGTAGCTGCGACCCAGGCCTGCTGGAGCGCTTCGACCTGGTCGAGCGTTTGGTCCGGCGTGGCATCCAGGTTGCGCACGAGGACGACGACCTCGGCACCGGTTGCCGCCAGTTCGTCGATCTGTTGCTCGAGGGCGGCGATCTGGTCAGCAGTGAGCGAGGCGCCGGTTTCGTCGATCACCGGCTGGTTTGGATTCAGGTCGGGGAAGCTGGTGCTGGATTGACCGCTGGCAGCGAACGGGACAAGGAACGCCAACATCAGGCAGATGACGCCCAGCACCGAGAATCTGGCTGCCACCTTTCGAGTTCCGGGAGTCGGGTTGGTCACGGAGAGTCCCTTTCTTTCGTCAGTCGAACGGGATGAGCTCGATTTCGACCTCCCCAAGATAGCCGAGGTCGAGATTGCGTTCGATGAAGCCGGCGATCGACTGCAGCATCTGGCTGGCATGGTTGGCATCGTTGGAGACGACGACGATGCCGAGCGTGCCAGTGCGAATGTCGTTGAGCGTCTCGATCTCCGCGACCCCGGCGTTGAACCGGTTGGCGACCCGTTTGGTCAGCGACGCGATTTCGCCCCGCTTGTCCTTCAGCGAGAAGGTGGTCTCGAACAGGATCGTGACCCGCGCCCGGCCAATCGTGACGCTCATGGGGCGCTCGTGCGGAGCTCGATATCACCGTCCGGCGTCTCGTTCCAGGTGAGGGCGCCACCCAGCCGCGCGGCCAGGTCTTCGCCGATCCGGAAGAGGTGATGCAGCAGGCGGTGGTCGATCGCCAGGGCCTCGGCCAGGTAGACGTTGGGCAGGTTGGTGATGACCGCAACCGGCTCGGCCGATTCGAAGTTGGCCTCGACGACGAGGGCGCCGTACGATCGGTAACTGGTCAGGAGCGCGTAGAGAATGTCGGCGGCATCCCAGGTGGCGTCGGTGTCCCATCCGCGGGCGAACGTCGCCGCCAGTTGCTGCCGCCAGGCTTCGAGCCGGTCGGCATCGTCACCGAACGAGGCGGCCGTGCCGAGGAAGAGCGCCTGGGCATTGATCTGCGCCTGTTCGAGCAATTCCTCGGCCGTGTATTCCTCGGCATCATCTGTGCCCTGACTCAACTCATCGTCTGCCACGGTCACTCCCTTCCACGATCGACTGCGCTGCGGCCAGTTTCCCTATCACCAGTGATTGCGTCCTGCGGTAATTCTTCAATTCGGTAATACCCAGTTTCGTTGATTCCAT
>CAZNQC010000380.1:0-2192 GCA_964574825.1 uncultured Sphaerobacteraceae bacterium | reverse complement strand
TACAACAAGGAGACCGGGCGTATCTGGATCAACGGGCGGCTCTGGGGCACGCACAACGACCGTAGAACCGGGACCGTGTTTCCGATCGAAGGCGATGGGTTCGTTCAAGTCACGTCGATCCAGCACTATGCGTTCCGGACCTTCGTTCTCTACAATGGCATCACTGAGCAGGCTGAATTGCAGCTGTCGCGCACCCGTGACATGGCTGAATCAGACCTTGAAGTCGCCCGGAAGCTCTGGCGGATGCGGGCGGGAGAAGATGAACCACGATGGACATCACAGGCGATTTCTTCATTGGCACACGCATTCCGGCGGAGTCGCTCCGCGCGGCGCTGGCGCGTGTCATGAACATGGATCCATCCGACGTGCGGCCGATCGAGGCATCTCGCGAAGACGGTGACGATCGCCGCGTGTTCATCATTACCATCGCCGACGATAGCGCCGGAGATTACCCAGGCCAGTACATCGCGAACGTCGATGTCGAGGTGAAACGGCAGTTCGACCGCGTGCTGGTGGATCTCGCCCAGGACCTCCATACGCCTGTCCTGACCGGAGCGGGGGACGACCTGATGAACCTGTTCCTGCCGGACGGCACCGTGCATCGTCTCTACGTCGAGCAGGATGAGGATGGCGGGATTCGCAACACACCGGAGATGCGTCGGCTGATCGCCAACCACTCCACTGTGGCCGCCGTCGCCGACTAACCCCACATTTGAGCTCGACATAGGCGCTGACGGTGCACGGATTCGGGCGCCTTCCCGATTTCCCCTCCGGTCGAGTCTTTCGCAAAATACTGGAATCGCCGCAAACGACAACGTCCCGGAAGTGACCTGCACTCTCGGGACGTTGGCCGCGTTGTCCTGAGTTGGAATCAGTTGCCGGTCAACTCGCTCGGCAGGGATGGCACGGCGCACGATGTCTGGCCGATGCAGTCCAGCTGGTTGCCTGCCAGATCCATGGCGGCCGACTCGGCAACCTCAACCGACGACGCACCCTGCACATCGATCACGATCAGCGTTGAATCAACCACTGCTGCGATCCGGAAGCTGTTCGGTGTGTCACCGCCGGTCGCCACGCTCGGGAACTCGAACGCCGCCGCGGCCGTCGCGCCCTCGAGTTCGAAGCCATCGATCTGCACCGCACCGGTCACCCGGGGGGCCAGGTCGGCGAATTGGTCGATCACGGCCTGGGCGTCTTCCGGCGAGCCGAACTGCGTCAGGCCGACCGCGACGAACGGAGCGCCATTGTCGGAGCCAAGCCCCACGGCATCGGTCCAGGAGGCGGTCAGCGTGCCGAGCGCCGAACCCTGCAGCCCATACATCTGCTCGACTTCCTGCGATCCCAGGAATCCGGTTTGCAGGGATGGCGCCACCGCGAAGAGTGGCAACGCCTGGGGCGCCAGCGCCAGGTCGGTGCCTTCCGGACTCTCGCCCGCCACGGCGGAGGTCGCCCGCGCCTCGATCGCGCCGGCCAGGCCGCTCACGATCGCCGGATCCGGATCGGTGCCATTGGTTGTCTGCAACGAGGTGCCCACCAGGAAGCGATCCATCCGGAATGTGGTGTCGATGGTGGAGGCGGTCACCGATGAGTCGGTCGGATCGGGGAAGGTTCCGGTGGTGGTCTCGCCCGGGGCCTCTCCGACGCCGGCGTCGCTGTCGGTAAACGAGCCGTCGGGATGCATCCGCGCCTCGTCTTCGATCAGGTCGAACCCTGCTGTCGCCGCATCGGCATCGGTCCAGGCCGAAACATACGAGGAAATCTGGTTGCCGGTATCCGGATCGGTGTAGACACTGAGATACTGGGAGATGAAGCCAGCGTCGGTCAGGTCCTGCGCGGTGACGTCGCCACTGGCCACCTGCTCGGCTGAGAGGAATGTCTCGCCGCTGAAAACGTAGCCATTGGGCAGCGACACGCGCTGCAGGGTAATGGCGGCCATTTCGGCCCGGAGTTGCACCTCGGCTTCGGGGGCGTCCTGGGCCGAACCCACGATCATGCTGGACATCAGCATCCCGGTCGCCAGCAATGCTCCGGTGAACTGTCGAAGTCGCGACATCGAGGCTCCTCTGGCGCGAGCGCGCGCCCGGTGGGTGAACAGCAAAGCGGCAGCCCGGCTGCGAAAACGTCGTTACTGTATAGCACGAACGGTTGCTCAATTCGGTTTCGTCCAGCCAATCATTCAGGGAGAAGAGCCA
>CAZNQC010000379.1:0-2200 GCA_964574825.1 uncultured Sphaerobacteraceae bacterium | reverse complement strand
ATTCCAGCACCAACGAACAGTGAGCGAAAGGAGGTGCCATGAACGGACCGATCGAACCAGCAACCATCGCCTGGTTGCGCCTGGCTCGCATCTATCACCGCATCGACCAACGAAGTGCCGAAACCATGAAGTGCTTTGGCCTGTCGGTCAGCCGCTTCGACGTCCTCAACCACGCCGGAACTCCCGAAGGCCGCACCCAGCAGGACCTCGCCGCTGCATTGCTGGTCACCAAGGGTAACGTCACCCAGTTGCTCGATGGACTCGAACGGGAAGGCCTGATCGAGCGCCGCCGCGATGGCCGGTCCAAGCGCGTCTACCTCACCGATCGAGGACGAGACCTCCGCCAGCGAGCGGTGGCCGCTCAGGAAGCCGAAATTGCCCGTGAGTTCGCCGTGCTTGACCGCGACGCCCAGCAGACGTTGATCGGACTCTTGCGAACGGTCGAACGTGGCCTCACCAATGTGGCCCCTGCATCCGTCACTAACCTCCAACCTGACGAATCGAAAGGAACATCATCATGACCCGACCCGCAGGACTGGAATTGACCGGTCTCCATCACGTCTCGTCCATTACCGGCGATGCCCGGTTGAATCGCGACTTCTACACCCGCGCGTTGGGTCTGCGCCTGGTCAAGAAGACGGTCAACCAGGACGCGACCGACGTCTATCACCTCTTCTTCTCCGATGGCGTGGGCTCGGCTGGCACCGACGTCACCTTTTTCGACTTTCCGCACGCCGTGAAGAACATTGCCGGCCGGGGAGAGATCAACGAAATCGCCCTGCGCGTCCCCGCTGGCTCCCTCCCCTGGTGGGAAGAACGATTCGACAAGCTCGGCATCGACCACGATGCCATCACGTCCCGGGCCGGGTTCCCGGCGCTGGCGTTCCGCGATCCCGAGGGCCAGCGTCTGGCGCTGATCGACGAAGGCGACGATCCGGCCATCCCCGGCGGCACCCCCTGGGAAAAGGCGACCGTGCCCGTGGAATATGCCATTCGTGGCCTCGGTGCCGTGACGATCTCGACCATGCGTCCGGACTCCACCTTGCTGGTGCTGACCGACATCCTTGGCTTCCGGGTTGTCTCCGACACTGCCGATCCTGCCGTGCCAGGCAACCGGGACATCGTGCTCGAAACCGGTCCGGGTGGTCCTGGTTCGTTCATGATCGTCCAGGTGCGGCCCAACGACACGATGGCTCGGCAGGGGGCTGGTGGCGTCCACCATGTGGCCTTCCGCGTGCCAACCTTTGAGGCGCACGACGCCTGGAACGAATACCTGCAGTCGGCTGGAATCCGGGTGACCCCGGTGATCGACCGCTTCTACTTCAAGGCGATGTATTTCCGCGAACCGGGCGGCGTGCTCTACGAGATTTCGTCGGACGGCCCCGGCTTCATCGAAGAAGGCGAGACCCTGGAAACGCTTGGCGAGCGGTTGGCATTGCCACCGTTCCTCGAACCGCAGCGCGCGCACATCGAAGCGTCGATCATGCCG
This sequence comes from uncultured Sphaerobacteraceae bacterium, assembly GCA_964574825.1. GTDB lineage: Bacteria > Chloroflexota > Chloroflexia > Thermomicrobiales > UBA6265 > JACCYX01. The sequence goes on along the minus strand of CAZNQC010000379.1, from coordinate 711 downwards.
CTCGACACCAGCCAGCGCATTACCACCACCGAATATGGCCTGCCGGTGGAAGAGGAGGTGACTGCATGACCGATCGCGATCCCCATGGCCGTCAGCCAGTCCTGACCTATGGCACTCCGCTGGAAGATGCGAATGGTGTCGTCATCCTCCTGCACGGCCGAGGCAGCCCGGCGGCCAACATCATCCGCCTGGCCGTCCCGCTGGCGCCGGACCCGGAGAGCGAACAGCAGATCGCCTGGTTCGCCCCGCAATCCGACGGCAACACCTGGTATCCGTATCGCTTCATCGTGCCGGTGGAGGAGAATGAACCGTGGCTCGGCTCGGCCTTGCACAAGATTGACGGCATCATCGATAGCGCCGAGGAGGCCGGGATTCATCCGGCACAGATCGCGCTGGTTGGGTTCTCCCAGGGTGCCTGCCTGGCGCTGGAGTATGCCGCTCGTGGCAGCCGCAAGGTTGGTGCGGTGGCGGGATTTGCCGGTGGCTTGATCGGCGAACCGGGCGCATCTCGCTTGCCCATTGCCGACCTGCAGGGAACATCGGTCTTCCTTGGCGTTGGTGACGCGGACGACCATATTCCGGCGACCCAGGCGGAGGAGACGGCCCGGCTCCTGGCCGAGGCCGGTGCCGAGGTCGACTTCCGGATCTACCCTGGCGTCGGTCACGCCATCCTCGACGACGAAATCGCTGCCGCGCGAACCCTGGTGACCA
>CAZNQC010000378.1:0-2216 GCA_964574825.1 uncultured Sphaerobacteraceae bacterium | reverse complement strand
CCCCCCGAATCTGAACAGGTACGCTAACAACGTAGCCGTTCAGTGTTGCGAGTGTGAACGGGTCACCTCGGCGGCAGCCGGTCGTCCTGGTGGAGCTGGCTCGGATGTGTCGGCCCGCACCCCCAAACGGGAACGTCGCACCCGTGTTACCCGAGAACGGGTGCGACTCACGATTTTGCAGCGCGGTCGTCAGTGAGCGATCCGGAGGGCACCGAGCCCAACCCGAATGGAGGGATGCTCGGCTCCTGCGCCATGAGCCAGTCCAACCGGATACAAACCCGCAGGAGTCTGTGCATCCCCCGCCCGGCCGACATGCAACATGCTGGGTCAAGTCTGCTGCCGACTGTTACCCGAAAACGTATCGTTCGGCTGCGTGGTGTGCGTGACGTTGGCAGCCTCGCATTCGTAGGGGAACTCGCACCCGCTGGGGACTGGTGCCAGAAACCGGGCCATGACGTACGATTCGCCTGAGCGCGGAAAGCGTCGGTTTCATCGCCAGGTGCGCGCATGTCGGCAGCTACGTAGATCGGAAGGATGGACGAGCGTGACGGTTGTCGCCTGCGACCAACTGAGCCGAACCATCGACGGCCGGAACGTCGTCCAGAATGTCAGCTTCGCCGTGCCGTCCGGAGCCGCGTTTGGTCTGCTCGGTCCCAATGGCTCGGGCAAAACCACCACCGTCCGCCTGCTCACCGGCCTGCTCACACCCACCTCGGGCACGGTCTCGCTCTTCGGCGAACCGCTCACCCCAGGCTCATCCGACCGGTTGCGGGAGCGGATCGGTGTGCAGACCGACACCAACCTCTACGAACTGCTCACGGTCCGCGACAATCTCGCGATCTGGGCCGACATCTACGGCATGTCACCTGCCAAGCGCGATACCCGGATTGCCGAGGTGCTGGAAACGTTCGACCTGCAGGACCGCACCACGAGCCCGGTCGGCACCCTCAGCAAGGGCATGCGCCAGAAACTGGCCATCGCTCGCGCCATCCTCCATCAGCCCGACCTGCTCTTCCTCGACGAACCAACCGCGGGACTCGATCCGGAAGCCAGTGAGGACCTGATCGCTTACCTTCGCGCGATGATCGACCGGACCCAGACGACCGTCGTGATCTGCACCCACCAATTGTTCGGTCTCGAACGCCTCTGCACCCATGTCGGGCTGCTCGATCGGGGCCGTCTGCTGCGCAGCGGTCCAGTCGAAACCCTGCTCGCCGAAACCTGGCCCACCACCCGCGTTCGCATCGAGGTGACTGGCGATCCTGTCGCTGCCATCCAGGTGCTGGCCCGTCACGACATCTCTGCCACCAATTCTGCGGAGACCATCACCGTCGAACTTCCAACCGCTGAACTCGTTCCCCAGGTTGTCCAGCACCTGGTCGCTGCCGGGCAGGGCATCCGATCGGTCGTCCCGGTCGTGCCCACCATTCACGATCTCTATTTCGCCACCATCGTCCCGGAGCGCGCACCATGAACCGCCAACGCATCGCCGCCGTGGTGCGGAAAGACTGGCTGGAACTGCTCCGCAACCGGCAGGCGCTCGTCCCGATCCTGATCGTACCGCTGATCTTCGTCGTGGCCTTTCCGTCCGCCATCGTGCTGCTCGGCCGGTCCGGGCTGCTCACCGACCAGGGAGATATGGCGGAATTCCTGGAGATCTTCCCCGCTGAACTGATCCCGGCGCAATACGACGACACCCAGGCGATGGTCTACCTCGCGCTGACCTACATGCTTGGGCCGCTCTTCCTGATCATCCCGATCATGCTCGGCTCGATTTCTGCCTCCTCCAGCTTCGTCGGTGAGAAGGAACGCCGCACCCTGGAGGGACTCCTCTACACCCCCATCACCAACCTCGAACTCGTGCTGGCCAAAGTCCTCGTCTCGCTGATCCCGAGTGTGCTGGTCACCTGGCTGGCGTTCATCATCTGCGCGTTGATCGTCAACATCCTCGGCTGGCCACTCTTCGATGCCTGGTTCTTTCCCAATCTGATCTGGTTGGCGATGGTGATCATCCTCGCCCCGTTGCTGGCATTCCTCTCGGTGCTGCTGATCGTGGCCGTCTCCCAACGCTCCGCCACCATGCAGTCGGCCCAGAGTGCGTCGGTCTTCCTGATCCTGCCGGTCATCGTCCTGATCGTGTCACAGTCGGCTGGCCTGGTCTTCTTTGATACCTGGCTCGTGCTGGCAGCCTCGGTCGTGGTCGCCCTGGTCGATGC
>CAZNQC010000377.1:0-2259 GCA_964574825.1 uncultured Sphaerobacteraceae bacterium | reverse complement strand
ATGCCTGTGTGGCGGTTTCCAGGACGGGTTCGATCACGACCCTGACGTCGCTGGTCATGCCCCAGTCGTCCTTCGCTTCGGCCTTGAGCCGGAAGAGCTCGGCGGTGAGTTCAGTCACGACCTGGTTGTACTCGCGGTCGTGATAGACATTGCGCAGTTCCTGGGGGTCCGCTTCCAGATCGAAAAGTTCCCACTCGGGTTCGGTGGGAATATCGAGCGAGGCGGAGGTGCCAATCGCTTCGCCGTAGTAGTAGATCAGCTTGTAGCGGTCGGTGCGGATGCCGATGTGGGCGGGCACGCCGTGATCCTTGAGGTGCATCCAGTACCGGTAGTAGAGCGCGGTCGGCCAATCAGCCGGAGCATCCTCACCGGCAACAATGGTCCGGAAACTGCGGCCCTGCATCTCGTCGGATGGCTCCAGGCCAGCCCAATCGAGGAAGGTCCGGGCGAAGTCGAGATTGGAGGCGAAGGGGGCAACGACACTGCCAGCCGAAATCTCCTGCGGATAACGGATCAGGAGCGGCATGCGCAGAGATTCCTCATACATGAAGCGCTTGTCGTACCACCCGTGGTCGCCAAGGAAGAAGCCCTGGTCGGAGGTATAGACGACGACGGTGTTCTCGGCCAGACCTTCAGCATCGAGATAGTCAAGCAGCCGGCCGACGTTGTCATCGATCGATGCCACGCAGCGGAGGTAGTCCTTGATGTAGCGCTGGTATTTCCACCGCTTCTCCTGCGCAGGCGTCAGGCCATCCGGCACGGCTTCCTTAAGGTCGGTCAGGTTGAGGTCGGCCTCGATCCGCATGGTGGCGTTGCGAGCGGCGTTGGAGCGGTGCTCGTAATCGTCGTCGAACGTGGGTGGTTCGGGAATATCGATATCGTCGTACATCGTGGCGTGCTTTTCGTCCGGTTCCCAGGGTCGGTGCGGCGCCTTGTGATGGACCATCGCCATGAAGGGGCGATCCGGGTCGCGCTGCTGGAGCCAGTCGAGCGTCATGTCGGTGATCTGGTCGGTGACGTACCCGGTGGTGGAAACGAGTTCGCCGTCGATCCAGTAGTTGGTATTGTGATAGAGCCCGTGGTCAGGCAGGATCGCCCAGTGGTCGAATCCGGTCGGATCGGAATGGCCGCCGTGACCGAGGTGCCACTTGCCGAAGATAGCCGTCTGGTAGCCCGCGGCCTGGAGGTGCTTCGGAAAGTTCTCCTGGCGACCGTCGATGTCGTCGGCGAGAGTAAGGACGCCATTCAGGTGAGAGTGCTTGCCGGTGAGAATGACCGCCCGGCTGGGAGCGCAGATCGAGTTGGTGCAGAAGCAGTTGTCGAAACGGGCGCCCTCGGTGGCGAGGCGATCGAGGTGAGGAGTTTCGTTGATGACGCTGCCGTAGCAGGAAAGCGCATGGGCGGCATGATCGTCGCTCATGATGAAGATGATGTTCGGCTGGCGTGATGTCGACATTCGGTACTTCCGATCCAGGTGATGACGGAACAGCAGGTTGGCAAGGCATACCCTACCTCAGGTCGGGAATCTGTCCAGAGCACTCTTGCGAACCCAGGCCACATCCCTGTTGTTGCCCGCCACACCAAGTGTCATCCGATCGACTATTCCCGACTCCGGGTAAGGGTGTCCGGCAATAGGGCCGGGCGGATGGATTCGACTTCGCTCACCACAGGCTGCCGCTCGATCACTGAATGGATCGTTTCGTGACCGATCGCGGCAGGTCCGCCCCTCCCCGATGACTCCACAATTGCCGATTGCCGGTCGCTCCAATATGAGGATTGCGCCGACGAGATCAAAACTGAGCGTGCCTTTGCCTGGTGCCATGGTGACCCTCGTCCATCTCCCACCTCACCCGGTCGGTATCACCCCCGCCAGAGCCACCTCCCTCGAGCCGTCCATCATTGTCACAGGCAGCTCCATGGTGTATCGATGCATGGGGGCGCACACTTGGGCCCGCAACGCGAAGGAACCGCCCATTTGGAAACCAAGGAACTCCTGGTCCTGGCTGGCCTGGCGGCTGCAGACTCGTTCAACACATCAACGCTCGGACTCCTCCTCGTCATCATCCTCTTTGCCCGTCGTCCCGCCGGTATAGGTTCGACCTATATCGTGGGGAGCGTGCTGACGTTTTATGTCTTTGCGCTGGCGCTGTTCTTCGGGGCTTCATCGCTCGACGGAGGCGTGGAGACGCTCACGCTCTGGGCACGACGAATCCTGTTCACGACCCTGGCGGTGGCCCTGGTCTACCTGGGGTATCGCCA
>CAZNQC010000376.1:0-2262 GCA_964574825.1 uncultured Sphaerobacteraceae bacterium | reverse complement strand
CTGAACACATACCCTGAGCGGTGACGTCCGCCGAAAGCGATTGGCCACCTCTATACTCGTAGGGAATGTGAGCAGCGATCAACGCGAGGAAGGGACGAGACGATGACCGAGACGACTTCCGCACCTGAATCGGCCGGAGCGGGACTGTTGACTGGTTTGCGGATTACCGCCACCGTGCTGGCGGTTGGGGTGCTGGCCCAGGCCTGGCTGGGATCGACCGGGTTTTTCCAGGGCGAACCGGGCCGGATCGACGTGCACGCCATGCTGGGCAACTTCCTCTTCCTGGTCGCGGTGATCCAGGCAGGCATCGCCCTGGTGAGCATGCAGCGCGGGTTCCCGACGCGCATGATTCTGTACCTGAGCGTGGGGGTCGTGCTGCTGACGACTGCCCAGATCGGTCTCGGCTACTCGACGCGAGACAGTGTCGATGCACTCGCCTGGCACCTGCCGACGGGCGTGGCATTGATGGGCCTGACGACGGTGGTGGCCGTGCTGGCCTACCAGATCCGGCCAACAGACGCCTGAGGCGCCACGATCGGGCCGGATACCGGCTGGCCAGAGGCCGAATTTCCGGTTAGCCGCCATGCCTCCACCGAATTCGTGGGGCAGACTATGAATCATTGGACCCGGGCATGGAGCGCACGGACGTGTTGACTGCCGGCTGGTCCGGGTCGAGACACCGAGCCAGGACTGGCGCCAGATGCGCCACCGGGACCACTCTGGAGGAGTGTTGCATGAGTCAGGTCGCGACATCGTTGTCGTTCGAACGGATCGTGAACCGCGCGATCAATGTCTGCAAGCTGGATCTGCCGACCTACCGGCAAATCGCGCGGGATCCGGGCGCGACGCAGGAAGCGGCGATTGTGGTGGGCGCGGTGGCGCTGGCCTCGGGCATCGGTGCCATCACCGACTCACTGGGCAAGGTCCTCGTCTCGATCATCGGTGCATTGGTCTGGTGGTTGGTGTTCAGCGGCATCACCTATTTCTTCGGCAAGAACATCTTCGGCACGCCGTCGACGCAGATCAATGCCCAATCGCTGATGCGGACAATCGGCTACGCCCGGGCGCCCGGGATTCTGGCCCTGATCGGCTTCATTCCGATCATTGGCTGGATGGTGGCCGTCGTGGCCTGGTTCTGGGCGATTGTCACCTCGGTGGTCGCGATCCGGGAGACGCTGGTGATCAGCACCGGCAAAGCGGCGTTGCTCGGATTCATTTCGGTGATCGCGAGCGGCCTGATCGTCGGGATCCTGGGACTGATCTTCGCTGGAAGCTGGGCATTCTAGGCTCGGCAACAGCAACGACAGAGCGCAATCGTAAAGATGCCGGGCGCGGCGGGTTCCAACTATCATGGAATCCGCCGTCGCCCGGCTTTTCATGTCTGCTGACTTCCTGAAAGGAATCGCTCGCCGTGTCCGAGCAACCCAACGCCATCATTCGCATCGTCGATCCCGAAGAGTTCATCGCGTTAGGGGTCAACAACTACGCCTTTGGCGCCTCACCGGCGAAGCTGGACCTGGAGAAGTCCCGCGAGCGGCTGAAGTACGAAGCCAGCCGGACCGGGATCGCGGTCTTTGCCGACGAGCAACCGCAAGCATCGGCCGGCATGCTCGAGATGTCGGAGAACATCCGGGGCAAGGTGCTGACGATGGGCGGCTATGGTGGGGTGGCGTCATTCCCGCAGGCACGCCGCCAGGGGCACGTGCGGAACCTGCTCAACTTCGGCTTCGAGCTGATGCATGAACGAGGGATGCCGGTGTCGGCGTTGTATCCCTTCCGCGACTCGTTCTACGAGCGGCTTGGCTACGCGCAGTTTCCGCAAAACCGGTTCGCGACGATCAAGCCTGAAGCGCTGGCGCCACTGCTGCGCGAATCGCTGCCGGTCGAGGTGACCCAGCAGGAGATCGGGACGGCGTTCGACGACTGGTGGGGCTTCCAGGAACGCCTGCTGGCGGAGCGGCATGGATTCAGCCTGTTCGCTCGCTCACGGGCCGTGCAGTGGCAGGACCAGAACGAGGATTGGGTGGCCCTGGCGCGGGAGAACGGCGAGATCACCGGGGCGATGACGTTCAAGATCACGGGGTATGGCAAGAATCTCGAGGCAGATTCGTTCCAGTACACCACCCCGGCGGCGCGGTATGGGATGCTGGCCTGGATTGCCCGTCACGTGGACCAGGTGAAGACCGCCGTGATCGAGTTGGGTCCGGGTGAGCATCCGGAGACCTGGTATCGGGACATCTACGCGACGTCCTCCACCGAGCA
>CAZNQC010000375.1:0-2281 GCA_964574825.1 uncultured Sphaerobacteraceae bacterium | reverse complement strand
GTCATGGCGGGGAGGGTCATGCGGGTGCATGCGGCGTGTCCTCTGGCGACGGGTTGGCGGCGATGGTGTCCAGAAAACTGTCCATCAGTCCGGATAATTGGGATAATGCAGAATCGGTTGAATCCATAGGCTTTTTGGGGTCGGATTGTCCCGGATTTACCCCGATTCCCCCGACGGGGGTTTTGGGACGGAGCCGGAACTCCTCGGCGGGACGGCCACGCGGTCCCTGCACTTCTCGCCGCTCGATGCGTTCGGCAGTGAGCAGGTCGTTGAGAGCGATGGTGAGCAGGGCTGAGGCAGGATCGCCCAGTTTCCGGGCGATGCGGGAGCGTTGGAGCCAGCCGTCGCCAGCGCGGTGATCGGTCAGCACGGCGGCAATGCGGTCGATGAGGGATTCGGCGGGGGTGCGGAGCGGGTGTTTCTGGTTGACGAGGACCAGGGACCGGTGCATCTGGACGCGCAGGTATTCGATAAGGGTGATGGCGCGGTCGACGGTGTCGCGGGAGACGGGCAAGGCCGGGTCATCGGCATTCCAGAGCGCATGGAAGACCAGGATGAGGCGAGCGAGATGGAGGGGGTATTTGCGATGGAAGCCATGCATGGCGAGTGACGCCCCGCCGGTGAGGGCGCACTGCGCGTCGTACCAGGTGGACCACAGGGCAGCGCCCGGCGCCGAGAAGGGAACGATGGTGCGACTGGAGCGGTGGCGGAGGGTGCGGAGCGGGTTCAGGGCGTGAGCCAGGTCGGGCACATCGGGCGTGTCGTGGCGCCAGTTGGTGGTGGGGGCACCAGCGACGACGGGAAGGAAGCGTTCCATAAGGCCGTCGTGTTGCTTGCGACGGAAGTTGAAGAGCAGAAGGGGCTGGATGCCGCCGACGATGGAGACGACAGGTTGGTCGATGATGTCATGGGTGGCTTCGTCGACGACATCGCCAGACCAGAGGGAGAGGTAGTGCTGGCGGGTTTCGCCGGTGCCGCGATCGATGGACCGGAGGAGGCCGAGGAGTTCGTCGCGGTGGAGCAGCAGGCCATTGGCATGAGGGAGGATGTGCTGGAGCTGGTGCCAGGTGCCGCGGGTGATGATGAGGGGGGTATCGGGGTCACCAGATGCCCGGCTGGCGGCAAGCAGTTCCTGGTGGAGGACGTTGAAGGGTTGGCGGGCGGCGAGGAGGGCAGGAGTTTTGCCGCCACCGGTGAGGGTGACGAGGGCGATCCAGAGGGACGGATACTCGGTCCAGCCCAGCTTGAGCTGGAGACCGAGCCGGTTGCCGATGACCGCGCCGGTGCCGGCGAGGTAGGGCAGGGCGATCATGACCGGTGGGACGCCGGTGATGGTGGCGGTGTCGCGAATCCAGGATTCGAGGTTTGGCGGCAGGAGGTCGGACGGGAGACCGGGGTCGGCGGGCATGACAGGGGGAGGGGGAGCAGGTGCGGCGCGGTTGAGCAGGCTCTGGAAGTCCATGGGATGCGTCCTTGGTAAGGCGGAACGAGGTGGTTCTACCTATTCGTACGCATCGAAGGGCCGAAATCTCGCCACATTGGCCGAGATTTCCCGTCCGTACACCCTGGATTGACTCAGGACGGTCCTGCACCGGGCCAGGGCGGACACTCGTCGCCTCCTCGGCTCAGCACGAGCTTCGTGCTCAATTGGCAGCGAGTCGACTGTAACGACAGGTAGAATGGAAGTCGTTCGGGGCACTGGATTCAGTTAATTTCACAGGTGATCCGGCAAACGGTTCCACGGAACGGGTGAAGCACGCAAACCGCCGCCCTGCTCCACGTGGGAGTACCATCCCCCTGCAGCTGGGCCTTGTCCTGGAACTCCGATTCAATAGTGAGTATTCGAGAGAGAAATCGTCGTATGGATCATGGCCGTCCGGAACCCTTGCATCCGGCAATTGCGGAGATCCGCCTGCCGTCGCTCACCCATCGGTTAAGACAGGCGACTCGCGCCCAGTTCCGGCAACCAACGCCGGGTCGATGGTTCCTGGCCCGGCCCCGTCTTCATGGTCATCTCGATCTCGGCACCATGGGTCGTTTGACCGCCATCGTCGCGCCAGCGGGGTACGGCAAGACATCCCTGGTCAGCGATTGGGTCGCAACCCACGCGCCGGAAGCGAAATGGATCACCCTGGAGTCAGGGTCGAACGATCTGCACGCGTTCGCGCTCGATATCATTCACGCCGTGTCCGATACACTCCCGGCCACCGGGAATTCGGCGCACGCGCTCATCACCAGCACGCCACACCCAACGCCGGAAGGCATCGCCCATGCCCTGGCA
>CAZNQC010000374.1:0-2281 GCA_964574825.1 uncultured Sphaerobacteraceae bacterium | reverse complement strand
TAGGTGCAAAGCTACCTGCCCAGGCTCGACAGGTCGGCCCCTACCAAGGCCGCTGGGGCGTGTATCGATCTCCGTACCTTCGAACCTGAACATCGCTTTCCAGCGACTGGAATTGCTTGACTTTGACCCTTCCAGCAAATAAGGTGGCAACTGTCGCCATCGGGCGATCCTGATTCGCGTGCACACACAGGCAGGTCATGCATGTTGCGCCTCTTCACTCACACGCTGTCGCCACTCGGCGATAACACGTGGGAAGAGTGCGCCCTGGTGATCTGCGAGCCTGACTGACGGCACGCATCCAAACCAGCAATCGTCGGGCCGCTCCTTCCGCTCCATCGCCGGAAGGGGCCTTTTTGCGTGCCTTGCACCGGTACCCGCACGCGCGGGAGTGACCTCATCCAATGTCAGGAGGCCAACATGCTCTGGACCAGTCGCCACTAACCAACCCGCTGCCGTGGACCGCCATGGCCAAGCTCCAACCATCTGCCATTCGCTCGCACAGCACAGGAGACATCATGTCTCGCACCATCGACCTGCATCCAACCATCGCGCTTCAGTTGCGCGACGTCGAAAAGCGCTTCAAGAAGGGGCGCAACGACTACTCCTACGCGCTCAAGGGCGTTTCGCTGACCCTCAACCGCGGCGAGGTGGTCGGCATTCTCGGACCGAACGGTTCGGGCAAGAGCACCCTCGTCCGGGTCATCTCCACCCTCACCCTGCCCGACGCCGGAGAGGTGGATGTGTTCGGCATCGACGCCGTGAAGCATCCCAAGGATGTCCAGCGTTACATGAACCGGGTCTCGGTGGAGGCGAGTTTCTTCAAGAAGCTCTCCTCGCTGGAGAATCTGATCTTCGGCGCCAAGCTCTACGGTGTTTCCGACCGGGAGAGCAAACCGATGATCCGCGAGATCCTGACCGGCATCGGGTTCGACACCAAGCGCATCAACGAGCCGATGGAGCATCTCTCACGCGGGATGCAGCAGAAGATCGCTCTGGCCCGGGCCTTGCTCACCAGTCCGATGCTGATGCTGCTCGACGAACCGACGACAGGTCTCGATCCGCGCTCGAAGAAGGACGTCCAGTCGCTGATCCGCTCGATCCGGGCCGACCACGAATCGTCGATCCTGCTCTGCACCCACGACATGGGTGAGGCCGAGGAACTCTGCGACCGGATCGGCATCCTCCTCAACGGGGAGTTGATCGCGCTCGATACCGCCGAGGGGCTCAAGCGTCGTTACCAGACCGGCCCAACCCTGCCGACGCTGGAGGAAGTCTTCATGGCTGCCACCGGCACCTCGCTCGATGAGGCCGAATTCGAAAAGGAAGAGGAACCGGTCGCTGCCTGATTCCTGGCATTCACCCGTTCCATCAATCGAAACGAGCAATCCGATGCAACTCCATACCCAGCCGCTGGACAAACCCGGCTGGATGCGCGAACTCATCGCGGTCTGGGGCTATGCCCAGCGCAACTACTACCTGACCAAGCGCTACTTCCTGTGGGAAGTCGTCTGGCTGACCTACACCGTGATGAATGCCCTGACGATCGGCTTCATCGGTGTCGGCTTCGGCGGCTCGGCCGAAACCATCGCCCGCAACACCACGTTCCTCCTGATCGGCTCGATGGTCTGGAGTTACCTCTCCATGATCTTCGATCTGCTCTCGGAAACCGTCTCCTGGGAGCGGTGGGAAGGCACCATCGAGTACACGTTCATGAGCCCGGCCAGCCGGGTCACGCAACTGGTGGGCATGGGGATCTACGCCATCGTCTATGGCATGGTCCGCGTGATCATCATGCTGATCGTCATCTCCCTCTTCTTCGATCTCTCGCTGGCCGAAGCGAACTACGCCGGCGCGGCGGGCATCCTGGCGATCTGCAGCATCTCGCTGGTCGGGTTTGGGATGGTGGCGGCGGTGATGCCGCTGCTCTCGCCGGAGAAGGGCCAGCAGGTGACCAGCATCGTCACGGCTGTCCTGCTCCTGGTCTCGGGTATCTACTACAGCGTGGATGTGCTGCCGGGGTGGCTCCAGCCGCTGGCGGTGGTCTCACCGGTGACCTATGCGCTTGATGGCATCCGGAACACCCTGCTCAACGGCGCCAGTTTCAGCAGTCAGTGGTCGAACGTCTGGCCGCTGCTCATCATGGGCGCGGTTTTCCCGCCACTGGGGCTCTGGCTCTTCCAGCGTGGCGAACACTTCGCCAAGCGGACCGGTCGCCTCAAGCGAACCGGATGACGCATTCCGCCAGATGGCACAAATCAGCGAAGGGCGGACCAATTGCGGT
>CAZNQC010000373.1:0-2302 GCA_964574825.1 uncultured Sphaerobacteraceae bacterium | reverse complement strand
TCCTCCTCCCACTTGCCTTGGGTTGCTCGCCATCTATCCACGATCGCTGAGCACCGGTACTCTGTGGAGGCTGCGACGGCTGTGTCCTGGCCAGCCGTCTTCGAGTCCTGAGCTGAGGGGTTCACCACCATGCAATCTGCCGATTCGATCATTCGCAACGTTCGCCCGTTGGGAACCTCTGCCGTCGACATCGCGATATCCGCTGGCAGGATCTCGGCGATCGGACCGGACGTGGCTGGTGGGCTAACGGCCTCGGAGGCGATCGACGGCGAGGGCATGCTGGTATTCCCCGGCCTGATCGATGCCCACACGCACATGGAAAAGACCCTCATGGGGTTGCCATGGCATCGCAACGAAGTTGGCCCAACCCTGGTCGACATGATCGAGAACGAGCGGCGGGTGCGGCGAGAAGAGGAAATTGACTTTCACGAGCAATCCCTGCGTCATGCCCGGGCAGCCATCGCGGTCGGCACCACCCACATCCGCTCCCACGTCGATATCGATACCGAGATCGGGTTGCGGGCGTTCCATGGCCTCCAGCAGACCCAGCAGGAGATGGCGCCATACCTCACGATTCAGACTGTCGCCTTTCCTCAGAGCGGCATGCTGGTCCGGCCCGGAACGGTCGAACTTCTGGAACAGGCGCTGAAGGACGGTGCCGACGTGATGGGTGGGCTTGATCCCTGTTCGATGGATCGCGACCCGAGGGGGCACCTCGATACCATCTTCGGCCTGGCCGATCGCTATGGCGTTGAAGTGGACATCCATATCCATGAACCCGGTGAACTTGGGGCCTTCTCGATTGACCTCACGCTTGACCGCACCGAGGTGCTCGGCATGCAGGGCAAGGTCGTGCTGAGCCACGCCTTCGCCCTCGGTCAGGTGGACCAGGCTCGGCTGGATGGGCTGATCGAACGGATTCTGGCGCTCGATGTGGCCGTGATGACGCATGGACCGGGCGGTCACCGTGCCATCCCCAATATCAAGCAACTCCGCGCCGCCGGGGTCCGGCTCTGCTCCGGCAACGATGGTATCCAGGACGCTTGGAACCCGCTCCAACGACCGGACATGCTCGAACGGGCCTACATCATGGCCTACCGCAACAACCTCCGGCGCGACGACGATATTGAAGGCGTGATCGACATCGTGACCCAGGGGAATGCCCAGGTTCTCGGTGACGGGGACTACGGTCTGCGCGAGGGTGCCTGGGCCGACCTCGTGCTGGTGCCGGGCGAAAACCATGTTGCGGCCGTTGTTGAGCGGCGACCCCGTGCCCTGGTCATGAAGCACGGTGTGGTGACTGCCCGTGATGGAGTCTGCGTTGTCTAGCAATCGATCGGCGAACATCAGGAATGAGCAGGAAATCCAGCTGGCGGGTGGCAACGAGAACGTCATTGTCCAGATCGGAGACACCGTCCGGCGTCCTCAGCATCCGTGGACACCAGCCGTGCAGGCGCTCCTGCACCACCTGGCCGAGGTGGGCTTTGCTGGCGCACCACGAGCCCTCGGTATGGATGTACGCGGGCGGGAAGTCCAGTCATTCATCCCCGGTCGGGTCGGCAACCATCCGCTGGCACCGGAAATGACGACTGATGGTGCGTTGCGGTCAGCGGCGAAACTGCTTCGTGCCTATCACGAGGCAGCCATCATCCAACCCGGTTGGGAAACCCTTCCCTGGCACTGGCGCCATCCGGAGCGGCAGCGGTGGGAGGTCATTTGCCATGGTGATGTCGCGCCATACAACACGGTCTTCGACGGGTCTCAGGCACGAGCGCTGATCGACTTCGATCATGCCGGACCAGGACCCCGTCTGTGGGACATCGCTTATGCGGCCTATCGGTTCGTGCCATTGGCCGCGGACTCCAACCTGGAGGGGTTCGGCTTTGGCGCGGAGATCGATCGGTTCGCCCGCCTGCAGGCATTTCTGGAGGCTTACGGCGAGTGCGACTGCGCCGGGATGATCTCGCTGGTGATCGTACGTGTCGAGATCCTGCGCGATGACATCCTGTCCCGTGCGGCCGCTGGCGACCCGAGCATTGCCCGGCATCTGGAAGAGGATCACGTTGGGTCTTACAACGCGGACCTGGAGTGGCTGCGAGCTCATCAGGCGAAACTTGAGGCGCTCGTGTCTTGGCTGGATTGACGCCTCGTACGAATCTCAGGTGAACCGTGGCGCCTGCTGGCAAAGATGCAAAATGTAGGGTGGCTCGGCTCTCGCGAATCGGCAGAGAACTTCGCGATCACGAAGCAGCGGGAGTCTGTGACACCTGTTCCACTTCTGCCCTGCATCCGGCAGGTGAGG
>CAZNQC010000372.1:0-2312 GCA_964574825.1 uncultured Sphaerobacteraceae bacterium | reverse complement strand
GGCCGAAATCTCGCCACCTTGCGCGAGATTGCTCGTTCGTACACTGCGGCCACCGCGGTTAGGGGGTGTCCGGACATGATGCTCGCTCCTCAGCCTCTAGAATGTCAGTCTTCCCGCTGCTGGTTCACGGTGGCGGAATCCGGCCATTCCAGGGAGGCCCGACATGAGCGACCCGACCCGCACCTACGCTTCACCCATGCCCGTGTCTGCGACCGACGTGCGCGACTGGCACCGGTCGCCGGGCGCGTTGCAGCGATTGTTGCCGCCGTGGATGAAGGCCGAGATTCGCGCCCGGTCGGGAACGGTCGATCCCGGAGACTGGGTGCGGGTGCATGTGTCAGTGGCTGGTCCGGCAGGGTTCGACTGGACGCTCGTGCACGAGGCGTTGCGCGATGCGGAGCAGCTCGGGTTTGCCGATGAGCAACTGACCGGACCCTTTGACCGGTGGCGACACGAGCATCGCTACCTCCCCACCGCTCCCGAGGCTTCGGTGCTGGAGGATCGGCTGGAATACCGCTTGCGGGCGGGCGGGGCCGGAGCGTTGGTTGCCGGAGATTGGGTCGAAAAGACCCTGGACCGGATGTTCGAACTGCGGCACCTGCGAACGTGGAACGATTTGGTGCGGTTCCAACAGGCAGGTGTGGCGAAACCACTGCGGATTGCCGTCAGCGGCGCATCGGGTCTCGTGGGTCGCCGGCTGATTCCCTTTCTGCAGGGGGGCGGGCACGAGGTGATCAGTCTCGTCCGGCATCAGCCACGAGGCGAGCACGAAGTGTTCTGGGACCCGGCGACGGGCACGATCGATGCCACCGGACTCGAAGGGGTTGATGCCGTGGTGCACCTGGCTGGTGTCTCGATCGCGGGTGGTTTGTGGACGGCAGGGCGAAAGGAGGCGATTCTCCGCAGCCGGGTCGATGGCACACACCTGTTGGCTACCACCCTGGCCGGCCTCCAGTCGCCGCCGGCGGTGTTTGTCTCGACATCCGCCGTGGGGTTCTATGGAACTACGGAGGAGCGGGTCGTAACCGAAGACGATCCGGCTGGTGACGGATTTCTGGCCGATGTCTGCGTGCAGTGGGAGGCTGCGGCCGATCCGGCGCGAGCGGCTGGGATTCGGGTCGTTCACCCCCGGTTTGGCGTTGTGTTTGCCGGGGACGGCGGGATGCTGCCGCTGATGGCCAAACCATTCAAGGCTGGTGTTGGCGGCAAATTGGGTGATGGCAAGCAGGGTATGCCATGGATTTCGATCGAAGATCTGCTTGGCGTGCTGCTGGTTTCGATAGCGGATCACCGCCTTTCGGGGCCGGTCAATGCCGTTTCGCCCCAGGTCACGACCAACGCAGAGCTCACCGCGGCGATGGGTGATGTCCTGGGTCGCCCGACCCTGTTTTCCGTGCCGGCCGGGGTGATGAAGCTGGCGGGCGGTGAGTTGGCCAATGAGCTGATTCTCGTCAGCCAGCGGGTGGTGCCCGGACGGCTGCAGGACATTGGTTTCCCGTTCGCTTTCGCCGACCTGCGCGATACCCTGCGCTGCGAGTTCGGCAAGCCTGGCATGTCCCTTGTCGCAACCAGATTGCCGGAACTTCAGCCAGCAACTCCTTGACCGCGCTCGGGGCATCGACAGCACCACCCAGATGCATCCCGGTGTTGACTTCTCCACGAAATACGCAACATGGCGACGAATGAACAGGTCCTCACCACGCCGGCGATGTGAGGCGTGGCCCTAGTTCTTCGGGGCGGTAACTACGCCAATTTTCCGCCCTTGGGGGAGACGCGAAATCCTGGGCGGCTGTCCAGAATGGAAGCACGAGGCATGAGTGGAAACTCGGCGGCTGCTGCACTGTGGGAAGGAGTCCTGGTTTCGGATCACACCTGCGATCGCTGGAACTGTCACCAAATGGCGCAGGCTCTAACGCAAGCAAAGAGTCTCGTTGGGCACTTGCACCGTACATAAAGGGGTCACACATGTCATCTTCCATGCATGCTCTTCGTTCACAACGCCTTCTGATGGTGCTGGCCGCGATGGTGGCGCTCATGGCCGCCTGTTTCCCCGCGGCAAACCTGTCCGCGACGGCGCAGGACGCCGATCCCCTGGCGACCCGGGTGCAGTTCCTCCACGCCGGGGTCGATACAGGCGATGTCGAAGTTCACATCAACGGCGACAAGGTTGTCGATGACTTCTCCTATGGTGAGGTGAGCGACTGGCTCGATGTGGAACCAGGTGGGGCGCGCGTGACCCTCACCGCCGATCGAATCGGGTTCAACTACGTCATTTTCGACAGCGTCTATCCCACGCCAGTAGGAAACGACTT
>CAZNQC010000371.1:0-2314 GCA_964574825.1 uncultured Sphaerobacteraceae bacterium | reverse complement strand
GTCCCCAATTTCCTTGTTCGAGAGTCGCCGCTGCAGTCCGAGCAGGATGTCGATTTCACGATTGGTGAGCGGGTCCATCAACGGTGTCTGGGTGGGCGATGGATTGCGTGTTCCCCCCAGCCAGGCCTGAAGCGATCGTTCCAGGATGGACCGATCCTGCTCGATCACCTCGAGGAGGGTGGCGACATACTGCGTGCCAAACCCAGCCTGAACATGCCACTCCAGCAGCGGTCCCACAAAGGTGCCCACGCCAGCCACCGATCGCAGGCGACCGAGTTTGCTGGCCTCCTGGAGCGCAGCGGCCAGTCGGTGATGTACTCCCTCGTCGCGGCCCTGGCGGTGGTCGATCCAGGCGGAGGCGAGTTCACACGAGATCAACGGGGCGGCCAGCCGGTTGGCTCGGGCGCTCTCGGCAATCTCGGTAACGATGTCGCGAGCGCGGTCGAGATCCTGGAGGTTGTCGCTCTGCAGGAGCGGCGCCAGATGGTCGAAGGAAGCTGATTCGGCCGAGCGGATCGCCCAGCTCGACTGGTGGTGCAATGAGTGCTGGATGATGGCGAGGTCGGATGGGGTTTCATTGTGCCGGATGGCCATTCGCGCGAGGCTTCGCCGCAGCCTCGGTCGGAAGATGTCTGCTGACCCTTCCCTGGTCCGATCGAGATAGGCGGCAATCACCTCCTCCCCGCCTGCCCGGTCGCCCATGAGATCAAGCGACTCCGCCAGTTGGCAGGTCGCGGTCACACGGAAGATGATGCCGATGTAGGGCTCATCGATGACGGCCTGGAAATGCTGGATGGCGTCCTCCAGCAGATTTCGTTCCCAGGCCACCGTACCAAGGTAGAAGTGGGCCTGACTCGCCAGTCGGCGGAGTTTGGCACGATCGGCCAGCCGCAACATGCCTGCCGCCAGATCGTGGATCCGGTCGATATTCCCGACGTGCCGTGTCACGAAGATGTGCGCCAACAGTCCCCAGGTTTGCCGCAGTGTCGCGATCTGGTCGTCCTCACCCGCCTGCCGGGAGGCGGCGAGATAGTCGTCGATGTCGCGCTGGGCTCGAACCAGATCGATCTGCCCCATTGCCAGGGCATACATGGGGAGCGCTATGAGTTCACCATACCGGGCCGATCCGCGCAGGGTCGCGAAGGCACCGACGACAAGGCTGGGCAGGGACTCGTCATCGGCATCTTTTGCCTGGAGGATGAAAGACCGGAGCAGATCGACTTCCGCCTTGAGGAGCGGCTTCAACGTGTCGTCGAGATCGTTCTGCCAGGTGAGCAGCCAGGTGGCACGTTCGACGCATTCGGCAACGATGTCGAAGGCGCCCCGGACTTGAGCCACCATTGCCTTCGCGACGAGAAGCTGGACGTTCGATTCGACCAGATCGGCTGGCAGACGGCGCAGCCATCCGTCCAGTTCCACCCACCGATCCTCGGCCAGGCATGACTGGCTATGCATCAGCACGAGGTTCGCGGCGCCCTCCCGGTCACCCGCCAGGAGCAGATGATCGATGGCTCGGTCGATGCGCGAATGCTCGGCGAACCATGTTGCCGCGCCAAGGTGGAGGACGTTCACCTGGCTCTGGCCGTAGGTTTCAAGGAGTTGGGCCGTAAGCACCTGCCGGAACAGTGGGTGGAATCGGTACCATCTGCCGTCCTGGTCGAGCCGTGACAGGAACAACCCGCGGCCAACGATCTCGTCCAGCAAGGCGGATGGATCGGTATCAGGCAGGCGGCCGTCGATCAACGATGTTGCAAGGTGGGGAGAGATGATGGCTGGCAACGACACGAGCAGGAGGAACGCTCGAAGGTTGGGCGACAAACTGGCCAGGAGATCGGTGCCGATGAATTCTGCGGCTGATGCTTCGGCGCGCCTGGAAATGGTGCGGGTGGGGGGTGCGTTCGCCGTGGTCGCGAGGCTGACTGCACCCAACTGGATGACGGCGATCCATCCCTCCGATTGTTCCCACCAGCTCGTGACCAGCTCGTTGCTCGGTTCAGTGCCTTGCACAATGGTCAGAAACTCCGCCAATTCACGTTGTGTGAAGGCGATGGCATCGGCGTCGATGTCGAGATACTGGCCATGGGCGCGCAGCGAAGCAAGTGAGAGTGGAAGCTGTTCTCGGCTGCAGACAATGAAGTGCAGGTTGAGTCCGTTCACGTGCAGGAGATGATGGAAGAGGTCCAGCGTACCAGCGTGGGAAATCTCCTGAAAATCATCAAGCACCAGCAGCAAGGGCGTCTCGATATCAGCCAGGTCGTTTGCCAGGGCATGGGCGATGCCTTCCGGCGTTGGGTGTGGCGTGCTGGTGATGAGC
>CAZNQC010000370.1:0-2345 GCA_964574825.1 uncultured Sphaerobacteraceae bacterium | reverse complement strand
TGACGCAGAAGACCGGGGAGTTGCAGGCATAGGCCGTGGCAAGCGCTGCCGTGGCGTTCAGAAGACCTGGTCCCGGCACGACTACACAGGTGCCGAGCCGTCCCGTCACCCGGGCATAGCCATCGGCCATATAGGCGGCGGTCTGTTCGTGGCGAGGGTGAATGACCCGGAGCTTGCCGGCGGCAACAGCGTCATAGAGTGCGTCGAAAGCGCCGTCGAGTTGCACTCCTGGCAGGGCAAAAATGGTGTCGATGCCCTGGTTGAGCAGCGAGGCGACGAGAGCCTGACCGCCCGTCATGGTGCGGGTGGCGAGAGCGGGTTCCTGGGTAGCAACCACGTGGCGTACTCCGGAGTGATGGCAGCATCTGCTGCGACGATTCATCGATGACCGCAAGGAGAGACCGTGTCGTGTTCACCTGGGTGAGATCGGCGCGGTTCGGTCAACTGTCTGCAGCATTGTACCCGCCCCAGCCGGCCAATCGCCGGAAATAACCGAGGCCTGCCACCCGACTGGAGTGGCAGGCCTCGGTCGCAGATCAGGTCAGGATTCGAGCGGTATCCAGAGGCGTGGGCGTTCTTCCGGAGCCGTCATGGACTCCGTCATCAGCACATAGGTCTTGCCTTCGGCGGTCGATGCCGCGCCTGGATTCCCGTCGCGATCGAGGGCAACGATGTTCATCTCGCTGGCGAACGGATCGTCGAGTTGGTTCAGGTCGAGCATGGCCTGCCGCAGCGACTCATCGAGCGACATGCCGAACCGCATGAACGTCACCACACTGTGGGCTGTCAGACAACGTTGGGCCATTTCGCCGCGACCAGTGCAGGCGGCGGCGCCAAACCGGTTGTCCGCATAGTTCCCGGCTCCGATGATCGGCGAGTCACCCATCCGGCCCGGATATTTCCATGCCCATCCGGAGGTGCTGACCGCCGCCGCGATGTCCCCACTCCGATCCCGGGCCAGGAAATTGACGGTGCCATGGGGCGGTTCGCCCTGGATCGCCAGTTCGGGATCGGAGGCGGTCCGCGCCACGATCTCGCGAATACGGCTGAGGTAGGCGTCATTCTGGCGTAGCGACGCCGGCGCCTCATCGAGCCGTTCGCGCCAAATGGCTTCGGCCTCTGGCGTGAGCAGGTTGCGTGGCTCCAGGCCACTCTCCTGAGCCAGCCGCGCCGCCCCGTCCCCGGCGATCAGCACGTGAGGGAGTTCGTCCATTACGGTTCGGGCGAGATCAACCGCGTCCTGATAGCCCTGGAGGGCGCCAATGCTCCCGGCCCGGAGGCCACGCCCGTCCATCACACTCGCGTCGAGTTCAACGTCGCCGAGCAGGTTGGGCAGACCGGAATAGCCGACCGTGTGATCGTCCGGATTGGCTTCGACCAGGCGGGTGCCGGCAATCACGGCATCCAGGGCCGAACCACCCGACCGGAGGACCTCCACGGCGGCTTCGATGCCAACTATCCCGTTGGCGGAGGCGACGACAATGCCGCTCATGCCTCTAGTCCTCGCTGATGTCGTACCCGGCTGCGACCAGGGCATCGTCGAGTTCCGCGTTGGACGGCTCGACGAGGACCCGTTCACCGATCACCAGAGTTGGGACATTGCCCCGGCCAGACGCCTTGAAAGCTGCGTCCTTCGCGGCCGGATCGGCTTCGACATCGAATTCCGTCCACTCCAGGCCGAGTTCGGTGAGGTGAAGCCGGGTGCGGGTGACATCGGGGCAGAAGCGTTCGCGTGCGTACATGATGATTTCGGTTGGTTGGCTTGCCATGTGAACCTCCTGGGTGGAAAGCGACTACAGGACCCGGGTGACTTCGTCCGCGTCGAACCGCGGCAATGGCACCCGGCCTGCTGATGTGAGCATCGTACTGCCTTCTGCGGCATCGACCAGCCTGCCAATATGGCTGATCGGAAATCCGGCCGAGCGGGCGGCCTGCTCGATCTCACTGCGCCGTGATGGCGCGGCGGCCACGAGCAGCGCGCCCGACCCAAGCAGGCCGATTGGGTCAATGCCGAATTGCGAGCAGATGGCAAATGTTTCGGGTAGTACCGGAATGGCGTCACGCAGAACTTCCACGCCGCAGCCGCTGGCCGCAGCGAGTTCGTGAATCGCCGTCGCGACGCCGCCTTCGGTCGGATCGTGCAGGGCATGGACCGCACCTGTCGCCAGCAGGGCCTGGGCTGGTCGGACGATGCTGATCCCGGGAAGCTGCAGCAACTTGGCGGCGTGGCTGACGAGTTCCCGCCCCAGCATTGGCACCAGTTCGGCGGTTTTCTCGCGGGCCAGCAGTGCTGTTCCCTCGATCCCGGCCGCCTGGGTGAGAAAAACGTCGTCCCCAACCTCGGC
>CAZNQC010000369.1:0-2352 GCA_964574825.1 uncultured Sphaerobacteraceae bacterium | reverse complement strand
CTCCGGATCAGGGAGCGGAATCAGGCCCACCCGCGGCTGGGCGGGTGAGCAGGTCGCGTTGGGAATAGAGTCCGGCGGCGGCCAGGCCATAGACGATGCCGCCGATGAGCCAGCGGGCGAGATCGGCCACGTCGAATGTTTCGGCGAGACCGACGCTGGCCAGGGCGAGCAGGACGGTGGCGATGATGACGGCCGCCAGTCCGGCGAAGCGGGTCGGCAGGCCATGCCCCTTGGCCAGTTGCACGAGGGGCGGCACGATGACCACCAGGGGTACACCGGCCAGGAGTTGGAACGAATCAGGAATGGTCATGGGGGCCTCCGGATGGATGGGATCGAGTCGGTATGGACCAGCGTTGGCCGGTCCATACCTTTCGTACGCATCGAGGAGGCCAAATCTCGCCACCCTGGCTGGAAATTGCTCGTTCGTTCACTACGAACACCCAGCGGCGAATCATCCGGGAGAACACGTTCCGCGGTAATTCTTCAATTCGGTAATTGCAAGTTTCGTTGATTCCATGGGCCGTTTGGGCCGTATTTAGCGCGGAATTACCGCGATTTACCGCGGAGGTGAGTAAAGAGCAACGAGTAAAGAGTAAAGAGGACGGGCAGGTTCTGGGTGCAGAGCCGGGCAGACCGATCCTTCGCTTTGCAGAGGACAGGTTCCGTCTGCTCCTACCTATCGTACGCATCGAGCGGAGCAAATCTCGCCATGTTACGAGAAATTCGTAACCATGAGACGAAACATCTACCTCCACACCGTCTGCAGGAAACGTGATGCACAGATCGGGAGCGGGGCCTGCCGTGGAATCAAGGGCGTGGTGAGGCATCCTGTCATACCAGGGCCGGGTGATTGTCGAGGGCAACACGCATGAGGAGTGTCTTCAGACGTTCGCGGCATCGTGCTCGGGAGTTCGTCGCAGGCACGCGAACGCGGGTGGCTCATCAAGGGGAGCCCAGACAGCGGCACTTCGCGCAAGCTATGGGGGTTGCGGTTGCCGCTTGGGACTCCCGTACTGACTCCGGTGGACTCGGCACAGGTCGCCATCCACTCTCCTGAACGCTTGCTGAGGCGAGTATCTGTTCAGAGTTGGGTACGGCGCAGGAGCAGGGCCGCCAGACGATCGCGGCATCCCACATGAAAGCACGTCCCAAGCACGCGAACGCCGGTGGCCCGTACATCTCCTGGTCCGTGCCACCAACCTGTCCCCTCCAGACTGAACAGTTGCGAGGCGACGCAAGGGTTGAGTTTGAGCATAGGCTCTGGCAAAATGGGAACAGATGTTCTATTCGGCATGATCCTGAGGACTTTCCCATGCCCTGGCAGCACCCGGCCGACGACCACTCCCTCGACCACGAAGATTTCCTGGACCACGAACGCCTGACGCTCGACCGGTTTCGCTGCCCGGAGTGCGGAAAGCCGCTGGAACTGGTCGAAATCCGGGCGACGCGGGAGGAACGCCTGCGCAACCCGGACCACATCGAGCTGATTGCCGTTTGCCGCCGCTGCGAGATCGGGTTCTCGCAGGCCGAATGGCACCGTCGCCGGGCGGCATGAGGGCGAGATGGAACGTTGCACGCGATGAACGAACCCCGAAGCAATCCATTTGCCCCGGGGTTTGACAGCCTTGCCTTGACGTGGCGCTCCCCACACTGGACCGCGCCTGATGGCGTCCTACTCCGCGGGGGAATCCTCTCCTTCTTCTTCGCTCGCTGGTTCTGCGCGTTCCACTTCGATCGTACATTTGGTCACCACCGCGGCAATTGCACCGACAGCCGCCAGCCATGGTGCAGCCAGCACCCCCACCGCGCCAAGCGTCAAGGGAACCTCGACGATCGTGCGGTCATCCTGCTTGATCGTGATGCGCCGCACATTTCCTTCATGAATCAGATGCTTGACAGTCTCCAGCAGCTGGTCGCCCTGGATTTGGATCGTTTCCTTGAACGTGGTCTGGTCGGACATATCTGCTCCCTTGCCTGTGTGATGGATCGGTCCGTGATTACGTGTAGTGTAGGCTCCCGCGTCTCCGCTCGATGCATGCTCCAATCTGATGTCCCCCCGAAGTGGGCGATGGTGAGCGTTGAGACCGAGGAAGGAGGGTGCAAACAGGGATGACACGAGGTCATCCCCTACGAGGTGGTTATCGTGCTCGTGGTTAACCCAACGATGCTCGCCGCGGGGTCATTCCGGCATACGTCCGGGCCGTTCTGTGAGGCAAACATGGCGCTTCTCCCCGATCGCCCACACCGTCGAAATACGCGGCTGCCCGGCTGGGACTACCGGCGTCCAGGTCCCTATGCCATCACCATGTGCACCGAGCATCGCTGGCACCTGTTCGGTCATGTAGCGGAAGG
>CAZNQC010000368.1:0-2411 GCA_964574825.1 uncultured Sphaerobacteraceae bacterium | reverse complement strand
TCGATAGCTGCCCCTGCAGCCACCGGCGGGGACGGTTCTCTTCCCCACTGGGGAAGCGTCAGAGCTGGGGCGTGCCTTCCGAGCCGGGGCAGGTGGCGTTGCGTCCTCCATCTGGCGCGGATGTGTCGACCCGGCCCCCGAATCTGAACAGGTACGTGTCACGGGTATCGTTCAGATGCTGGGTCGCATGGCCGTGATCGGGCGGGAGCGCAACCGTTGCCCGGCTCGTCCGTGTCAGGAAGGACGTCCCAGCCGACCTCCCGCAGACCGTTTGGCCGACCGCGTATGGTCGGTGTGTGAGCATCTCTTCGTCTCACTACCCTGTTCACTGTGCCTTCCCTCACCTTGCGGCATATCCGTACCTCGGCGACGCTATTCTTGGCTGCGCGAAGCACGTTGCCGCGTAACCGGCACGCAATCATCAGGGAGCATCCATGACCACCCACCACCAGCACGACGACGATCTGAATCAGGAGCCCGATGACAGCGCGGACGAGGTGGCGCCGGAGCATCACAAGCCCAGCTTCCTGGAAAAGGTGAAGGACATGTTCGATCCGTCCGACGGGTCCGAGCCGCCCGTGGGCAAGCACACCATGGAAGACTGGGAAGTCTCAACGCTCGAGAGCGGGGCCGATCAGGGGCCTCACTGAGCTGAACCGGCCCCTACGCTGAACGCTATCCATGGCCAAGCTGCCCAGGTGCTCCTGACCGTGGTTTCCGTATCCGTCACCGCCATTCGAAAAGAGACGTCCCATGTCAAACGTCGCCGGCTGGACCTTCGATGACATCACCCGCGAACAGGTCGATCGGGTATTCAGCCAATGGACCACCGCCGAAACCCCAGGGATGACACTCGGCATCTACCGGTTCGGCGAACCCGTCTATCTGCGGGCATATGGCATGTCCAACCTGGAGCACGACATTCCGCTCGCCACCGGCTCGATCTTCCACGTGGCCTCGATCTCCAAGCAGTTCACCGACCTCTGCATCGCCCTGCTCGCCGCCGACGGCCTGCTGGGGATCGACGACGAGGTAAGGCAGCACATTCCTGAGCTTCCCGACTTCGGTCCCACCATCACCGTTCGTCATCTCATCCACCACACCAGCGGCCTGCGCGACCAGTGGTCCCTGCTCCATCTGGCGGGATGGCGGGAGGAAGATCTCGTGACGAACGAGGATGTCCTCGACCTCGTCCAACGCCAGCGGGCCCTCAACTTCGAACCCAACACCGAGTATCTCTACTGCAACACCGGCTACACCCTGCTCTCGCTGATCGTCCACCGCGTCAGTGGCAAGACCCTGCGGGAGTTCGCCCAGGAACGAATCTTCGGACCGCTCGGCATGACCAGCACCCATTTTCACGACGACCACGCCGAAATCGTGCGTGGTCGCACCCAGGCCTACCAACCACGCGATGGCGGTGGCTATCGCATCTCGATTCCGGAGTTCGACGTGGTCGGCACCACCAGCCTCTTCACCACCGTCGAGGACCTGGCCAGGTGGGAAGACAATTTCCACACCGGCCAGGTCGGTGGCTCCGACGTAATTGCCGGGTTGCAGACTCCGGGCACGTTCAACGATGGAACTGCCATGGACTACGCCTGGGGGCTCCAGGTCGCCACCTGGCGCGGGCAGCGCCGGATTGGCCATTCCGGTGCCGATCATGGGTACCGGGCCGACTTTCTGCGCCTGCCCGATCTGGGATTCGCCGTGGCCGTGCTCTCGAATGTCTCCGACTCGATGCCAGGGTTGCTTACCGAGCAGGTCGCCAGTGTTGTCCTCGGCGATCGCCTGGAATCCGAGGTACCGGTGGCCATCCCTGACGGGCACAATGCAGCAGCCGGACCGTCCGATCTCGCTGGTCAATGGTCCTCCGAGGACGGCACGCGGCACCTGGTTCTGACATCCCGCGACGGCCAGGCGTGGATCGATGCCGGCAGCGATTCGTACGCACTTACGGAAGATCAACCGGGAGTCTTTTCGAATGCCCTGTTCCGGCTGACCATCGTCGCTGGAAACGAGCCGGATCACCTCATCATCAGCCAGGGCGGCAAGAACTCGTCATTCTCGCGGACCGATGCCTGGCAACCGTCACCGGAAGACCTGGCAGCGTTCCCCGGCACCTACTGGAGTGAAGAACTCGCCGTTCCCTACGACATCGTGGCTGACGGCGGCCCTGCAGGAGCGACGCTCGCAATCCGCCGCCGCAAGTTCGCCGCCGAAACCTTCCAGCCGTTCTCACCAGACACGTTCGTGCGGGGCAGCCTGGACGCCGGCAGTCGCCTGAACTTCCAGCGCGACGGCAATGGGCTGGTCACTGGCTTCACGTTCTCATCCGGCCGCGTCCGGAACCTGGCCTTCAACCGTCACATGTAGGAACGACCAGAGGGGCACCCTCAATCCTGCACAGG
>CAZNQC010000367.1:0-2416 GCA_964574825.1 uncultured Sphaerobacteraceae bacterium | reverse complement strand
CGGGGCCGGGTCATGGCAATGATGCTCCCTGGGTATCGTGATGGTCCCGCCCGCCGGATGACTGGTCTGACGAGGCCCAATTCCTTCAAGTGAGGCCCCGACCGATCGATCAGTCGACGAATTCGGACTGGTCGAAACGAAGTTCGGCGCTGCGGGACTCGACGATCTCTCGTTTGTCGGCTGGAATGCCATCCGGCACGTCGACCTCAATCTCCAGCGTGACCTTAACCTGTGCGCCGTAGATTGTCTGCAGATGCGAGAGCACTTCGCTCGTGATTTCACGGACCTGTGACTGGATCGTCTGCGGGTTCAGCGTCACCGTGCCGAAATACCGCTGAGGCTGGGACGATGCGGGCGCCTCCAGAGGCATACCGGTCACCGTGGTTCCGACACTGTCCTCCTGATCCCAGGTCTCCTGCGGCGGATGCTGGATCGATCCTCCAGGCGTGTCCGTGTTCGGCGAATAGACCTGCTCCGAATCGCGGCGCACCTCCTCATCGAACTGCCGTTGCGCGACCTCCGGATGGACCAGCACGCCCTGGCCAGTCAACGTCACCTGGGAACGCTGCCGATCTCCGTGTGTGTAAGCGAGCCCCACGTACCGCTGGCTGGACTCATCCCAGGCATCGGCCCAGGCGAAGCCATCGAAGTCGATCAATCCTTGTGGTTGCAGGCCATGACGAATCGCGTCTTCCAGCACCCTCGCATTCTTCAGGCGCGGCAGGTAGAGATACGAGGGGAACCAGGTCGCCAGGTCGCGCGCAGCCACATGGTTCCACCCACTGGCGTAGGCCGGAAGCTTGTCGATTTCCTTGCGCACCATCGATCCGGCGTACTTGAGAATGACGTACTCCTCCGCCACGGCCCGGCGACTGGCCGCTTCGGCTAGCGATTGGCCGTCGCCACCGGTTTTCAGCGACACGATGTCCCACTCCAACGGCGATCCGGGAGCGGCTTTCGCATGCGGAACCAGCAACCAGGTCCACGTTTCGCGGAGCAGAGCTTCCACCCGCTTTCCGGCATCGTCGGCACGGCTCTGAGCCTGTTTTTTCTGTGACGCGTCCAGGTTCAGTTCATCGTCGGACTTGCTGACGATGTCGTCCCAGACGATCCGCTGGGCCAGCGTCTTGCGCAAATCCTCCAGCTTGGTTGCGTCCGGAGCCAGGAAAAGCAGGGCATTGCGATTGGTGCGGCGCCCGTCTCCCCGCGTGTCGAGGATGTTCGCTGCCGCCAGCACGGCCGCCGACTGGTCGCGCAGACTCCGCGTGTGGGACGCGCCAGCCCCCAGGATGACGAGCGTGACGTCCGGCGCATCCATCACGTCGGCGCTACTGATGGGGGAGGCGACCACGCGGTCGAACTCGCCCCGGCGCGCCTGCTCCTTGCGCAGCAACTGCACGAGTTCGTGGTCGACATCGTCGGCCGGGAGCGCCTCCACTCGTTGCTGGGCCAGTTGGGTGATCGTCGGCTGGGTCGAAAACCAGTAGTTGCCGTGCTCGTGATAGAGGAAGGTTGCCTTGTCGGCATACTGCCGCAGCGCGTCGCCGAAAATCGAGACATTCTCGCCCGGCTGCACCACCCCCAACCGGATCGACTGGTCGTTGATCCCCTTCTTGTCGCCCCGGTAGGTCGGCGCCGAACCAAGGAAGATCGTCCGGGCGACACGACGAGTCGCAGAGAGTTTGTCGAAGTTGCCGTTTTCCTTGTCGATTTCCAGTGAGAGCGCGTTTGGACCGTCGATGTCGCGCTCGATCACCGAGGTCCACGAGTCGGGCAGGTAGCCCTGGATTTCGCTCATCACCGGCGGTGCATCGAGCGGCATGTGGGCCGGCATGATCAGCGGCGAGGCATCCTTCAGTTCCCACAGGTTGTGCACCACGTTCGCCATCAACCGCAGCACGCCGCGGGTACGCTGGAATGACTCCAGGGTTCCCCAGGTTTCGAATAACTGGTCGAACGTTTCCGGGTGGAACGGGTAGGCCGATTCCATCCGTGCCTGGTAGTCGCCCTGCTGGACCTTCGGCGGATACAACAGACCGCTCTTGCGATACATGTCACCGAACAGCCGGATCGTGCCGTCGCGTTTGCGCAGGTTGTCGACGTCGATCTCCTGGAACAGCCGCCGCCGGACGATTTCGAACCCCTCCACTGACGAGGCCGGTCGCCACGAGGTCTTCACCCGGCTGAACGTCTTCTTCAGGATGTCGAGTGCCTCGCGGCCAGCGTCCGTCCCGACTTCCACCGCCGACTGCGGCAGCGAGGCCGCCAGCAGCACGTGCGGGGTGTTGGTGACCGCTTCGGTCAGCGCCTGGGCGAAGGTGAGATTGGCATCGAAGGTGCCACCTGCCACTCGCAGGTCGCCGCCACGCGGCAGGTTGCGCATGTAGGCCACCCACTCGTCGATCAGGATGATGCT
>CAZNQC010000366.1:0-2426 GCA_964574825.1 uncultured Sphaerobacteraceae bacterium | reverse complement strand
CCCATTGGCCTGGAGCAGGTTCAACGCGCGGCCACCGTTGGTGACATCGTTCGGAATGGCCACGACCGCTCCGTCCTCAACCTGGTCGAGACTCTCGAGGCTGGAACTGTAAATGCCCAGCGGTTCGATGTGGACCGGGACGACTGGAACGAGATCCGTGCCATTTCCCGCGTTGAACTCCTCCAGGTAGGGAATGTGCTGGAAGAAGTTGGCATCGATCTCGCCTTCGTCGAGCGCCGTGTTCGGCAGCACGTAGTCAGTGAATTCGATGATCTCGAGGTTGATCCCGGCGTTGGCAGCCAGGTTGTCCTGGATGAACTGCAGAATCTCGGCGTGGGGGACCGGTGTGGCCCCAATCCGGATGGTGATGGGTTCCTGGGCGGAGGCGGCCGAACTGATGGAGCCAATGGCGGTGAGGGCAAGCAACAAACTTGCGAAGACGGTCAGGAAACGGGACATGCTGGCCTGAGCCTTTCGTGTCGGGGCAAGCGGACGAAGGATGCGTGCGCCATGCCGCGCTGCTGGGGGAAACACGTCTCGGCACACGAGGAGACATGCAGCAGCCCGGTACAGATCACGCAACACATACGGTTCATCCCTGAACTTCCTTCCGCGAACACGAAAAACCCTTCACCACTATGAGGTGAAGGGTGCGCCTGGTGATCGCTCATCTTTCGGACGCATTGTCCGACGGAATTGGCACCAATCGTGTTGTCGACGGTTGCCGGGCTTCCAAGGGCCGTTCCCTCCACCTCTCATGATGAGCAGCGCTATTCAGTTGTTGAGCAGAGGATAGCGGTATAACTTCCCTTCGTCAAGTGGCTTCCTGATGCGTAGTGACTAGCGGTGCTGGAGATATCTGGCCACGACGTTTCCCACCCACTGGATGACCTGCACCATGACCACCAGCAGGATGATGGTGACCAGCATCACGTCGCCGTCGAAGCGCTGGTATCCGTAGCGATAGGCGAGGTCGCCAAGACCACCGCCACCGATGACGCCGGCCATGGCCGAGTAACCAATCAGCGAGATCATGGTGAGGGTGATCCCTCGCACCAGCGTCGGCACCGATTCCGGCAGGAGCACCTTCTGCACGATCTGCCAGTTGGTGCCGCCGGTGGCCTGGACCATCTCGACCAGGCCGCGATCGACCTCCAGCAGGGCAGATTCGGTGACGCGGGCGAAGAACGGGATGGCAGCAACCGAGAGCGGGACGATTGCCGCCTCGGTGCCGATGGACGTGCCAACGACCCAGCGCGTGAAGGGAATGATGGCCACCATGAGAATGATGAACGGCACCGAGCGTCCGACATTCACCACGAAGTCCAGCGCGCGATAGAGCACCGGCTGGGCGTAGATTCCGCCGGAGGGGGTGGTTGCGAGGAGAATGCCGATCGGGAGGCCGATCAGCACCGAAATGAGGGTCGACCAGCCCACCATGACGCACGTTTCGCGCACGGCCTCCCAGAGGATGGCTTCCATCCGCTCGTCGAGTCCGGGAATCATGGCCGCACCGCCGGGGAGACGTTGGTCCGGATCCACTCCAGGGCCGCTGTCGTGTGAGCACCAGCCAGGTCGAGGTGAAACTGGCTCACTCGCACATCGCCGATCTGCTCGATGCTGCCCCCTGCGACCTTGATCTCCACCGGCAGGGCCCGAGCCAGCGGCACCAGGACCGATTCGATGCCGTAGTCGCCGGTCAGTGAGACAACCACGCGGACGGCCCCCGGCGCAGGCGGGTTCACTGGCTGCTGGAACAATGCCCGTGCAATGCGGCTCTCGGGTAGGGTGGCAAGATCGAGCACGGTGCCCTGCTCGGTGAAGCGGCCGGCGTCGATGATCGCGACCCGGTCGCAGATGCGTTTGACCACCTCCATCTCGTGGGTGATGAGGAGAATGGTCAGGCCGAGCTCCCGATTCAGTCGCCGGAGCAGGTCGAGAATGCTGATGGTCGTGGCCGGATCCAGCGCCGAGGTGGCTTCGTCGGAAAGCAGGATCGATGGGGAGGCCGCCAGGGCGCGGGCAATGCCAACGCGCTGCTTCTGCCCCCCGGAGAGCCGGGACGGCCAGGCGTCGGCCCGTTCGGTCAGGCCGACAAGATCGAGCAATTCCGCCACCCGCTGCTGCCGTTGGGCTCGCGGAACCCCGGCAACTTCCAGCGGCAGGGCGACGTTTTGCGCCACGGAGCGACTGGAGACGAGGTTGAACCCCTGGAAGATCATGCCGATCGTGCGCCGGCGCTGACGCAAGGCTGGTCCGCGCAGTAACGCCATGTCGACGCCATCGACCCGCACAGAACCCGAGGTAGGCCGTTCGAGCATGTTGATGCAGCGAATGAGCGTGGACTTGCCGGCGCCACTTTCACCGATGACACCGTAGATGGTGCCCGGGGGAACCTCGAGCGAGACACCATCGAGCGCGACGAC
>CAZNQC010000365.1:0-2441 GCA_964574825.1 uncultured Sphaerobacteraceae bacterium | reverse complement strand
GGGCGGTCACATAGGCGACACCTCCACGAGATCGGCAGGTTTCAGGTCCTGTTCGGAATCGTGGAAGCATCCGCAACTGGCCCGAATCACGACCTGCGTTGGCAAGATCTGGTCATGGTCGTCGTTGGTGCGCTGATCGATCCGGTCGAGAAGTTGGGAGGCGGATTCGAAACCCAGTTGCTGGGCCGGCTGATGCACGGTGGTCAATGGGGGCGTGGTGAACCTGGCGGACGGACCGTCGTCCCAGCCCGTCACCAGCACATCGGCCGGAACACGCACGCCGCGCGCCAGCAGGGCACTCAGCACGCCCGTGGCGATCTCGTCGGAACCACAGACGATGGCGTCAGGCAGCTGTCCGCGAGCGAGCAGCCGTGATCCGGCCCAGGCGCCCGATTGCTGGTTCCAGGCGGGATCGAACGAGGCATCCGGAGATTCGAGCCCCGCGCGTTCATGCGCCTGCACGAATCCCTGCCAGCGCTCGGCCCCGTCCGAAGAGTCGGCGGTGCTCCCGATGTAGACCAGCGACCGGCAGCCGTGATCGGCGATCAGGTGGGTGACGAGTTCGCGGGTGGAGGCCACGTTTTCGACCCGCACGTTGGGAACGCCTGCGAGCGGCGTACGGGCGACCGTGACAAGTGGTGTCGACCGGCGCTCCAGGCGGCGAATCAGGTCATCGCCCACGGAATCGCCCAAAATGGCCAGTCCGTCGGCTCGGCCCGCCAGATCGAGCACCACCTGCTCGGCGTGCGGCTGGCCGCCACTGCCGAGAATCAGCAGGCTCATTTTCGCCTCGGCTGCGCGTCGTTCGTATCCATGAATCACCTCCGAGTAATAGGGGCCGCTCAGACCGGGAAAGACGATGGCCAGCGTGCCATGGCGCCGGTTGACCAGCGCCTGGCCGAAGTGGCTCGGCCGGTAATCGAGTTCGGCAATCGCTGCCTCGACTCGCTGGCGAGTGGCGTCCGACACCGGCCCGATGCCGCGCACCACGCGTGAGACCGTGGCGATGGAAACGCCTGCTCGCTGAGCGACTTCGTGAACGGTTGGACCCGTATCGCGCATGGTTCCCCATTTCGCCGTAAACGTTTACAGTGTTGCAAAGCATACGCTCATCCACTCGTTGTGGCAACTTTGCCTAAAGTTTCACGAGTGGAAATGCATATCGCCGGTATTCATGAACATGGTGAATCTCCGGCGCGTGCGAAAGGCGTGGGTCCCATGATCGAGGTGCGCGAGCGGCAGATCCTGATCGACGGTCAGCCGCAACTCCTGATCTCCGGCGAGATTCACTATTTCCGGTTGCCGCGTGACCAGTGGGAAGACCGGATCGTCAAGCTCAGGGCTGCCGGTGGCAACACCGTCGCTTCCTACGTTCCGTGGCTCTGCCATGAGCTGGAGGACCGGTCGATCGACCTGGTTGGCCGCTCACGCGCCGAACTCGATCTCGGCGCCTTCATCGACCTCTGTGCCGAACACGATCTCTGGTTCTTCGCGCGTCCCGGGCCCTTCATCATGGCCGAGATGAAGAACGAGGGGATTCCCTATCGCGTGTACGACGATCACCCCGAGGTGATCCCGGTTGGCTGGGACGGAGGACTGGCTCCAGCTCGCACGATCGACTACCTGGCTCCCGCCTTCCTGCGGGCTGTCCATGGCTGGTACGGGGCGGTGATGCCGCTCATCGCGGCCCGGTTGCAGCCGCAGGGTGGCAACGTTATTGCCGTCCAGCTCGACAACGAAGTCGGAATGCTTTCCTGGGTGACCAACACGCCTGACCTGACAGATTTGGTGCTGAAGGATTTTCGGCGCTGGCTGGATGAACGCGACGGAGCCGAAGCGATGACTGCTCGCTACGGTTCTCTGGCGGACTTTGCGGCCGCCATTCGCTCACCAGCAGCTTCCGTGGCTGGCGACCTGATGCGCGACCTGGGCTGGTACATGCGAAACCGGTTCGCCCGCTATATCGCAACGTTGCGGGACTATGCCGAGGAATTCGGAATCTCCGGAGTTCCGTATATCGTGAATATCCACGGAACTGAAGCGGGTGGCGGCGCTCCATTCCCGATCGGCATCTCGCAACTCTTCGAGAGCTACACGCAGGCGCCCGGCTACCTGGCCGGCAGCGACCACTACCTCGGCGACCTGACTGGCGCGAATGCCTGCGACTTCTACCTGATGAACGCCTTCATGGCAGCCGTCAACCGGCCGGAGCAGCCGTTGACGTCAGTCGAATTCGAGGCGGGCGAGGGCGACTATGGCGGGAGTCTTGGCGTGCGGCTCGACCCGGCGGCGGCCGACTTCAAGCTGCGGATGGCGATCGGGCAGGGCAACCGCCTGATCAACTACTACCTCTTCACCGGCGGCTACAACTACCGGCTCGACCGGACGACCGGTGACGGCAACGACCGGATCTCGTTCACCGGAGAGCGGCATGGTGTCAA
>CAZNQC010000364.1:0-2481 GCA_964574825.1 uncultured Sphaerobacteraceae bacterium | reverse complement strand
GCGATGCGGACGCCATCGAGCGAGGTGTAGCCGATCTCGAAGACCTCCACTTCGGCGGTCGAGCGATACGGCTGGTATTCCATGGTGGGATCGAGTGGCACGGTCGTCAGGTCGGTGAGGATATCGGCCCAGAACTGGTCAAAGTCGGGTGGGCGTTGGACGGATGTCTGGTGATCCTTGGCCAGACCGCGAATCGTCACGGGGTTCCTCCAGTGCCGGGATGCATTCCGGCAGGTATGGGGAGATCAGCGTGGGCAAGGCTGCCCGGGTCGTTGGGCGGCATTGTCCCCGCCCCGGCCATCACTGGGAACCCCTGGCACGGTCTGGTTGGTATCCCGTGCAGACGGAGCGCGGCCCGAGTCGAGCCGCGCTTTCCGTGCGAATCAGTCCCAGAATTGGTCTTCGGCGGCCTGGTCTTCGCTGATGAGCCAGATCTCGGCGATCTTGTCTCCATCAACCCGGAACACGTCGACCCCGCGCTGATCCAACTCCTCGCGTCCTGGTCGCGATGCCGTGAATCGAACGGTGGTCGCGACGAGATCGCCGGCTTCGGTCGCTG
Organism: uncultured Sphaerobacteraceae bacterium; assembly: GCA_964574825.1. Lineage (GTDB taxonomy): Bacteria > Chloroflexota > Chloroflexia > Thermomicrobiales > UBA6265 > JACCYX01. The sequence goes on along the minus strand of CAZNQC010000364.1, from coordinate 1,922 downwards.
ACAGCGTTTCGAGCCGAAAGGTTCCGCCGCTGAGTTCCATGAAGCGTCCGAGGTGTGCCACGATCGCATCGGGGCCAATATGGTCGCCCGAGAGTTGGTTGCTGCCGGGCTGATGCCAGACCGCGTCATCGCGAAGCGTCGCAGCCAGGGCAGTCATGTCCCCGGAAGCAGCGGCGGCTCCGTATCGGGCGATCACATCAGTCGAACTCATTGATGACTCCTTTATCGCTAAAATTCCGTATGGACTACTGTCTCATTGGGACCGTGGTTACTTCAACGTTACCAGGGATAGGAAATGGCTAAGATCGAATGGACCGTATTCTCCGCGAAGTGCCCTTCGCGAGAATCATTGGCGCGGATCGCAAACAAGTGGACTGCCATGATCGTGATCTTGCTCGATGAGCGCCCTCACCGGTTCGGCGAACTGAATGACGCCATCGGCGGTATCTCAAAGAAGGTCCTCAGGGATACGCTTCGAGCGCTTGAGCGGGACGGGATGGTCCGCCGTGCAATCACACCGGAGGGGCCTACGTACTATCAACTCACCGTGTTGGGCGAGACGCTCCGAAGCCCGCTGCTTGCCTTGCAGGAGTGGGCTGAGTCACATGTGGATGATGTGATCGCGGCTCAGAAGCGTTTCGACTCGAACGAGGCTATCACCCAGCCGATGACGGACTGACCCGGACGGCGTGCGGGCCTGCCATCGCGGGTCTCCGGTGATCACGGTCGCGATACCAGGCCCCGGAGACGATACGCTGTCAGCCGTGTCGGTTGCGACCTGGAGTCCTCGTGAAGCCCGGTTGGAACAAGGGTGCGGTGCTCCATACCGAGAGGGAGGAATGCCCTGGAACTGAAACCTGCGGCGAGACGCACGCTGGCAGGCGCATCGTGGGGTCGCCTTCCTCGCTCGGAGTTGCCAGTGTCACGCGTTCCGAGATCCGCTCCAGGCATGGGGTCGAGTTCACGGGCTAGAGCGTGGCGAAGGCCTGGGCGAGCAGGGATTCGATCTGGTCGAAGTCAACCGCCTGGCCTTCCTTGAACTTGATGGTGGCGCGTTCCGGTGGCCCGGCCTCGAAGAGCCCCTCCGGTGCCTGCAGATCCTGCGCGTTGAAGATGGTGAACGACAGGTGAGCTTTCGCCGGACCGAACCGCCACACCTTCTTCGATCCTGCGCACGGGCTTGTGCATGTTTGGCGACGGAATCCGCGAAAAAAGCCGCAGGAAATACCCGCTCAAGCGCGATATCCCCAGTGACAGCCGGTGAACGCACCGGGAAGCGTCGTTTCGTTCCTGCGATGGGGGATACCATCTGTTTATGGTCAGTTCTGTTCCTGCACCACCAGCCGCACCCGAACCTGCCACGCTGACCGGAGAACAGCGGGCCCGGATCTGGCGCGCGTTCGTCGCCTGGACCGGTCAGCGCGCCATCGCCGACGACCTCACCCAGGAGACGATGTTCGAAGCCTGGCGGAGTTCCCAGCGGCCACGCACCGAACCAGACCTCACGCGTTGGCTGTTCGGGGTGGCCCGCAACGTGCTCCACCGCTACCGGCGCGAGCAGGGCCGCGAATCGAGCCGGCAGATTGACCTGCCCGACGACGACCAGGCCTTTGCGCTGGCCAGCGAAACGTTCGATCTGGATGCGACGCTCGAACGGGAGGACATCGTCGCCCTGCTGGACGCCGCCCTGGCCCGCATTCCGGCCGCCAGCCGCCAGGCCATCCTCCTCCGCTACATCGACGAACTTCCCCAACACGAAATTGCCCAGCGCCTGGGCCTGAACGAGAAGGCGCTCGAAGGCAAGCTGCAGCGTGGCAAGCGCGCCATGCACCGCTACCTCGTCACCGATGGCCAGGAATCGTTGCGGGCGATCGGGCTGGGGCTGGCCGATGACGCCTGGCAGGTGACGAATCTCTGGTGCG
>CAZNQC010000363.1:1220-2483 GCA_964574825.1 uncultured Sphaerobacteraceae bacterium | reverse complement strand
GTCAGCCTCCAATCGCCGTGTAGTGCCGCACGCCACGACTCCAGACCATCGTCACGATCGCCAACGTCACACCTACCCAGAGCACCTGCAGTCCGTAGCCGTAGAGCATCTGCTCGGAAGACAGCGTGCCGCTGGCAATCTCGGCCGGAAAGCCCAGCATCGCCCGGAACGGCAGCACCTCGATTACTGCGCGAATCCCGGCAGGGAAGACCATGATTGGGGCCGCCATCCCGCCGAGCAGAAATACCGCTGTCGAACCGTACTCCGTCACCGCTCCGGCCTGCTGCACCCACAAGGCCGACAGCGCCAACGCGTAGGTGAACAGGAACCGCAGCAGCGCCGCCAGCACCAGGGCCGGCAGGGCGGCCAGCACATCCCTCGCGGCAAATGACGTTCCGGTAACGAGCATGACCAGCGCCATCGCCGGAACTCCCAGCAGGAAGTGCCAGATCCGTACCGCGGTGCTTTCCCCCAGCGGTGCGATGAATGCCTGATGCGGACGCAGCAGGATGTCGTTCATGCTCCCCTCGTATATCCCCACCGTGACCGTGTGGTACTCGTACGACACGGTCAGCAATTGCGTGGCGAGCAGGGCAATGTAGTAGGCCGAGATGTCTGCTTGCCCAGGCATCGCGACCGACCAGACCGCCAGCCCGAGGAACGGCGCGATCGCCTGGTTGATCACCAGCGTGAAGAGGAAACTCCGAAACGCCCACCATTGCAGGAACGATTGCCGGGTATAGGCGGCGAGCAACGTGACCGATCGCATCATGCCACCTCCGCGCGATAGGCCTGTTCCATCACCATTTCGAGCGACGGATCCGAGACGGAAAGGTCCGTGACCGGCAGGCTGGCGAGCATCGTGGCCGTAACCTCCGGCACGCGATCGCGGGGCACGCGCAGCACGGCCCGGCCTGTGCCCAGTTCGGCGACATCGCCAAATTCACTCCAGGTGGCACTCGTGCCCGGCGCGACATCAACCGCGACGAGCTTGAACGGGGCGATGGTGGCGGAGAACGACGCGAGGCTGCCGTCGTAGCGAATCGTGCCCCGGTCGATCAGCAGAATCCGCTCGCAGAGGAATTCCACATCGGCCATGTAGTGCGAGGTCAGCAGGATGGTCGCGCCGGTTTGCCGTGCGTAATCCCGGATGAATGTCCGCATCAACCCAACGGCACTCACATCCAGCCCCAGCGTGGGTTCATCGAGAAAGAGCACCTGTGGCCGGTAGACGAGCGAGAGCGCCAACCCGGCTCGCATCCG
>CAZNQC010000363.1:0-1120 GCA_964574825.1 uncultured Sphaerobacteraceae bacterium | reverse complement strand
CCCGCCGTGGGATGGAGGATGCCGCTCAGCATTTTGAGGGTCGTGGTCTTGCCTGCGCCGTTTGGACCCACGAAGCCGATCACCTCTCCCTGCTCAACCGTGAACGACACATCACGCACGGCGGGAATGTCCCGGTATTCGCGCCGGAAAAGTGAACTCGCTGCTGCCCGTAAACCCTCCTGCCGGACCGGTGCCCGGTAGGTCATCCCCAATCCTTCCACCTCGATCACGCTCATCAACACTCCCCTGCATTTCCGGTACCTCGAAATCACTTCTTCAACGTAGTACCTTCATGCACGACTTGAGGTTTGAGACGATCGAATTGAGTGTCGAAACTGACAATCAGCCTGATTCCCTGCACAGAAATCTGTCGAAGCATCAAACCGTCGCGAAGGTTTCAAGCCAATGCCCCATCGGTTGCGACCAGTCGACCTGGCGAACGAAGCCGGATTGAGCGTGCAGCAGATCCGCAATCTCGAGGCGGCCGGATTGCTGCCCCCGGCTGACCGGACTGCCGCTGGCCAGCGGATCTACACGGATCGGCATCGTCTCGCCCTCTGGCTCGAACGAACGATGGTGCGGGCCGGGTTCAACGGCGTGCAGCGCAGGGCGGTCATGCATGCTGCCCACCTGGGTGACACGGATACGGCCTTGCAGCACGCGGCCGAGCGGTTCGTGGCACTGGACGAGCTTCGGCGGCAGGTGGAGGCCACCATCGCGGGCGCGACTGATCATCTGTTGCCGGTAGCCAATGCGCGTGACCAAATGAGGATTGGCGAGGCTGCCCGGTTGCTGGGTATCACTCCGGGAGCGTTGCGTCACTGGGAACTGGAAGGGCTGATCGTCCCTGGCCGCGAGCCCGCCAACGGCTACCGCGTCTACAACGAGCCTCTGCTGAAGCGGGCAGGACTGATCGCCCGCCTGGTCGATCTCGGATATGGGATGGCCCCGCTGCGGCAGGCACTGGCTGGACTGGACCAGGATGATTCCGTTAGTGGTGAGGCGATCGAAACGCTTCTCTCTCCGGTCCGTGGCCAGATTCGAGCCTGCGCCGAGGCGACGTCGCTGCTCTGGCGCTACCTCGCTGAACCAGCCTGACGAAGCCTGCCTGCCGTGCCCG
>CAZNQC010000362.1:0-2485 GCA_964574825.1 uncultured Sphaerobacteraceae bacterium | reverse complement strand
AGAACAGGCCGACGATCGTGTCGTTCTCATCGAGGTCGATGCGCTCGGCGGCGGGAGATGACCCCAGGCCCGGCATTGTCCGCATGTCCCCGGCGATCGCATAGACATATCCGGCCCCGGCCGCCAATCGCACCTCCCGGATCGGCAAGGTCCAGCCGGTCGGTGCCCCCTTCAGCTTTGGATCGTGGGAGATCGAGAGGTGGGTCTTGGCGATCAGCACCGGCAGATTTCCATACCCTTCCCGGGTGAACGCTCGCAACTGGGCGGCGGCTTTCGGGGCGATTTCGACACCGTCCGCGCCGTAAACCTTCCGGGCGACGGCGTCGAGCTTGGCTTCGAGTGGTTCGTCCAACTGGTAGGTGAACCGGAAGTCGGTCGGCTCGTTGGCGGCATCGATCACTGCCTGGGCCAGTTCGGTCGCGCCCGGTCCGCCGTCGACCACATGGGTGGCCACGGCGCTGCGCACACCCATCTCGGCCGCAATGGCTTCGATTTCGGCGATGTCTTCGTCGTGGTCGACCGCGAACCGGTTGATCGCCAGGACCGGATTGACGCCGAACCCTTTCACGATCTCGATGTGCTTGCGGAGATTCTCCGCCCCGGCGCGCACGGCATCGGGCGAGGGGGCCAGCAGATCCTCGGGGAGTGGCTTGCCGGGCACGATCTTGAACCGGCCGGAGTGGGCCTTGAGCGCCCGGACGGTGACGACCAGCACCGCGACGTCCGGAGTCAGTCCGGACGTGCGGCACTTGACGTTGAAGAACCGCTCCGCGCCCATATCGGCGCCGAATCCAGCTTCGGTAATCACGAAGTCGGCAGTGCGGATGCCCACCTGATCGGCGATGACCGATGAATTGCCGGTCGCGATATTGCCGAATGGGCCGGCATGAATCAGCACCGGCGTGTTCTCGGTTGTCTGCAGCAGGTTGGGCCAGGCTGCGTCCTTCAGGATCACGGCCATGGCACCGGCCGCCTTGAGATCCTCGGCGGTGACGAACTGGCCGTGGACGTTGCGGCCAACCACGATCCGGCCCAGGCGTTGGCGCAGGTCATCGACCGAGCTTGCCAGCGAGAGGGTTGTCATCACTTCGGAGGCGCTGGTGATGTCGAATCCTGTCTGGCGGGGAATGCCATCGCCCTTGTCACCCAGGCCGATCACGATGTTGCGCAGCGATCGGTCATTGACGTCCAGGACCCGCCGCCAGGAAATCTCCTGCGGATCGAGCTCGAGCGCGTTGCCCTGGAAGATGTGGTTGTCGATCATGGCCGCCAGCAGGTTGTGGGCGGCGGTGACGGCGTGGAAGTCGCCGGTGAGGTGCAGGTTCAACTGCTCCATCGGCAAGACCTGGGAGTAGCCACCCCCTGCCGCGCCACCCTTGATGCCGAAGGTTGGACCCATTGATGGCTGGCGCAGGGTGAGGACGCTCGTGCGGCCAATCTGGTGCAGGCCCTGGGCGAGACCGACCGAGGTGGTGGTCTTGCCTTCGCCCAACGGCGTGGGCGTGATCGCGGTCACCACCACGTACTTGCCGTTCGGCCGGTCAAGCATGGTATCGGCCACTGCCGGGTCCACCTTGGCCACATATCGGCCATACGGCACAAGGTAATCCGGCCCGATTCCGAGTTGTGCCGCAATCTCTTCTGGAGGCAGCATGGTAGCGGACTGGGCGATTTCGAGATCCGAAGGAAGAGTCGTGATCATGTCGGCGATTTCCTGCCTGAGCCTGACGGCATCGTCGTGCACGCGGGGTCATCGTTGTGTCCCGCGGAGAGTATCGCCGCAGAACGGGCCGTCGAACAGGCGGCGGACACAACAAGGGCGAGGGTTGATGCCCTCGCCTTTGTCCGGATACTGATGTTGGTGGAGATTAGAGTTCCTGGTGGTAGGCGAAGAGGCGATCGCCATCGAGGCGGCGCAGTTTCTGCAGGGCCTCGTTCTCGATCTGGCGGACGCGCTCACGGCTGATCTGCAGTTGCTCGCCGACTTCAGCCAGCGTGTGCTGATGACCCTGGCCGAGCCCGAAGCGCAGTTGGAGCACCAGTCGCTCGCGGGCGGAGAGGGTGTCGAGGGCGGCCGAGACGTCGCGCTTGAGCATCGACTCGGAAGCCGCTTCGTACGGCGTTTCCGAGACATCGTCGGCAATCAGGTCGCCGAGCGAGGTGTCGTCTTCGTTGCCAATCGGGGTTTCCAGCGAAATTGTGCGCTGGGCGGCCTGGACGATCTGGTGGATCTTCTCCGGCGCCACGGCCATGGCTTCGGCCACTTCTTCCGGAGTTGGCTGGCGGCCAAGTTCCTGGGCCAGCAGGTTCAGGGTCTTGCGATAGCGCGAAATCGAGTCACCCATGTGGACCGGTAGCCGAATGGTGCGGCTCTGGTCGGCGATGGCGCGGGTGATGGCCTGGCGAATCCACCAGGTGGCATAGGTCGAAAAGCGGAAGCCCTTGCGCCAGTCGTACTTCTGCACGGCGCGCATCAGGCCGATGT
>CAZNQC010000361.1:0-2499 GCA_964574825.1 uncultured Sphaerobacteraceae bacterium | reverse complement strand
CAGTTGATGGGTGCCGGGGATCGTGTTCGGCGACGTGGCAGTCCGTGAAATCGGTCCGCGGTAATTCTTTAATTCGGTAATTCACGATTTCGTTGGATCCATAGGGTTGTTTGGGGTGTATTTAGCGCGGAATTACCGCGATTTACCGCGGGATGGCGCTGAGGTGAAGACGAAGAAAATAGGAAATAGAAAGTAGAAAATAGCAAAGCCGGGCAGACTGATCCTTCGCTTTGCACAGGACAGGTTCCGTCTGGTCCTACCTATCGTACGCATCGAGCAGGCAAAATTTCGCCACATTACGAGAAATTCGTAACCAGTGATGCACAAACAGGCGATTGGAGGGAGAGTTATGGAGGGTGGAATCCTCACCCGTCCGGCAGGATCTGGATAGAGGGAGAACGGGTAGCGTGAGGCGATGCTGCGCTGGTTATCCGGCAGCCATTGGTGGAACCGGCCCCAGCGTTCGCTCGAAGAAGGCGATGATTTCGGTCATCGCCGCACTCTCCGGCTCCTCAAATACTGACCCCAGGCCATGGTCGTCGTGCGGGAGTTCCAGCAGCGAGGCATCGACGCCGCGTTCCAGGAGTGCCTCCACGAACCGCTTGCCCTGGTCCACCGGCACCAGATCGTCCAGCGTGCCGTGCACGACCAGCATTGGTGGGACCTCGGCGTGCACCAATCGGGCCGGGCTGGCCAGCTGGGCGCGGTCGGCGATCTCGGGATCGGTCAGGGGATTGCCGTCGAGGAACTCGTGGACGGCGGAGAGTGCCTCCTCGTGTGGCGAATAGTCGGACGCGGCAAACCAGTCGACCAGGAAATCGGTTGGCGGGGAGAGCGGAACTGCGGCCTGCACGGCCGATGACTCGTCGGGGTGACCGCCTTCGCCTTCCAGGACCGGGATTCCTTCGGATACGGCGGCCAGCGCTGCCAGGTGCCCACCGGCCGAATGGCCCCAGATGCCGATGCGGTCGGCGTCGATTCCCCAGTCCTCGGAGGTTGCCCGGAGGAATCGAAGGGCGGCCTTCACATCGTGAATCTGGGCCGGGAAGACATTTTCGTCGCTGAAGCGGTAGCTCATGGTGGCCGTGACAAATCCCCGCTCGGCCAGAGCGCGGTTTGGATGTGGTTGGCGCTCACCGGCGCGCCAACCGCCCCCGTGCACCCACAGCACGGCTGGGCGCAGCGGGTGGAGGAGAGCATCCGGGCGCAGGATGTCGAGGCGCAGGTCGTGCCCGTTGCCGGTGCCATAGGTCAGATCGAAGGTCTCGACGAGCTGTGGTGCGGCCATGACGTGCTCTCTCCCCGTATGAACCGAATGCTAGGCTGTTGCGTTCACCGTAGCTGGTCTGGCGGCGGAAAGAAAAGGGGAGATCATGGAGCCCGCCCGCAAGGCAAAGGCATTTGCCGTCATCACCCGCGATGCTGCGGTGGGGATGGATGTGCTGGTGTTGCTGCATCCCGATCATCCGGGGGCCGGGATTCAATTGCCGGCTGGCACGGTGAAGCCGGACGAGAACGTGCTGGCGGCAGCCCGGCGCGAGGCCACCGAGGAAACGGGGCTGACGCATCTCCAACTCGTGGGAGTGCTTGGCGAGGCCGAGTTCGATGCGCGGCCGTGGGGTCGCAACGAACTCCATCACCGCACGTTCGTCCACTTTCGGTGCCTGGAGCTGACGGCGGATGTCTGGGAGCAGTGGGAAGAGGACCCGGAAGGTTCACCCGGTGAGCGCTTCCGCTTCGAGTTGCGCTGGGTACCGTTCAATGCGTCACTGCCCGATCTGATTGGAGATCACGGTGTGGGGCTCCGCCTGCTGGCCGCCAGCCTGGACCAGTCAACTGGTATCTGACGCCTCAGATTGCCACTCCGCGGTCGTGCGCCACGTCCACCTGATCCAGCATGCAGTCACGGTCGGTACGGGCCGTTCCATTGACGATGGTGTCTGATTTTGGGACATTCAGCATGGAACCTTTCTGCTCGATGGCGTCATTCGTTGATAACCATCGGCCAGGCGGCGCGCATGCATGCTTCGTTGTCAGGCTGTTCTGGACGACATGCACAATGTGCGGGCTTCGTGGTCGTCGCCAACCGGGCGGGAAGGGTACACTGGGTCCCGTCATCATTTCTCCAATCGTGGTGCGCGCGACGGAATTGCCGGAGCGTGATGTCTGACAGGCGTGTTCGGGCTGCGAACACGTCAGCAGGTTCAGGAGGTATCTGGTGTCTCAGGAAATGAATCAGAAGATTCAGCAATTGTTCCAGGAAGTTGTCGATAAGGGCATGTCCCGCCGGCAGATGTTCCAGCGGGCCGCGATCATGGGCATTTCCGCCCCGGCCCTGGCCGTTGCTTTCGCCGGTGTGGCCCAGAACGCGGTGGCCCAGGGGGTCGAGAACCCGCTCGGTATCGACCCGACCCAGCCGCTCGATGTGGTCATCTTCAAGGGTGGTTATGGCGACGACTACGCCATTGCCAATAACGAGCGCTTCAATTCGCTCTACCC
>CAZNQC010000360.1:0-2520 GCA_964574825.1 uncultured Sphaerobacteraceae bacterium | reverse complement strand
CCTCCCGTGCTGCCTGGTACGCGGCGACGAACCTCGCGTCCTGGGCCAACGTTCCGAACACGTCCTGCTGGCCGATTAGCGCCAGCGGATCCTCGTCCTCCCGAACCATGGCGGCCTGCAACCGATCGGCGCGTTGGTCGGCAACTTCGACGAGGTTGTCATGCTCATCAACACCACCAAGATGCTGCGCCCAGGCCGCGACCACCAATGCCGCCCGGCTGATGTCACCATCGGCAGCCAGCAGGTCCCGCACCACAGGCAGCAGGAACTTGGAAATCCGCTCCGACCCATCGAACGCCAACCGTTGCAGGGTGTCGCGAATCGCCGGGCTGGCGAAGCGTTCGATCAACTGGTCCTGGTAGTTATCAAGGTCGATGCCCGGCACCGGGGCAAGGGTGGGTGCCGCTTCGAGTGCCATGTAATCCCGCAGAAACTTGACGTAATCGTCGTCCTGGCACATCTCATGGGCGTAGCGGTATCCGGCCAGCAGGCCGGGGTAGGCCATCGCCTGATGGGTGGCATTGAGCAGGCGAAGCTTCATCAGCTCGTAGGGAACCACGTCGTTGACCATCTGCACGCCCACCTCTTCATAGGGTGGCCGTCCGGCTGGGAAGTGATCCTCCAGCACCCACTGCACGAAAGGCTCGGCCACGACCGGCCAGGCGTCCTCGAACCCATACGTTGTCTGGACATGGGCACGATCGGCATCGGTGGTGGCAGGCGTGATCCGGTCGACCATTGCGCTGGGGAAGGCCACCTCCCGCTCGATCCAGTCCGCCAGGTCCGGATCGGTGGCGCGCGCGAACGAGGTGAAGGCGATGCGGGCAATCTCGCCGTTGCCCTGGATGTTGTCGCAACTCATCACCGTGAACGGGGGAATGCCGGCTGCTCGCCGCTTCGCCAGACCGGCCACGATCAGTCCGAAGACCGACTCTGGCAGTTCACCGCTCGTCAGATCGTGGTCGATTGCGGGGAGACTCGTGTCGAACTCTCCGGTGTCCGTGTCCACCGCGTACCCACCTTCGGTGACTGTCAGGGAGACGATGTGGACATTCGGGTCGGCGAGGCGATCGATCACGGCCTGCGGATCGTCTGGCGCAAACAGGTAGTCGGCGATCGACCCGATCACTCGTGCCTCTTCGGTGCCATCCGGGTGACGCAGCACCAGCGTGTAAAGGCCATCCTGGGCCCGCAGCGCATCCCGCATCTGGCTGTCGTGCGGAAGCACCCCTATCCCGCAGATCGCCCAGTTCAGCGCCTTACCCTCAGCCATGAGCCGGTCGAGGAACATCGCCTGGTGCGAGCGGTGAAACCCACCGACGCCGAAATGCACGATTCCGACCTGTAGCGCATGGCGGTCATAGGCCGGGACGGCAACGGCTGGATTCACATCGCTCAGCGTGGCATTCGAGAGGCGAGACATGGTTGGCGAGTCCTCCGGGGTATGGCTTCTGGTGACTGCCGGCTAGTATCGCCGGTCGGACCACGATTCCCGAAGGTCGGAGGTTGGACAGATGTGCGTGGTTTGGAGCAACCAGCACGAGGCGAGTGTCGAGGCATTGGGTAGGGGCGGATCTGCCGAGCTTGGGCGGGAAGTTTGGTGCGACGATCTGGCTCGGCTGTTGTCCGCCCAGCCTTCTTGCCAGTTACCCTAACTCGTCGATCAGATTCACGCGTCCAGTCTGCATGTCATACACAGCGCCCACCACTCGCACTCGCCCTTCCGCGATAGCGGCGGTGATCAGTGGCGAGATCGTACGCAGTCGCAGAACCTGCCGCCGCACGTTTTCCTCGATTGCCGCATTGAGGGCATCATCTGGCCGGAACGCCAACGCCCGCAGCACGGAGGGCTCCAGGGCGTCGATCAGCACCGGCAGGCGCCCGGGGAGCACCGTCTGCTCTCGCACGACCTGCAGGGCGCTCGTCACCGCGCCACACCCGGAATGGCCCAACACCATCAGGAGCGGGGAGTGGAGGATTTCGATGCAGTACTCAAGACTCGCCAACCCGTAATCGGAGAGGAAGTTGCCTGCCACGCGGACCATGAACAGATCCCCGGGATGCCGCGAGAAGATCAGCTCTGCCGCCACCCGCGCATCGCCACAGCCAAGAATGCCCGCGATTGGAGCGTGGTCGCTGATCGCGGCGGTTCGGGCGGCGGAGTAGTCGATCGGGGCGATCGATTCGTCGAGATACTCCTGGTTGCCGACCATCAGAATCTCAAGGGCCTGATCTGGCGTGAGAGGTTTGGAGAATGGCATGAGGCGGTGTCCTGTGGCGTGGGCAAGCGAACGACGCTTGATGCAGCGTAGCAGGCAGCTTCTCATCGCCGCCAACCGAGAAAGAAGGGTCAGATTTCCGCTTCCGGGGTCGCCCACAGTGTACGAACGAGCAATATCGCGGGAGGTGGCGAGATTTCGCCTCTTCGATGCGTTCGATAGGTATGGATCGGAGATGCGCCGACTCGGCACCGCTCTGGCCCGGGCCATCCCAGGTAGGGGCAGACTCGATGCCTGGCTG
>CAZNQC010000359.1:0-2531 GCA_964574825.1 uncultured Sphaerobacteraceae bacterium | reverse complement strand
CGCTCGTGCCCACCATGCAGCGGCTAAAGCCAGGTCAGGAACGACTTGGCGACCCATCCGCGCGGGCCACTATCGAACTGGACGTTGACCCAGACATAGCCGTCGGCTTCCTGCGGCATCTCCGTGGTGATCACGCCCCGTGCACCGGTCGGCATGCTGGCGATAACTGCGCCGGAGAGTCCTGGTGCGGAGCGAACTCGGAGTGGACCGGCGCTCACCTGCACGACTGGCCGATCCGGATCTCCCGGGTCTTCCAGCGGCGAAAGAAAGGTTGTGGCCACGTATCCCCAGGTGCCGGTGGTTTCCACCATGCACTTCGTCCAACGATAGCCATCTGCCGTGCCGGCCGGCTCGGTGTAGCGAACGATGGTGCCGGCGGCGAGGGATGCCAGAACCCTGTAACCCAGGCCCGGACCAGATCGGAGCCGGACGCCATTGCTGTTGACCTTCATGGCATCGGTCGAACGGGCGAAGGCACTGGACAGGCTGGTCGGGGCGACGGTGACGAGCGCGGTGCCAATGGCGGCGACCGCAAAACGACGGCGTGAAAGCATGAAACGGGATGTCATCGAGATACTCCTGCACGTGGCACTCGTGACCAGCTATCCCCAGCCTGGCCGCCAGCGGGTGCATCGAAGCGTGTTCCGTCCTTCCCACTTGTTCCAACGCATGAAGATTCTGGATGTTTCATGGGAACTGGCCCGAAAGTGGCAACCGCGCCGTTCCCTGGGTGGTGCCAGCAGGGAACGACGCGATCTCACTCACCGGTCAGATGACCGTCTGACCTATTGACGCCGGATGAATGAGGCAGCCACATACCCGGTCACGTAGCGGCCGTTGACGAGGAATGTCACCTCGAACCACTGGTGACCATCGACCCACGAGGACGTGTCCTGGGTGAGCCAACCTTTCGTCCCCGCCGCCAGCGTCGCGAGCACGGTCGCTGACGTGCCCGGATACTGGCGAAGTCGCAGCGGCCCGTTAGTGACCGTGACGTTGGCCGGAAAGCCGGGATCGTTGCCAGTCGCCCCCGGCGCCGAGAGCAGCGACGATGCCACATAGCCCTCCTTGCCGGTCGCGAGCACCTTCACCTTGTACCAGGTGTAGCCGTTGGCCGAACCGCCATTCGCCAGGTAGCGGACTTCGGTCCCCTTGCCCAGCGAGGCAACCACGCCCGCTGATGTGCCCACGCCCGAGCGGAGCCGGGTGCCGTTGGCATTGACGACCAACGTGTCGGACGAGCGGGCGAATGCCGACCCTCCGGACAGGCCAGGAAAGGCGGCCGTGGCAATGGCTGCCGAGGCTCCCAGAAAACGACGCCGCGTATATGCACCACACATGATGAAACCTCCGAATGCGACGGGCGCACGGGCACGCGGATCCCAACCCTCCGTTGTCCGGATGGCCCGTCTGTTCTGTTTGGGGCTTACCCATCCATCTCAACGCGAGCGGTCACGGATTGGTTCCGCGACTGGTTGCCTCGTCGGAGAAACAGGTAGCTCGCCAGAACCCGATGGCAACGGCGCAGTGTCGTGGCACAATCGGCCTCATGTCAGAGTCCGACCGCGCGGCGCACCCCCGCCTGCCCGATGCCACGTCCAGCACCTTGCGCCCGGCGGTGACCTTCACCCGCCGCGGCGTGCTGCGTGGCATGCGCATGGCCGTCCCGATGTCGATTGGCGTCGCAGTCTACGGCGTGGTATTCGGGCTGCTCGCGCGCCAGGTGGGCCTGACCTTCCTCGAAAACCTGCTGATGAACGTCTTCGTCTTTGCCGGTGCCGCTCAAACCGCATCACTGGACATGTGGACCTACCCGTTGCCCATCCTTGCGATCGTGGCGACGACCCTGATGATCAACCTGCGGCTCCTCCTGCTCGGCGCGGCAGCCCGACCGTGGCTGCAGGCACTCCCTGACCGGCGGGTCTATCCGATGCTCCACGTCATGGCCGATGAAGGCTGGTCGGTGGCGATGAATGCCCATCGCCGCGGTGAGCAGGACGTGGGCGTCTTTCTCGGCGCCAACGGACTCGTGGGTCTGGCCTGGCTGCCAGCGGTGCTGGTCGGGCACCTGATGGGCGGCAGCATTGGTGATCCGGCCGCCATTGGCCTCGACTTTGCCTTCACCACGATCTTCGCGGCGATCCTGTTCGGCGGTTACCGCAGCCGCTTCGATCTCATTCCGTGGGGCGCGGCGGGAGCGGTTGCCCTCCTTGCGTCGTGGATGTTGCCGGGGACGTGGTATGTGATGGCAGGCGGCATCACCGGGTTCGTCGTCGGCTATCTTTGGGCGCCCGCGCCGCACGTGATCGAGGAGGTGTCGCCATGAGCCGCGTCCGCGAAGACTTCGCGCGACCTCCGGTGACGCTGACCAGGGTCGGGATCCGCCGGGGGATGGCAGCCGTCTATCCGCTCCTGCCGGGCATGATGGTGTTCGGATTGCTCTGCGGGGTCGTTGCCCGGGAGGCGGGCCTGACCTTTCTCGAAAACCTGCTGATGAATGTCTTCGTCTTTGCCGGAGCATCCCAGCTGGC
>CAZNQC010000358.1:0-2582 GCA_964574825.1 uncultured Sphaerobacteraceae bacterium | reverse complement strand
CCACCTCCTCACCGACCGGGAGGTTGAGGTGCTGCGATTGCTGGTGACGGGGCAAACCGACCGCGAAATTGCGGAGACCCTCTTCATCAGCCACACCACGGCCAGGTCGCATGTCTCCAGCATCCTGCGCAAGCTGGATGTGACCAGCCGCACGGCCGCTGCTGCCTACGCCTTCCAGCACGGACTGATCTGACCCGCCCCGCACCTCCGTTCACGTTCGCCTGTGGCCCAGTTTCCCGTTGCTTCCGGCCGGGAGGTGTCGCCTCGGCGTCTGGGGATAGCTTCGGATCGCCGCGCCTGCAATACATTCGTTGCTCTGGAGATGTCGATTCCGCGACGAAGGGTCGCTCGCTCCTTGCCGATGGCATCCCGCATTTGCAGCATCACCGGCTCCACCCCACCCACTCCAAATCATCGATCTGCAGGATGCGACGGTGGCCGGCAATGCCCAGGATGGAAGCACGGTCAATCGGCCTCGTTTGGGGGACGGTGGCCACCTGGCCCGGAGACCCGGGATCCAGTTATCTGCACAGGAGGCCATCATGAACGGAACCGACCTTCGTTTGGACGACTATCTCCGGACGGTCAGCGCCCACCGGCTTTCGCGTCGCGCCACCCTCATCCGGGGATCGGCGGGGCTTGCCGCCGGTGCCCTGGCAGCCACTGGCGTGACGGTTGTCGCGCGCTCGCAAGGGGCCACCCCGGCAGACGTATCGTCGGCACCTCCGGCATATGTTGCATCGCTGGAGCCGATGCTGCTCGACGCGATGCAGCAGTTGCGCATCCCGGGAGCCATGGTCTTTGTCGATGATCCGGTTCAGGGAACGTGGACGACGGCGTTGGGAACTGGCAACCTGGCCACTGGAGAACCCATGCAGGTCACCAACTACCATCGCATCGGCAGCCTGACCAAAACGTTCACGGCCACGGCGATTCTGCAGTTGGTGGATCAGGGGCTGCTGGAACTCGATGACCCGGTCAGCACCTACCAGCCACTGGTTCCAAACGGTGACAACATCACCATTCGCCAGTTGCTCGATATGTCCAGCGGGATCGTTGGCTACGACGTGGATGAGGATTGGGTGCAGGACTACCTGACGGACCCATACCAGATATGGAGTCCGGAGGACCTGGTCGCCGTCGGCACCGCGCTCACTCCGGCCTTCGCCCCGGGAGAGGGTTGGAACTACTCCAACACGAACACGATTCTGCTGGGAATGATCGTGGAACAACTCACCAATGAATCGTTGGCGGAGGTGTTCCAGCGCTCCATTCTCCAGCCCCTTGGCATGGACCAGAGCAGCTTGCCGCCCGATACCTCCTCGGCGCTCCCCGATCCGCATGCGCAAGGCTACATGTTTGGCCTTGACTTCAATGGAACCGGTGCGCTGCTCAATACCACCGATTGGAATCCCTCATGGGGTTGGGCTGCAGGGTCGATGATTTCGACGCTGCAAGACCTCAAGGTCTGGGTCAAAGCCCTTGCCACCGGCGAATTGCTCACCGAAGCCACCCAGGCGGAGCGGAAGGGCTGGGTGGACACCGGGTTCCTCTGGTTGGAGAAACCGTTCCGGTATGGGCTGGGACTGATCGACTTTGGGGGATTTCTTGGGCATAGCGGCGTGATTTTCGGCTATACGAGCTGGATGGGTCATCAGCCGGAGACTGGCGCGACGATCATCGTGCTCACCAATCTCTATCTTGCAGAAGGCGCGGCACCCCCTGCGGAAACCCTGGCCCGAATGATCCAGGGAGAACTGTATTCCTGACCCAGGCCGTGCTTCGCGATGACGAGCGTGGTCTCCCGCGGTCACCCAGCTTCACGTCATATCTGACCAGGTTCCCTCGCCGCGACTAGAGAGGGAACCTGGCCCTCGGCCTCCTGCATTTGCCGGCGGCTGAACACCAGAGGTTAAGCGTCTCGCCGCGCCAATACCCTGGCGTGGAATTGCTGGAGCATCGGCGTAGCGTTCGTGGGCAGGCTGGAGCGGAAAGAATCGGGGTCCACTCCTGCTGATCTCGAGAGCTAGCTTGGAACGGTTACCCAACCGGTCGAGTAGCTGACCTCATCGATCCTGACCTCATACCCTCCACCTTTGGAGAACGCTCCAAAGGTGTCTACTGGCGAAACGCCCGAGGAGTCGGTGATGAACCGCAGGTCGTATGGCCCAAAGCTGGCGTCCATTCTCCTCGTGTATCTGGATGCAGGGTAGGTCGTGTTGGGGCAGTATCCAGATGCGGAGAAGTAGACTACCCAATTGTCTCCTTCATCCTCGAACCAAATGGAGATATGCGGTTGTGGCGGCGTCGAGCAAACGGATCCCTGAGCAGCCGCCATCGGGGCGGTGAGCGATATCACCACGGGCGCGACCACCCCGGCTATTCCCGCCTTACGAAGGAGGTTGCGGCGGCTTTGGGTGGCTGGCAGGGCTGAGGTGGAGAGCAATTCCGCCGCCGCCAGTCGGTGGAGAGCATCGACCACGGTGTCGTGGGGAAGCTGGAGCCTGGTGGCAATTTCCCCAACCTCCAGCGAGTGTTCGGCTTCCTGCCAGACGCTGGCTGCTGTCTGATTAAGTCGGTGC
>CAZNQC010000357.1:0-2597 GCA_964574825.1 uncultured Sphaerobacteraceae bacterium | reverse complement strand
GACACATCCGAGCCACATTCTTGCCGCAGTGTCGCTCGATCGGGCTCGGAAGGTCGGCCCCTACGACGGAGGGGCTGGCCAGCCGCTTACATCAGGTGCTCGTGGGTGAATGCGGACCGGGTTGCGTGCTACGCTCAGCGTCACACCGCAATGGCGCGGCCCACGCCCAATCGTCCCGTGCGGCGTGCCAGACGCGATCGTTCCCGTCCCCGCAACGTATTGACCAGTTCTGGATTCGTCCCTGGGAGGACGAGTTCCGGAGCATTCCATTTCGTCTGCCAGGTGAGCCCATGTCGTCGCCCGTCCAGCCTGTCCGTCTCGCCGTCGACCTCGATGGGGTCCTGACCGAACATCCCGCGCCGCTCGCCGCCGCGGCCAACCAGCGCTTCAAGCTCGACCTGCCCGAGCGCGCCTTCATCGATTCCGCTGGCCTCAACGTGCCGATGGATGTCCGCGAGTGGGTCTACAGCGACGACGGTCCGGCCGCCCGCTTGCTGCCGTCCGCCCAAGCTCGGGCCTTCGTCCAGGAAGCGATCGATCTGTTCGGCGTCGATCAGGTCATGATCCTCACCGCCCGCCCGGAAAGCGCCCGGCCGATGACTCGCGCCTGGCTGGAAAGGCATGGGTTCCCCGCCACGCAGATGGTCTTTGCCGACGACAAGCTCACCGAAGCGATGGCTCGCGAGGTGCAGTTCGCGGTGGAAGACAGTGAACGGCACGCCCTCAACTATGCCGCTGGTGGCATCACCTGTTTCCTGATCGTCGACGAGCGGCATCCGCACCTTGCCGAGGAAGAGGAGATCATCCATGTCGTCGATCTCAATGAGGTGCTTGGTCGCCTGCGACTCCATACCCTCGACGCGTCACGCCTGGATGCAATCGCGTCGACCCTGCCGCCGGTCGAAGCGGACGAACTCACCGGACCACCCGTCATCGTCGTGAGCGATGCGATCCATCCGATTGCCCGGGCTGAACTCTCCGCCGCCGCGACCCTGATCGATGTCGACGGCACGAACCTTCCGGCGCTCCTTGACGTCATGCCGCGTGCCGATGCCCTTGTCGTGCGCAGCGAAACGCAGGTTACGCCCGAGGTCCTGGCCCACGGCCCACGCCTTCGCGTCGTCGCCCGGGCCGGTGTCGGTGTCGACAATATCGACCTCGACGCCGCAACTCGCGCCGGAGTGGTGGTGCTGAATGCACCAGGGGCAAATGCTACCTCCGCTGGTGAACACACCGTCGCCGTCCTCCTCGCCCTGACCCGCCAGATTCCGTATGCCAACGAGTCGACGCATGCCGGACGCTGGGAACGCCGCAAGATCAAGCCGATTGACCTGAAGGGCCGCACGGTTGGCATTGTCGGGCTCGGCAAGGTCGGCTCGGTGGTTGCCACCCGGCTCAAGGCGTTCGATATGCGGGTGATTGCCTACGATCCCTACGTTCCGGCCAGCCAGTTTGAGGCGCTGGGAATTGAGCAGGTCTCGCTCGATGACGTGCTGGCCCAGTCGGATGTTCTCTCGTTCCACGTTCCCTCCACCGGGGAAACGCGGCACCTGCTCAATGCGGATACCATCGAACGGCTCAAGGACGGGGTGATTGTCCTGAACATGGCCCGCGGAGATGTGGTCGATCAGGAGGCCCTGGCGACCGGGTTGCGGTCGGGCAAGGTGTTCGCGGCGGGAGTTGACGTCTTCAACCACGAGCCCTGCATCGATAGCCCCCTGTTCGGACTGCCGAATGTGGTCGTCACGCCGCACACGGCAGGCTCGAGTTTCGAGGCGCTGGAAGCGGTCGGACGCGTGATCGCGTCGTCCACCCTGGCTGCCCTGCGTGGTGAGGCGGTCTCGAATGCCGTCAATCTGCCCCAGGCCGCGCTCGATGCTCCGGCCCTGCGTCGCCTGACCACCGTGGCTGGTGCTGCCGGTCACCTGCTGGCGGTGCTGGTGCCAAGCATTCCGCACCGCGTTCGCCTCAGCGTTCATGGGCAGGTCTCACCTGATGTGGCCGGACACGTGCTCAGTGCCGCGCTCGGATCGTCCTTCCAGCAGTGGCTTGGACGCCGGGTGACCCCGGTCAATGCCCGTGTTGTTGCGCTCGACATCGGCGTACAGGTCGATGCGCCGGAGATCGATGGCGAGCCGGATGTCATCCCGCAATTCGTGTTCGAGGTGCGGGGCGAAACGACCCACACCGTCACGGTCACCTGGGATCGCCTCCACGCCGGCATTGTGGCCGTCGACCGCTTCTCGCTGGAGCGTCCGCTGGCCGGAGAGGTGCTGATCACGCACCATCACGATCAGCCCGGCGTGATCGGCACGCTCGGCACCATTCTCAGCCGCTACGGCGTCAACATCGCCGGCATGCAGGTCAGCCGGCACGCGCCGCGCCGGGAGGCAATGATGGTGACCAACGTCGACGAGCCGATTCCGGCTGCCGCCCTGGCCGAGATTCGGGGCGCGGCGGCGATTGAGGACGCCTTCGTGGTGACGTTGCCGCCATTTGATGGCGATCCTGACCCGGTGGTGGTCTCCGCCATGATCACCGCAGTCGCCAAGTAGCGGGTACAGTTGCTCACGAGACGCCAAAGGCCCCACGCACTG
>CAZNQC010000356.1:1329-2654 GCA_964574825.1 uncultured Sphaerobacteraceae bacterium | reverse complement strand
ATCCAGAGGTCACGCTGGTCCGGAGGTGTGGTCACGACAGGTCTCCTATCGGGGCGAAGAATCCGGACGGCATCATGTGCCCTCAGGTATCGATGGGTAGGGCGGAACGGCCGCCGAATCTACATGAAAGTTGGCGATCGCCGAGCAGGCGGTTGTTGTCCGCCCACTCTGCTGGCTCGGCGGAACCGGCGTCACCTCAAAGCGTGCCGCGCATGAATTGGTCCCAGAGCCGGTCGGTTTCGCGCCCTGGATCAAGCCGGATGCCGTGGGGCGCGAAGTACGTGGCGACATTGCGCAGGTCCCGTTCCAGCAGGAAGCGCGCATCCGGATTCTCGAACGGATTCACCGCTTGCGGGAAGTCGATGATCACCGGTTCGTCCCGCCAGAGCAGGATGTTGAACGGCGAGAGGTCACCATGGATTCGTTCGCAGGCCAGCCAGAGCGCGATCTCATCCATGATGATATCGAAGATGCGCCGGGCGGAACGTGGGTCGAGGTCGACGTGCTTCAACTGCGGCGCCGGGTCATCCTCGTCGCCGATGTAGGTCATCACCAGCGCCTGCCCGGACATCGCGAAGGGTTCCGGCACGCGAGCCCCGGCCTGAAACAGCACCTGCATGGTGTTGTATTCGTGATTGATCCACGAGTGCTGAATGGCGGCAACGCCGGTGCGGGAGCGCTTCCTGACGGCGCGTTCCAGCCGCCTGTCGCCCATGCCGGAGGATTTGAGGCCGGTCGAGCCGTTGAGGGCCACGCCCATCGGGCGACCCGAGAGATAGATGGCGTCGTTGCGGAAGGAGCGGGTGGTGCGGTCGCGATGAATCTTGACCGCGAGGTAGTCGTGACCGGTGTGTGGGCCAGCCTGGCAACGGAAGACGGTGCCTTCCTTGCCGCTGCTGACGACGGAGTCGACGCTGGTCAGCCAGCCATCGAGAAAGAAGACCTCGGGGATATCGGAAGCGGTGACAGCCATGAAACGTCCTTGGTGGAAATGCCAGGGAGCACGGGGCTCCGGTCGATGTGTGTCGTCATCTGGCACCTCCAGTCGTTTCATGTCCGGGTTCCCCAGGCGAGAAACCGGTTTCCGTTCGCACCGTGGAGTGTGAACGGCTCCGATTGTACCTGTCCATGTGGCCAAACGGAAGAACTGACCACATCTGTACAGAACTGTACAGATGTGGTCAGGAGGCCTATGCTGTAGATGAGACGTTGGCCATCAACATCTGCAGGAGGCAACCCATGGCGTCGATTCCCACCAAGGAAATGAAGCTGACCGAGGCCCGCGCGCACTTCAGCGAGCTGCTGAACGAGGTGCATCGAGACGG
>CAZNQC010000356.1:0-1229 GCA_964574825.1 uncultured Sphaerobacteraceae bacterium | reverse complement strand
TTTCAGGACCAGGCGGTTTCCAGCTTGCGCACCCAGTTGCCATGGCACATCGCCGCGATGTCCGATTCGGCGTACCCCCGCTGGCGCAAAAGCTCCGGCACCTTCTGCATGTCGATGTAGGTGTCGAGGTCGCGCGGCGTCTGCTCGGTCCCATAGCCACCATCGAGATCGGTGCCGATGGCGGCGTGACGTGAATTGCCGGCCAACTGGCAGACGTGATCGATGTGATTGACGAAGTCCTCGATCGTCACGTTGTCCGGTGTCGTCACGCCCTTGATCCAGTTGGGATGGAGCATCCAGGCATCCATTGCCGCCCCGATGACCGCATCGCGCTCGATCAACGCCTTGAGCTGGTCATCGTTGAACTGCCGTTCGTCGGGCACCAGTGCCCGGCAATTCGAATGCGTGGCGATGACGTGCCCGGGGAACCGATCGAGCGCCATCCAGAAGCTCTCGTCGCAGAGATGGGTGACATCGAGGATCATCGGAGTCTTCGCCATCTCATCGAGCAGCGCCAGGCCGTCCGCGGTCACTGGTCCGCTGGTGCCCGTGCCGAAGGCGTACTTGCTGGGTCCGTAGTGGGCCAGGGAGAGGACCCGCAACCCGGCCTCCCACCACAGGGGGATGTATTCCGGCGCGACGATCGGGTCCGCCCCTTCCATCGTCAGCACCGCACCCAGCGGCGCTCCGGCCGGATCGTCGGACCAAGCCTGCATGTGCGACTGGAGCGTGGCGACATCGTCAATGATCCGGAAGATGCCCTGCCGCTCCAGTTCGCGATAGTAGGCAAGTTCAGCAAAGGCGTGGGCCTGGGCTGACTCGTGGGTGCGGTAGTCGATGCGCATGTCTTCGGTGACATCGGGTCGCACCCGGGCGAGGCAGGTGACGAAGCTGATCGCCACCTCCGCGTCTCGCAGGTCGGGAAGTCCAATCGTGCCGCGGGCCCGCCCCTTGCTGGTCATGCCGGATTCGTCTTCACGGATGGCGAGGGCGGGCTTCTTCAGGTCACGGTTGTAGACGAGGGCATTCAGGGCAATGTCGAGGTGTCCGTCGATCAGGATCATGATGAACGCTGGCTCCTTGCTGAAATCCACGCTCCGGGGAAGTTCCCGGCTCACCTCAATCGCGATTCGCACGTGTCACGTTTCCAGCAGCCACCCGGCCGCCTGCTGGATGAAGCGGATGTGATCGGCCGAGTCGTACGAGCGGATGTCGTGGCCCAGCGCATC
>CAZNQC010000355.1:0-2667 GCA_964574825.1 uncultured Sphaerobacteraceae bacterium | reverse complement strand
TCCTGTTCACACGAGCCTGAGGCTGGGACTCAGGCGATCTGAATGCGCCCCTGCTCCACCGTTGCCTGGGCCAGATGAGCGAGGCCAGGATGCTCGAGGGCGTCGGGTTCGGCGGAGGTGAGGAAGACCTGGCAGCCAAACTCCGTGACGTCGGCAATCAGCAGGTCTCGATGGGTGCTGTCGAGTTCGGAGAAGACATCGTCCAGCAGCAGAATTGGGCGTTCACCGGTCCTGGCCTCGAGGATGCCGATCTGGGCGAGGCGGAAGGCGACGACTCCGAGCCGTTGCTGTCCGCGGGAACCGTAGGCGCTCAGGCTGTGGCCATCGATCAGGAAAGACACGTCGTCGCGTTGAGGTCCGACCAGGGTGACCCCACGCCGGTACTCATCGCGACGAATCTCCTGCAGATCGTGGGCGAACCGGGCGGCGATCGATTCCCGGAGTTCTCGCTCGTCGGCAGTGTCCTGAGCTTCGTCCCAGGAGAGTCGTGGCTGATAGTGCAAGGCCATGCTGGCCCCATCGACCAACGACTGCGAACGAGTGGTCATTTCCGCTGACAGGTCGCGGGTCACCAGAATCCGGGTGGAGACGACCTGGGCGCCGAATGCGATGAGTTGCTCGTCCCAGAACGATATCTCGGTCACTGCGGCCGGATCGCGATAACTGCGCCGTTCGCGAGCGTATTGCTTCAACAACTGGTTGCGCTGGGCGAGGACCTTGTTGAACTGCGCCAACGCGTTCAGATAGCCGCGATCAAATTGGGAGATGAAGATGTCCAATTGGCGGCGACGCTCGGCTGGTGGACCGGTGACGAGAAGGACATCCTCGGGTGTGAAGAGGACAGTCTTGAGGACGCCGATCAGGTCGAGGGCGCGAACCGGGTCACCATTGAGGTGATAGCTCTTGCGCTGGTTCAGTTGCCGGTCGGGATCGAGTTCGAGACTGATGCCTACGCGTTGGTCGCGCCCCTCGGCCGACAGATGTGCTTCCAGCCGGGCATAGGGTGGGACGCCGAAGTCTTCACCGCTGCCCCACCGAACAAGCTCGCGATCGAGCGACGTGCGGGGCGAACGCATGGTAGACAGCAAGACCAGCGCCTCGATGACGCTGGTCTTGCCACTTGCATTTCTGCCGAAGAGCCGCAGCCCTTCGCGGGGGATTTCCAGGTCGAGGTGCTGGTATGAACGGAACTGCTCGAGCTGGAGCCGGGTCAGGTACATGCCACTCCGAAACGATTCGTGCCTACTGGCCGCCGATGACCATCGGCATGATGACGTGCGTGTAGGTATCGCCGCCACTCGGGCGAATGATGCCGGCCTGGGTTGGACCATTCAGGCCCAACATGACCTGGCCATGCTTGAGGACGGAGAGCACGTCGGCAAGATAGCGGCTATTGAAGGCAACCTGAACCTCACCGCCGGTCACGCTGGCATCGACGAAGCTGTGGCTATTGCCCCGCTCGGCCGCATTGGCCGAGACTTCGACATTGCCTGGGGTCAGGTCGTCTTCACCTGGGCTGACGACCATGCGAATGACATCGTTGTTGTCGCGAGCAAAGTAGCTTGCGCGCCGCACGGCATTGAGCAGGACGTCGCGACTGAGATCCACCCTGGTGGCGAAATCGCGGGGCACGATCTGCCGGACATCCGGGAACGTTCCGTCAATGAGCCGCGAGACCCATTCGGTGTCGTCCACTCGCGCCATGATCTGGCTGCGGTTCGGGGTGACGGCCAAGCGGATGACCCCATCGACATCGCCGATGATGCGGGCAAGCTCGCGATACGAACGAGCCGGCACGATCAGGTCGGTGCGTTCGGCAACAGGGGTGGTGATCTCGCCCTCGTTGACCGCCATGCGGAAGCCATCGGCAGCGGCAAGGGTGACTGACGAGCCCTCAAACCGGGTCAACACTCCTGCCAGCACGGGACGTGAATCGTCGCTGGCGGCAGCAAATTCCACCAGGGAGATCATTTCCCGCAGCTTCTGGGCGTCGATTTCGACGCCAAACCCTTCGTCCGAGACGGAGGGGATGACGGGGAAGTCCTCGGCGTCGATGCCGTTGATCGACGCTTCATCGCGACCAGCGCGAACGGTCAGGGACAGGCGATTGGGATCGACTTCGAGGTCCACTCCTCCTGCTGGCAGGGTGTTGACGAATTCACCGAGCAGACGCGCATCGATGGTGATTCGCCCCTCTTCCTGAATGTCAGCCTCAATCCATGTGGTGACGCCGATTTCGAGGTTGGTGGCGGCTATCCGCAACCGACCGTCGTCTGTGGAGATCAGGACATTGCTCAACACTGGCAGCGACGTTCGAGAGGCGACTGCACGCCCCACACGACCCAATGCCCGTTGCAGATTCTCCTGAAGGCACGAAACCCTCACCCAACACCCTCACTTCTGATGGCCAACTCACTGGCGAAAGTCTAGCATGCCGACCGTTCATTCCAGACAGGATGGCCCTTCGGATGCTCGGGCGGATGGTGCTCGGAGCGGCGTTGGAACTCATTGCCTGATTGCTGGTGCGTCCAATGGTGTGTCCGCCAGCCGCTCCAACGAAGACGTCTGCGGTCGCGAGCGTTCGACCTTCACCAGACCGTGACACACCATCTGCGGTAATTCTTCAATTCGGTAATTCGTGGTTTCGTTGATTCCATGGGCTGTTTG
>CAZNQC010000354.1:0-2673 GCA_964574825.1 uncultured Sphaerobacteraceae bacterium | reverse complement strand
CATGTGGTCGCTTCGTTAACCGGGGAATGAAGGAACACAGCGACATCGCCACGTACGGCTCGCGCCTCAATCACGTACCGGGCGTCGGCGCGGGAGCGTTCGCTTCGACCAGGAAGTCTTCCAACGGCTGCGCCCTGCCGAGCGACCAGGCCGCTTCGAACGCCTCGTCACCGAGCAAAGCCCGGACAGATTCGGATACTCGAACGTGGTCAGCTATTTCCCCGGCGGGAATCGGCCACGCAATGGCGTCCCGGAGCGCGTCCGCCGCGCCCAGGCAACGTGCTGCCATGTGGGGATCGTCGTTCCCCAGTGCAGTGGCGATCCTCTCTAGGCACCAGGCGACTTTCCCCAGGTCACCAAGGTCCCAAAAACACTGCAACGCTTCAGCGAAGCACGCTGCTGCCAGTCGATCATCGCCTTGCGTACGCGCGAGTTCCCCGCGGTCGTGCAGTGCCAGTCCGGTAACGTAGGCATCTTCGTGCTGACGTCCCCGTTGGATCGACTCGTCCAGGAGGCGTGTAGCCACCTCGGCATTCCCCTGGTACAGGCGAGACCGGGCCAGATGGAAGAGTGCCGTGCAGGCACCGATCGTCATCTGGGCTGCCTCGAACTGGCGCACACTCTCGACGGCGAGGTCGACCGACGTTTCCGAGTCGCCTTGTCCCAGATGAATGAATGCCGAGCTCAGCAAGGCAGTCGCAAGGCTTTCTGGATCGCCAGCTTCCTGCGCAACTGCCACAATCTCGTCCCTGAGCACACCAGGATCGCTGTCATCACCGCCGGTAAAGGTCACCACCTGGAGGGCACTCAAGGCACGAACCCGAAGATCCGGCCGCGTCCCATCGTCTGCGGCCAGGGTCTGCCGCAACCACAACGGACCATCGCGCACGTGCATCCGCACGCACCAGAACCCTCCCAGCGCAGAGGCCAGACGCAGGGCAGAAGCTGCATCTCCGCTCCCTGTAAGCCAGGTGAGGGCTGACCTCAGGTTGGCGTAATCCGCCTCCAGCATCGCGATTTCCGACGGGGTCCCGAGTGCGAACCGCCGGCCCGGTTCTCCGGTCTGCTCCGCGAGGCCGATGCACCATTCCGCGTGGCGCTGGCGAACCTCGGTGGTGCGGTTATGGGCATCAAGCTCACCGAGGCCAAACGCGAGAACCGTTTCCAGCATGCCGAAGCGCGGCCGGCCATCGAGTCCCGAGAGCCGCCCGACGAGGCTCTTGTCAACAAGCGAGCTCAAGATGTCCAGAACGTCCACCCCGGAATCGGCGGCGTCGTTGCCGATGGCCTCTGCCGCTTCGAGCGTGAACCCACCGACGAATATGGAGAGCCGGCGAAAGAGATCCTGCTCCTGGGGCGTCAATAGATCGTAGCTCCAGGCTAGCGTGTCGCGCAGGGTCTGCTGCCGTGCGGGCGCGCTCGGGTCGCCGGTGGTCAGGAGCCTGAACCGATCCCGAAGACGGTCCCGAATCAGTTGCGGATCCAGAGCTCCCATGCGCGCGGCCGCCAACTCGATCGCGAGCGGGATACCGTCCAGGCGCTGACAGATCTCGACGATCGCCTCGCTGTTCTCCGCGCCGAAGACGAATCCGGGCGAGACATCCAGCGTTCGCTCAATGAACAGTCTGACCGCTGGGCATGTCGCCACGACGTTCAGGTCGTTTCGTGGCGAGGGAACCGCCACCGGAAGGGGCCGAACCGGAACGACCCGTTCGCCCCGAAGTCGCACGATCACGCGACTCGTGATCAGGACCGATAGCGCCGGACACGACGCCAGCAGCGCGGCGACGGTGGGTGCTGCCTCCGAAACCCGTTCGAAGTTGTCCAGCACGAGCAGCAGGCGCCGGTCACCGATCCGATCCGTGAGCTCTTCAATAACCGTCTTGCCGGCAACCCGCAGGAGGCCCAGCGCCTCGGCAATGGCAGTCGGTACCAACGCCGCATCCGTCACGGGCGCCAGATCGACGAACACGGCCTTCGTGGCACGTTCATCTGCGGCGGCGATCGCCAGCGCCAGCCGGGTTTTGCCGACCCCGCCAGGTCCCGTCAGGGTGATAAGCCGGACGCCTTCGCCGTTGAGCAGGTTGCGCACGGCGGCGATATCGGACTCACGACCGATCAGTGGCGTCGGCGGAATGGGAAGCCGAGCGGTCCGGAAGGCATCGCGGCGGCTTGCAGCCAGCGGGCGCCGGGCCATTGCCGCGAAGACCGTCGATTCCTCGGAATCCAACTGCAGAGCCGCCGTCAGAAGCTCCAGGGTATTCGCCTGCGGTGCGGTGCGGGCGCCCCGCTCCAGATCGCTAATGCCGCGCGTGCTCAAGCCCGAACGGGCAGCGAGTTCTTCCTGCGTCATGCCCGCGGCGACCCGATGGCGTCGCAGCAGATCGCCAAACCCCGGATGATCGGAGGACGTCGTGGTCGATGAGGATCGGCGCTCGTTCACGCGTTGTCCCCTTGGTTTGAGCAGGCTCGAAGTGTCTCCCGGTTGGTCCCGGCACCATCGTATCAAACCCATTTCGGGGCAGCCATGCCAATGCACAGTCAACTTGCGTGGGTCGTTGCGTGGGTTGCTCATGGTGAAGGCGACCGCTCGGGCGCACCCTGGGTCTGTACCCGGTCGACACCCTTGCATCGGGGCTTGAGACGGTAAGGAACCGTACAGCGAGGAGGAGA
>CAZNQC010000353.1:0-2694 GCA_964574825.1 uncultured Sphaerobacteraceae bacterium | reverse complement strand
TCTGGAAAGCGCTGCGCGGCAACCGGCAGCCAACGGCCTACCCCGCCGCAGACTAACCATTGTCCGACCACTCGATGAATCATCTGCACCGACCATAACCGACCAACTCAGTCGGATTCATGCGACACTCTGCGTCACGCGACGACCACTCGAGGTCGAACGACTGGGAGCTGCATGAACGACGATTTCTTCCCGACAACCATCACGGCCACGAGTCCAATTGTGGAACAACTCCGCCAAGGGCTCCGCGACCAGCCGGACCATGCCCTTCGTGCGTTCTGGCAGCTCGTGGAGCGATCCGGCACGCCGCTCGTCGAGCCCATCGCCGACGCTCCGGACGTGCGGATCGTCACCTTCGTCTGGCGGTCCGGTGAACCACTGGACAACGTCGCCCTGATCGAAAATTTCTCGGTCACCGATCCCTGCGGCACGCCATTGGAACACATCGCGAGGACCGATGTCTGGGTGCGGTCGTTCGTCATGCGCTCCGACCTGCGTTTCACCTACCAGGTGGCCGAGAACGATGCCCTGGTCTCGGTCTACGACCCGGCCAGCCCACCCGATCGCTTCGAACGGTTCCTACGCGATCCGCTCAATCCCTACACGGCCGATGTGCCGTTTCTTGCGGAACTGGGATACGCCCCAACCGAGGACGACATCTCCTATGTCG
The DNA here is from genome assembly GCA_964574825.1 of uncultured Sphaerobacteraceae bacterium. Taxonomy (GTDB): domain Bacteria; phylum Chloroflexota; class Chloroflexia; order Thermomicrobiales; family UBA6265; genus JACCYX01. The sequence continues at coordinate 2,024 of CAZNQC010000353.1, read as the reverse complement.
AGTTGCCGGACGCCACAGCGGCCCAGTACCTGGCCTGGCGACCGGAGATCGAACACGGACGGATCGAACGCACCCGATTCGCCAGCCAGGTACTGGGGAACGAACGCGACATTTACGTCCAGCTCCCGGCGGGATACGATGACGGAACCGCCTCCTGTTCGCTGTTGCTGCTGTTCGACGGAGAAGTGGCCGAATCGATGCTGCTGGTGCCGAACACGCTCGACAACCTGCTGGCCGATGGCCAGATTCCGCCAACCGTTTGCGTGATGATCACCAGCGACGATCGCAGCATCGAATATGCCTGCAACGAGGCGTTCGCCAGCTTCATCGCCGAAGAACTGGTGCCGTGGGCGCGAGCCACCTATCGCATTGCGGAGGGCCCGGACCGGGTAACCACCTGCGGGGTCAGCTATGGCGGCCTGGCGGCAGCCTGGGTTGCCCTGCGCCACCCGGAGACCGTGGGCAACGTCATCAGCCAATCGGGATCGTTCCAGTGGCGTTGGAACACGGGCCGGGTCGGGCGTGACATGACGACGGTGATCGGCGACGCCCCGCCCTACGGTTGGCTCCCAGCCCAGGTGGCGCAGTGGGATCCGGTGCCGGTGCGGTTCTACATCGAAGCTGGCCGGTTGGAGGCCAGGAACTCCCACGTCGAACCGAGCCTGCTGGCCTGCACGCGCCAGTTCCGCGATGTGTTGGTGGCGAAGGGGTACGACGTGGCCTACGTGGAATACGGCGGCGGCCACGATTACGTCAACTGGCGCGGCTCGTTCGCCGACGCGATCAGGCACTTCACCTGATCCCCTTCTTGCCCAGCGACATCCCGGCACCTTGACCTGATCCCACCCTTCCCGACACAATGGTGACTATATTAGTCGGATTTTCCAGGAAGAGGGTGACGACGTGGCAGGTGGCATCAATCGGCGACATCTTGTGGGCGGCGCGATTCTTGGGAGTATCGCGGCCGGATCGCTTCAGGCCGGAGCACTGGCCCAGGCAAGCCCGGTCGTGGGTGGTTGGGCCTACACCGACTTCCTGGGCCGGATCGTGACGACTCCGGAGACTCCCTCCCGGATCGCGGCGGAAATCGGTTCGGCGGCTGCCCTCTACGACATGGGCGTTCAGGTGCACAGCGTCTGGGGGTACCCTGCCAACGATCCCGAAGGCTATGCCGAAGCCTGGGGGCGGCTGCCGACCGACTCGGTCGTCAACATCTCCACCAGCGACGGCGAGATCGACTTCGAACTGGCCGTGGCGGAAGGAACCGATCTCTTCATCTTCGGCTCCACCGAGTTGGAGAATCCGGAATCATATGGCGGCTTCGACGACATCGCCGGGATCGTGCAGGGGATCGCCCCGATCGCCGCCTGGCCGTTCCTCGACCGCCTGGACAAGACGACCGACGCGATCTGGGATCTGGCCATCGCCCTCGGTGCCGATCCGGAGTCGGAAACCAATGTGGCCGCCCGGGCCGACCTGGACCTGAAGGTGGCCGAACTGCAGGCGATCACGACCGCCAAGCCCGGCCTGACCACCTTCTTCGGCTACCCCACCACGGACGAGTTGTACGTCGCCAACCCGGCTCTCTGGGACGATGTGAACTACTTCAAGTACCTCGGCCTGGCGGTCGTCGATCTCGATTCGGCTTTCGGCACCGAGTGGTGGGAGGTCCTCAGTTGGGAGGAGGCGCTCAAGTACTCCACCGACACTGCCTTCCTCGCCAATGTCTCCGGTGCCCTGACGCTGGAGGAGTTGCAGGAGCATCCGACCTTCCAGTTGCACCCGGCCCTGCAGGCCAATCAGGTCGGTGCCTGGAGTTGGTACTTCGCCCGCAGCCCGCAAGGGATTGCCGGGTTGATCGATAACGTGCTGCAGGTGATCCGCACCGCCGAAAAGGTTGCGGAGGAGTAGATTCCTTCACTCCACCCAACGGTTCTTCACGCAATCCGGCCTGGCGAGGAATCCTCCCCGCCAGGCCGGGCTGCGTGAAGTGGTATCTTCGACGACGAGTGAAGAGAACACAC
>CAZNQC010000352.1:0-2696 GCA_964574825.1 uncultured Sphaerobacteraceae bacterium | reverse complement strand
TGCGCAAGGCCGGAACCGACCAGTACGACGCCATCATCCTCGCCGCCGCTGGTCTCACCCGCATGGGCTGGCAGGATCGCGTCACACAGTACCTTCCAGTCGATGAGTTCGTCCCCGCTCCGGGCCAGGGCGCCCTCGCCATCGAATCCCGGATCGCCCCGGATCCCGCCTGGAACGTTGCCGCGGCGCTCGATGATCCGGCCGTTGCCGCGGCCGTCTCGCTCGAACGCCTCTTCCTCCGCACGATGGGAGGTGGCTGCACCACACCGGTCGGCGCCCATGCCCTGGTCAACGACACTGACGTCATCTTCACGGCGATGATGGCAAGCGACGACGGATCCCGCCTGCTCCGCCGCACGCTGACCATGCCCCGCGCTGTTGCCGACCGGGCCGTTCGAGATCTCTCCATGGAGATGCGTCGCGAGCTGGCTCCCCAGTGGACCGGTGCGGATCTGGCTGCAGAAAACCACCAGCCGCTTGCTGGTCGCACCGTCCTCGCCACCGGCACCGCCGATTTCGCCGACCGCACCGCCTCGGCGTTCCAGGAGGTGGGTGCCTCCGCCATTGCTGCGCCGACGACCATCATCCGCCCAACCGGCACTCCCGGCGTTCTCGCCGCCGCCTTGCGGGATGCAGCCGCGGGAGGCTTTGGCTGGTTGGTGGTGACCAGCCAGCAGACGGTGCCGGTGCTGACTGACTTCGGTGCCGCCCAGTTGGCCGGCAAGGCCCGCATCGCCGTGGTTGGCGACGCAACTGCCGAAGCCATGCGCCAGATTGGCCTGGAACCAGACCTCGTTCCGGTCGAGCAAACCGGCCCCGGCCTCGCCACCGAACTCCTGCCCCTCGTCGAACCCGGCCAGAAGGTCCTCTGCCTGCTCGGGAACCGCGCCAGCGACGAGATCACCTCCACGCTGCGCCGCGCCGATATCCACGCCATCCGCGTCGAGAGCTATCGGTCCACCAGCACGCTCACGAACGCCGACGAGGTGCGGGCCGCGGTGCGTGGCGGCCGCGTCGATGTCGTCACCTTCGCTTCACCGTCTGCCGTCGACGTCTTCGTCCACGAGCTTGGCGTCGACCTCGCCGCGCTTTCCGGTGCCTGCCTGGTCGCCATCGGCCCGACGACCGCAGCCGCCATGGAATCCCACGGCCTGCCCGTCCACGCGGTCGCTGATGTCCCGTCACCAGCAGGGTTGCGCGCCGCCACCGAATCGTATTTCAGCCAGGAAACTACCGTATGAGCATCCTCGACCGCGATCTCGCCACCACCTTCCCCCCGTTCCAGCGCACGCGACGTCTGCGCATGTCTTCCGCCCTGCGGGACTACGTCCGCGAAACCGAACTCCACCCCCACGACTTCGTCCTGCCCCTCTTCATCGTCGAGGGCACGAACGTCCGCCACGAGATTTCGTCGATGCCGGGCCAGTACCAGCTCTCCATCGACCAGCTCGCCGCCGAAGTCGATGAACTCCAGTCGCTCGGCATTGCCGGTGTCCTCCTTTTCGGTATCCCCGACGTCAAGGATGATCACGCGTCCGGTGCCTACGCCGAGGATGGGATCGTCCAGCGAGCCGTCCGCGAGATCAAGCGCCACGCTCCCGATCTGCTGGTCATCACCGATGTCTGCGCCTGCGAATACACCGACCACGGCCATTGCGGCATCCTTGTCGGGGATGTGGTCGACAATGACCTGACCTTGCCCTTGCTGGCCCGTACCGCCATCTCCCATGCCGCTGCCGGTGCCGATATCGTCGCCCCGTCGGACATGATGGATGGCCGCGTCGCCGTCATTCGTGCCGCCCTCGACGATGCTGGCTTCCCGAACGTGCCGATCATGTCCTACGCCGCCAAATATGCCTCGGGCTACTATGGGCCGTTCCGCGAAGCCGCCGAAAGCACCCCGGCCTTTGGCGATCGTCGCACGCATCAGATGGACCCCGGCAATGCCCGCGAGGCCCTGCGCGAAATTGCCATCGATATTCAGGAGGGGGCCGATCTGATCATCATCAAGCCTGCCCTGTCCTACCTTGACATCATTCGCGAGGCGCGCGAAACCTTCGATGTGCCGCTGACGGCCTACAACGTTTCCGGCGAATACGCGATGATCAAGGCTGCCGCGCGCCTCGGCTGGATCGACGAGGAGCGCATCACGCTCGAAACCCTGCTCTCCATGAAACGGGCTGGTGCCGGGCGCATCATCACCTATCACGCCAAGGAAGCGGCCCGCTGGCTTGGAGCTTCGGCCAATCGGTGATGATCTATCGTAGGGGCGGACCTGCCGCCGAAGAGGCGCGAGATTCACCCACCAAGGAGTAGGCGGCTGTTGTCCGCCCGGTGTATTTGCGCTCTGCCGGGTTGCTCCCAGAGCCCCACGCTACAGAAAGACACGAGTTCCATGCCTGCCTATCGATCGAGAACCACTACTCACGGCCGCAACATGGCCGGTGCCCGCGGCCTCTGGCGCGCCACTGGCGTCAAGGATGACGACTTCGGCAAGCCGATCATCGCGGTGGTCAACTCGTTTACCCAGTTCGTTCCCGGTCACGTTCATCTGAAGGATCTCGGCCAGCTCGTTGCCCGCGAGATCGAAGCGGCTGGTGGCATTGCCAAGGAGTTCAACACCATCGCGGTCGACGATGGCATCGCCATGGGCCACGATGGCATGCTCTACTCGCTGCCCTCCCGCGAGATCATCG
>CAZNQC010000351.1:0-2713 GCA_964574825.1 uncultured Sphaerobacteraceae bacterium | reverse complement strand
ATCACCTTCGAGAGGTCGAACGGGACTTCGAGGTAGTGATCGGAGAAGGTCGAGTTCTGCTCCGGATCGAGCACTTCCAGCAAGGCAGATGACGGATCGCCGCGGAATGTGTCCGAACCGAGCTTGTCGACCTCGTCCAGCACCAGCACCGGGTTGCGGCTCTTCGCATCGCGCAGCGCCTTGATCACCCGGCCCGGCATCGCACCAACGTAGGTCCGCCGGTGACCGCGAATCTCGGCTTCATCGCGGACACCGCCCAGCGACATCCGGACGTACTCGCGGCCAATCGCCCGCGCAATCGACTTGCCCAGGCTGGTTTTGCCCACACCCGGAGGGCCGACGAAGCAGAGGATCGGGGCGCGGAGCTTGTCGCCAGCCAGCTTGCGGACCGCGATGTACTCAACGATCCGTTCCTTGACCTTGTCCAGGCCATAGTGGTCCTCGTCGAGAATCGCGGCCGCTTCGTCGAGGTCGAGCCGGTCCTCGGTTTCAATTGCCCAGGGCAGTTCGGTCAACCACTCCAGGTAGGTGCGGATGACACCAATCTCCGGGGAGAACGGGTGCTGTTGTTCGAGCCGTTCGACCTGCGTCAGGGCCTTGGCCTTGACCTCTTCCGGCATTCCGCAGGTTTCGATCTTCTCGCGAATCTCGTTGGCCAGGGCTTCTTCGGATGAGCCTTCGCCGAGTTCCTTCTGGATCGCGCGCAGTTGTTCGCGCAGGAAGTACTCGCGCTGCTGGCGATCCATGCCGGCCTGGGCCTCGGTCTGGATTTCCTGCCGCAGGTTCAGCACGTTGAGCCGCTTCTGGATCATCACGCTCAACTGGCGCAATCGGTCGAGCGGATCGAGCGCCTCCAGCAGTGTCTGCCGCTGCTCGGAGGTGAACTCCGGCGAGAAGGCGATCAGGTCGGCCAGCCAGCCCGGCTCTTCGACCCCGCGCACCATCGTCAACACTTCTTCCGGCACATTGGGCAGCATCGCGATGTAGCTTTCGATCTGCTCCAGCACGGCCGACATCGCGGCTTCGGTGCGGGATGGATCGGAGACGACATCGTCCTCACGGCGAACCCGGGCCGCCACGAATGGCTGGTCCTGGATCAGTTCTTCGGCGACCCCGCGGGTGATGCCCTGCAGGATGACGTGATCCTGGCCACCCGGGCGCGAGATGTATTGGCCGACTTCGGCGATCACGCCGACATTGCAGAGTTCATACTGCACCTGGTCGGAATCGACCCATGCCTCGGCATTGATCTCCGCGTCGGGGTCGTTTCCACCGAACTCGGCGCCAACTTCCTCGGCGATGAGATCGGTCATCATGTCGATCAGGTCGCGATCGGGCTGGTTGGTCGAAATGGCGGTGCCATCCGGCGCCACCTGCCGCTCGGTGAGCAGCAGCACCAGCCGGGGCGTCATCCGCATCGCGCGGTCGATTGCCAGGGCGGTTTCGTCATCCTGAATCGGGTACGGAATCGACATGTGCGGCAGCAGCACGGTCTCATCGGTGATGACGACCGGGAGGGCCATCGTGACCGGTTGGGTGGCCTTCTTGCGACGGGTGCGCTTGCGCGGAGTGGTGGTCTCTTCGCCGTCGCTGGCAGCGGCCTTCTTTGCTCTTGGTTTGCGAGCGGGCTTGGGAGTCTCGACCGTCTCCTCCGTCGGTTGGTCGACGGCGGCCGGCTCCTCATCCTGAAGCTGTTCTGGGGTCTGGTCGCGATCGGTCATGATCTGACGGTCTCGACTTTCGTGACGTGGTGCGGAACCGCCGCACAGCGGAGCCTTCTCGGGGTATCAAACTCTTTGGGGCATCGGGGCCAGGTGGGAATATTGCATCGCATACGCACGCGACGCCCGCGTGATCATCGGTCGTCGATGCCGTCGCGGAAGTGTACTTGGGCCCGGGGCTGTATAACACTGTACGTGTGGTCAGGGAACCGATGACTGCGTTCCCTGGGGCGATGGGTAGGCAGGGAGAAATCGAGTGGCCAAGGTCGATCAGGAAACCGAACACGCCGACGATGTGGCAGATGTGCGCGCGCAACTGAAGCTGGCCCAGGAACGCCTGGCCACGTACCAGAAATTCGATCGCGACATTGCCGAGAATGTTCGCCGCTCCAGTGAATTGATGCTGGAGGCGATGCAGGTCCGCGATCGGATGGATCACGAGGCCACCGTCCAGGCAAAGGCGCGTCAGGAGCGCCTCGCCACCAGGTTGAAGGCCATGCAAGCCGATCTGGAGGGCATCCAGGAACAGGTCGGCACCATGCTGGAGCGGGTGGCAACGCTGCGGGACGACATCGAATCCGAGTCGGCCGAAGACGAAGCTGGTGAGGCATCCGGGAACTCCGATGGCGAGACCGGATCTCCGGAGGAAGACGAGTCCGCGCGGGGTCGGGATGGTGACGCGCCAGATGATGACGATCAGGAAGCCACGGAAGCGGCAGCCCCAGAACCTCGTGCCATCGACGTAATCGCCCACGGAATGACCCGCGCCGCCTCCGCCCTTGCTCTCCAGTCGCACCTTCGCGGACTGGCGCAGGTGGAGACGGTCGACGCCCGGGAGTTCTCGAGCGGTATCCTGCGCCTGCAACTGAGCATTGTGGCCGAGCTGCCCGACGATGACCTTGTGGGGTGGGAAGGTGACGACGATGTGACCATCATTCGCCACCAGGACGACGCGATCGAACTCCGGCTCGGAGAGTAGCCCCGCCTGCCGG
>CAZNQC010000350.1:0-2733 GCA_964574825.1 uncultured Sphaerobacteraceae bacterium | reverse complement strand
CAGGGGTGGGCTGGGGGAAGGGAGATCGGCCGCCACGGTGCCTCCGAATTGTTGCCTGGTGGCAAAGGACTGGTTCCCTGCAGCGTACACGATGCCGGAAACACCATCGCGCCAGGGGATCCCGGGGAGGGACCTTCCTGGCGCGAATGGAACTTGGGGGCGATGGTGGACTACTGGTAGATGACCAGGTCTGGCGCGGGATCGAGGGCGACGATTTCTTCCGGCGTCATCAGCGGGTCGTCCTGCTGGTAGAACAGCTTCACGCCGTGATATTCGATCGGCTCCTGCTTGATCACGACCTCGTAGGTTTCACGCTTCATGTCCGGCGGTCCCCAGCCGTCCATGTCGATCACCAGGTCCACGCCGGCAACCGGGGCGATCTGGTCTTTCTCTTCGATCATGCTGTGATGGAACTGGTGAACGATGAGCACCTTGGGCGGCAGGTTGTTCTTGGCCGCGAGGTCGGCCAGCCAGTGCTGGGCTTCCGTGACTTCGGCGGCGGTCACCTGGCCGATGTGCTGCCCGGGCAATTCGCCTTCCCGCATGTGGAACTCGGGGTCGATGCCGAGGTGCACGTGCGGGTTCAGCAGCCATTCTTCGAGGCCGGAATAGTCCTCGTAGGGCTCGCGGAACCCCATCTGCACGTCGAAGAAGAGCAGCATGTCGTTCTCGGCGGTGAAGGCCACGTACTCGTCCAGCTGGGCGCGGCTGGCATCGGCAATGTACTTGCCTTCCTGACCGGCATCGCCCTGGGCGACCGAGGCGATCATCTCGAATCCGATCTTCACCGGCCGGCTGGGGTCGGCCGCCTCGTAGTTGGCTGCCTCTGCCTGGAGCAACTCCAGCACCTGCTGTGGTTCGTACTCACCCAGGATGCCCATGTTCGGGTTGCCGGGGAATCCGTAGTAGAGCAGCACGCGATTCTCGGGGAACAGCGACCCGCTGGCAGCTTCCTGCGCGGCGGCTCCCGTTCGCAGCAAGGTCGGCGCGGCCAGGGCGGCTCCGCCCATGGCCAGGGCCCGGCGGCGGGTGAAGCGCCGCTGATGTCCGGCGAACGATGTTCCGGCGGAAGAGAATCGATGCATGGCTGGATGGTCCTTTACGTGACTGGCATCGGCACACAGGAATGCGGTCACCTCATGGGACCGCCTGTCAGTTTCAACGCCTCGTTGAAACGATTGGTTTCCGTAAAGTGTACGTGCCCGGGGCAATGGCGGATGCGTCCGGCCGGTGCGATCGGGCCAGCGTGACTTTCCGGAACACCTGATGAGGGGCCCCTGACAGGTGGTAGCATCAGGCTCAACGTCTGGGTTCCGCCTTTACCGGGGGTGCCCATTGCCGGAAGGATGTTTCCCCCCGTGTCCACCCCGCAGGAACCGGTTTCGCGCATTGTTCCCTTTCGTCCCCGCCAGGCGGTGCGGACCGTGAGCAACGCCAATCCCGACAATCTCTCCCTCGGCGACCGCCTGTTGTCGTCCACCCCCATTCCCGAATCGATCACCGGGAACGCCCTGGCTTGCCTTCGGGCGGTGGAACTGGGGGCCTCCACCGGGGCCTTCTACCCGCACACCCTCACCGAGCACGTTCCCGAGATGGCGGCCCGGTTGGGCATCAGCCAGATCGAAGTGATGCTGCAAACGGCTGGCGAGCACGATCCGGCCTTCGTGCGCCAGGTGGCGACCAATGCCCGCGCCGCCGGTGTTGCGGTGCATTCGGTGCATACGCTCACGCGTCTCTATCCCTTCTTCGATCCCTATGCCCGCCGGGTGGATGAGGCCTGGGAGATGTTCCGCCGGGCGATTGCCGCCGGGGTCGAGCTGGGGGCCAACGTGCTGGTCTGGCACGGCCCGAATCGGCCGCAGGTGGCCACCGATGAGGCCTGGGAACGGTTCATCGACCTGGCCCAGCAGCTGGCCACCGCCTGTGCCGAAGCTGGGATCACCCTCGGCATCGAGAACGTCTCCTACGGCGCGCTGGCCCAGGTGCGCAACGTGGTGACGTTCGCCACCCGCCTCGCCGAGGTGGGACCGCCCGAGGCAGTCGGCTTCGTGTTCGACCCGTTCCAGGCGGCTGAAGCGGGGGCCAATCCCTTCATGATGCTGGCCGCGATGGGGAATCGGGTGGTCAACGTGCACATCAGCGACTTCCGCGAACGCGACACCACCGTGCGCCATCTGCTGCCCGGCGATGGCGACCTGCCCTGGTCGGCGTTGGTGCGGGCGGTGGCCGGAAGTGGCTACCGGGGCCCGATCATCATCGAAGGACCGCTGGGCCAGGATGAGACCGGGATCACCCGGGTGCGGCAGGTGCTCGATCCGCTGATTGGCCGCGTCTTCCGGCCGGGGACCGAGGATGAGGTGCTGACCTCGTTGCCGGCCGGGGTGCTGGAAGGGATCGCCCTCTTCAACCAGGGGCAGTTCCACGCCCAGCACGAGGCGATCGAGGCCGAGTGGCACGCCGAGCGCGGTCCGATCCGCCGCCTCTACCAGGGCATCCTCCAGATCGGCGTCGGGTTCCACCACGTGCTGAACGGGAACTACCGGGGCGCGGTGGCCTTGCTGACCGACGGGATTGCCAAGACATCCGATTTCCTGCCGGAGGCGGTTGGGATCGATACGGCGCGTCTCGTGCGGGAGAGCCAGCGCTGCCTGATGGAGATCCAGCGCCTCGGCCCGGAGGGGATCGACCAGTTTGACCCCGATACGATTCCCACCATCGTCTACACCGGGTGAG
>CAZNQC010000349.1:0-2734 GCA_964574825.1 uncultured Sphaerobacteraceae bacterium | reverse complement strand
GTCTGGCGAACGTCCCGCGGGGCACACCCGAACTCGGCTCGGAAGGCGCGGCTGAAGTACGACCCCGACTGGAAGCCGAGCTCCTCGATGATCTGGCCGATGGGGCGCGTATCCTGCCCGTCCGCCAGAATCTCCCAGACCCGCTTCAATCGCCGAACGCGGATGTAGTTGGCAACACCTTCGTGATGACTGAACAGCCGGTACAAGGATGATCTCGAGACATCGAAGACTTCGGCCACCCGCTCCGGGGTCAGGTCGGGGGATCCCAGGTTGGCGTCGATGAAGCGTTCGATTCGCCGGCAAAGGAGACTGCCGTAAAGGTCATCCACCCGGTCTACATTGGTGTCGTTCTGGATCACCTGGAGCGCCAGCCCGATGGTGGCCTCAACAAACCCGGACCAGCCAGACGGTGGGATGGCGGTGACGTAGGCCGGCAGGGAGAGCACATAATCGGCCAGCACCCGGGCAGCGGGGGTGCGAAGGACCCGGCCATGCTGGGAGCTGAAATTCACCACCGCCGAGTCAACCAGGTCGCGGGGCAGGAACAGCGTTCCGGATTGGCCCGCTGTCGCTTCCGAGTGCTCGGATTGGGCCAGATCGTAGAGTTGTACATCGCGCGAGCGCAACTGCCCTCCCGACCGAGCTGTCTGAAACCGGCGCGACCCATCGCCCTGGACGAAGATGCCATAGTGATCGAGCCCGTCCTGGCGAATCATCGCGGGCGTGCGATCGAATGTCTGGGCGGAGAATCGTCCGCCGCTCACCATCAGCGGACCCACCTGCACGAACTGGCATGCAAGGTGGAACCTGGCGACATCGTCGAGCGTGGCAACCCGATGAGTGATCATCGCCTCCGCTTGCCACCGCTCGAAGGCCTCCCATGGCCCAAAGTCACTGGAACTGAAAGTAAACACCTGATGGGAGATGGTCGTCATGGCATCTTCCCCCCGCGTCACACGCCTGACTGCTCCTGATTGTCAAGGACCCGCCTCCATTGTGACGCAATTCGACGTGAAATGGGGGAAATGGTGTGCCGCCATCCATTTTCAGCCGGACTACGGCGTCGTTGAAGGCGCGGCGGGCCTACATGCTGACCGAGCGCATGACCGGTTCGGTCGGCCGGGAGAGGTTGGCCGTGATGTGCCCATCGCGCTCGAAGAGGATCCTGATCACGTGCGCCGTCGATCCCTTGCCGATCGAGACCGTGCCAACCGGAATTCCGGTCATGGAGCGGGCCAGGGCCAGTTTGGCCAGCGAGGCGGGCTGGGCCGAGCGCACGCGAATGTCCTTGCCTGGGTGACGCTGCCCCAGGTAGGCCCGGGCGATGTCGATCACAGGGGTGGCGTTGGCACGAACGTAGGCCGCCAGTTCGGCGGCGCGCTTCTCGCCAATGGGGCGCCCATCGGGCAGCGGCCACCAGGCGGGTGGGGTGGGGGTGTTCATGGCAGGCATCCTTCCGCATGACGCAGGGGTGACATTCCTGCCTCAAGTATAGAACATGTGTTCTATACTTGCCTCCCTTTGGCCATATCAACGCTGGCAGATGTTGCCGCTGGATACCGCTGCCCTGTACGCTCACGGCGTTCGGACCTGGAGCCGGAGTTCTTTCATGTTCTTCCTTCGGTGACAGTGGACGGACACGACAAGTCTGGGCGTCGCATCTACACCTGCCAAGGGGGTGCGGCGTCCGGACCCAACCAGCGGTGCCGGGCCAATGAGGACCGCACCGCAACCACGAACGTCGTCCTCTTTTCTGCTAATCAATTCTTGACTAACAGGCCCCGGCTGATGCACCATCGGTCCAAACGCCGTCCGGCGTTGCGCCCACCGTGCCACCACCGAGAGGACCGCCCCATGACCATCGATCTGCTCGACGCCCAGAAGGAACGAATCGGCCGCCTGCTCTGGGAGCATATCGATGGGGTGGCGCGCAATGTCATGCCGGTGATCAACGCCCTCAACAACGACCCCACCGCCGGTATCCGGGTTGTTTCGCGCGAGGAATGGGAACGCTGCCTCGCCCGCATCCACGAGTTGCAGCAGACGGTGACCGATCTGGAACGGAAAGCGGTGGACTTCGGGCGCGAACAGCTTCCCAGTGGCGTCCGGCAGTCGCTCAAGCGATCCCGGTAGTCGCCCAGCACGGCTGAGGCACCACCAGCAGCCCGTCCGGGCCGTCCAGCACCCGAATCGGATGCTCAAACACTGCCGAGAGCAAATCTTCCCGGGCGATAACGGCCGGCACGTCGCAGGCGATCAGTTCTCCCCGCTGCAACACTCCCACCCGGTCGGCATAGGTCATGGCCAGGTTGAGATCGTGCACGATCGCCAGCACGGCTCCACCGGCGGCGGCCACCTCGCGTGCAGTCGCCATCACCTGGTGCTGGTGGCGGATATCGAGCGTGGCGGTGGGTTCGTCGAGCAACAGGATCGGGGCTTCCTGAGCCAGGATGCGGGCAAGCGACACGCGATGCTGCTCCCCACCCGAGAGACGCGGGTAGATCTGGTCGGCCAGAGGCAGCATTTCGGTGCGCGCCAGGGATCTGGCCACCGCCGCATCATCTTCTGCGCGTGACGCCGGCGGAAGGGGAGTGCGTCCCATCGCCACCACCTCCCGCGCCCGGAAGGCAAACTGGAGCAACGATTGCTGCGGCAGCACGGCGCGGCGACGAGCCCGCTCCCGGAGGGCTATTTCCGCCAGCGGCACCCCGTCGAGCAGCACCATTCCGGCATC
>CAZNQC010000348.1:0-2744 GCA_964574825.1 uncultured Sphaerobacteraceae bacterium | reverse complement strand
TAGGCATCGCCGCGATCGGCTGGCGCCTTGGGGAAGAAGCCGTAGACCTTGATGTCCGGGAACCAGGCAGCATCGGTGCGGCCGCCGATCAGGTTGGGAATCAGGTTGGCATCCGGCACGAGGTCGGTCAGCGTTGCCCGGATCTCATCGAAGAAGGGCGAACCCGGATCGAAGCCGATGCCGGCGTTGCGATTGACCAGCGCCACCTCGCCGGAGTCACCGATCACGTCCTGCACCATCTGGCGCCACTCTTCGGGCGACGTGCCTGCGACCAGGCGGCAGTCGATGCCGAGCTTCACCTCCGAGGGAATGACGTTGATGCGATTTCCGGCCTCGACCAGGGTGGGCACGGCGGTGTGGTGGGTGACGGCCCAGAGGCGCACCAGGTCGCGCTCGCTGAGGGGCAGACCGGCGAGGTCGTCCCAGGCTGGTTCCGGCAGGGCCAGCACGCGGCTGATCTCGGCGGCGGCGTCACCACCGAGGACGTCGCCGATGCCGGCGAGCATGGCGCGGACGGGTTCCGTGATCGTCAGGGGTGGGGTCCAGTTTCGGAGGCGTTCGAGGGCGATCGAGAGCTTGTCCATCGCGGTGTCGGGAATCGGGGTGGAAGCGTGGCCCGGTTTGCCGCGGAAGGTGACCTCCAGGATCGACTGGCCCTTCTCGCCGGTGCCGCAGGTGTAGAAGCGCTCGCCGCCAATCTCGATCTGGCCGCCACCGCCTTCGTTGAGGGCGAATTCGGCGTCGATCAGGTCGCGATGGTTGGCGTAGACCCACCCGGCGCCGAGTTCGCCAGAGACTTCCTCATCGGCAAAGGCGGCGTAGATCACGTCACGGGTGAGGGGGAGATCTGCGCGCTTCAGGGCGAGAAAGGCGGCCAGCTGGGCGGCGACCTGGTTTTTCATGTCCAGCGTGCCGCGACCCCAGATGTAGTTGTCGATGATTTCGGCGCCGAATGGGTCGTGGTCCCATTTGTCGCGCTCGACCGACACCACATCGGTGTGGCCCATCAGCATGACGGGCTTGCCGGTTGGGTTGTCAGCGCGGAGGCGGGCGACGAGATTTGCCCGGCCGGGGGCCGATTCGACGACGGTGAACTCGATGCCTTCGTCACGGAGCAGGGCGCCGATGTAGTCGGTCGCCTGTCGTTCGTTGCCCGGTGGCGAGACGGTATCCAGGCGCACGAGGGCCTGCAGGTAGGTGATGGCGTCATCGCCGAGGGTGGTGGCCAGGGTGTCGTTGGCGCGAACGGTGGGCATGTGGATGGTCCCTTCCTTATGAAGTGGCGAACGAGGCAATCAGGTCGTACACGAAGTGGGTCGCATAGGTGAGGTCATCGACATGGACCCGTTCGTTGTGGCCGTGGACAAGCGGTTCGTAGAGGGCGATGCGGTCGGAGGCCGGGAACGGGAAGAACCCGTACACCTTCACGCCCGGAATGAGGGGTGCGTCGGTGCCGCCGGAACTCATGGCGGGGATGACCTTCGCCCCGGGTTCGACGTCGGCCATGGTGGCGACGATGGCATCGAAGAACGTGGATTCGACATCGGCGGCGGTGCCGGTGGCGGGGATCACCAGTTCGACGGTGGCGGCGTCGCCGACAGCCTCCTGCACCTGGTCGCGGAAGGCATGGGGATCGGCACCGGGGAGGGTGCGGCCGTCGACATCGACCACGATCTCGGAGGGGATGACGTTGATGCGGGAGCCGCCATGAATCATCGTCGGCACGGCGGTGTTGCGGGTCAGCGCCCGGAAGTAGGTCTTTTCTTCCTCGCTCAATGGCAACTGCGACAGCGGTTCCCAGGTCGGTGGATCCGTCGACAGCGCCTGCTGGATCAACTGCTGGGGTTCGCCGCCGAGCTTTTCGCCAATGCCTTCGAGCATGGCCCGCATCACCGGCACGATGACGGTGGGTGAGTCCCAGGCGTGGAGCCGTTCCAGCGCGACCCCAAGCGCTTCGAAGGCGGTGTGCGGAATTGGCACCGAGGCATGACCGGGGTTGCCGTGGGCGGTGAGCTTGAGGCGGGCGCTGCCCTTCTCTGCCACCTGGCAGGACATGAACGTTTCGCCGCCGATGGTGATGGGCGAGCCACCCCCTTCGTTGATGGCGAATTCGGCGTCGATCAGGTCCCGGTGATTGTTCCAGACCCATTCGGCCCCGAAACGGCCGCCTTCCTCCTCATCGGCGAAGGCACAGAAGATGACATCGCGGGTGAGGGGCAGGTTGGCCCGATGGAGGGCAAGGAAGACCGCGAGGTGGGCGGCCACCTGGTCCTTCATGTCCAGGGCGCCACGACCATAGATGTAGCCATCGACGATTTCCCCGAGGAACGGGTCGTGATCCCACCTGGCGGGCTCGACGGTGACGACGTCGGTGTGGCCCATCATCATCACCGGGCGCCCGGTTGGGGACTCGGCTTTGAGGCGAGCGACGATCGTGGCGCGACCAGGGCCTGCTTCCACGATGTCGCTGGCGATGCCTTCGGCGGCGAGGATGGCGGCGATGTAGTCGGCCGCGAGGCGTTCGTTGCCGGGCGGAGTTTGGGTGTCGAGTTTGAGCAGGCCACGGAGGAGATCGATCGATTCCTGGCCGAGGCGGCTGGCGAGTTCCGGGTCGGCGCGAACGGTGGGCATGTGGGCATCCTTGGGTGTGAACCACAGGTTGATACTGGCGCGATTGTGGAGGGTTTGGGGGAATCGGGCAAGACGGCCGCCAGGTGGAGAGGCGGCTGAGCCTGGGCAGTCTT
>CAZNQC010000347.1:0-2755 GCA_964574825.1 uncultured Sphaerobacteraceae bacterium | reverse complement strand
GCCGCCCCGGCAATCGCGTTCAGCGCCACCCCGGCCAGGATCAACGTGATGACCTCGGTGCGGCCCTCGTGGCGCGAAAGCAGATAGACCAGCAGCGTGCAGATCACCCCGGCGATAAACGCGAACACCGGCAGGGTCCAGAGACCGAAGATGGTGATGTTGAGCACCGTCGCCGACACCGCCCCGAGGGCCGCCCCGGTCGAGACTCCGATCAGGGCCGGATCGGCCAGCGGATTGCGGAACATGCCCTGCATGGCGGCGCCGGAGACCGCCAGCCCGGAACCAATGATCAGGCCCATCAAGGTGCGCGGCAGGCGAATCGCCCAGACCACGGCGTCCTGCTGGCGAGTCACGTCCACATCGAACCAGGCCTGCAGCCACGACGTGCGCCCGTCCAGCTCGTTGCCGATCCACGTCACACCCGGAATCGACGCCAGCCAGTCACCGATGGCAACCGCGCCAGGCGTTTCCTCGATCAGGGCACCCAGGTGTCGCCCCACGATCACCACGATCTGCGCCGGGGTCACCGAGACCGCGCCCATCCCGATATTGGCCAGCACGGCGGCCACCAGGGCCACCGTCAGCACCAATGTCGGGGACAGCCGACGAGCCAGCTGCAAGCTCTCCCGGGTCACCACGACCGGCTCGGATGTCGAGCCGGTCGTGGTCCAGCGATCAGGTGTCGCCGAGGTATCGCCCATGGGGCTAGTCTCCGCTCAGGCGGCAGGCGAGGCGACCGGGGAACTCTCCGGTGCCGCGACCTCGGTCCCCTGCCATTCGGGGTGGAGCGGTGTGCCGTCGGCATCCGGGTAGAACGCCAGCGTCAGGTCGTAGACGGCATCACCGATCCGCGGCCCGAAGCCGAGCAGGTAGAGATCCTCGAAGGCGACGATGGTGCCCGTTTCGCCGGCTGGCGTCTGGGCCACACCGGGAATCTCCAGCAGCCCTTCGACACCCCCGACGGAAGCGAGACCAGCCTGCATGACCAGGATCACGTCCGGTTGGGCTTCCACGAGAGCTTCCGGCGTGATCGGCTGGTAGCCGTCGATGCCGAGTTCGGCTCCAACGTTGACTCCACCGGCTGCGGTGATGATGGCGTCGGCCTGCGAATTGGTACCCGCAATCATCTGGGTGCCCGCGCCACGAATGTAGAGGAAAGCGACGCGCGGCTGGGTTTCGGCATCGGCGCGGAGTTCCGCGGCTTCGGCCAGGCGCGCTTCGACATTGCCCGCCAGCACGTCGGCCTCATCCACCAGGCCGACCGCAGCACCAACCGCCCGGATTTCCTCGGCGGCACCTTCGGCTGTCATCTGCACCGGCAGGATGACCACCGTCACCCCGGCATCGCGCACCTGCTGGATCACCTCCGGCGGTCCGGCGTTCTCGGTCCCGATCACCAGGGTCGGTTCGAACGAGAGGATGCCTTCGGCCGAAAGTTCGCGCTGATAGCCGATCTTCGGCAGCGCCAGGGCTTCGGCGGGGTAGAGGGCGCTGACATCGACGGCGACCACGTTTGGCCCCAACCCCAGGGCAAAGAGCGTTTCGGCCACATTGCCGTTCAGCGGAATGATGCGGCTGACATCGGTCACTTCGATCGTGTCACCGGCAGCGTCGGTGACGGAGGCCGGAAGGACGGGGGAGACAGCCGCCACTGGCGACGATTCCTGGGCCGTGGCAGGACCGGCCACAAACCCGGTCATCCCGAGCACCAGGCCCAGGGTAAAGAGCACCGCCAGGGCGCGACGTCGAATACTCATGCGTGATGACTCCTGATTCGTTCAGGGTCAGCCCACCCGTGACCGGTATACTGGTCACCAGGCAGCACTGACCCGAATCTGCGGGACTGATGGCAGGTTCGTTGCCGCGAACCCGCCCTCGGCAGTGATGTCTGTACCGGGCTGGCCACGTGCCAGCCCACCCCATTCATGCGTGCAGCATGGCGCTCCTCCCTCGCGGCAGCAGTTCGCTACGACGCATCGTTCGGCGCCAGCAGCCGCACATCGGTCAGCACGAATTCACGTCCCACGAACCCAGCATCGGTCGCGGTCAGCACCCGGCGGCCACGTGGCAGCGATACGCCATCGATTTCGGCGTAGGTATCGGTGTAGCTGTCGGTGCGGGTCAGGCGCCCGCTCTCGGTATCCCAGTAGGACACGGTGAAGTCGGCGGGCAGGAACAATCCATCTGCCGCTGGCAGGTGCCGCTGGATCGAGATGGTGAAGGACGTGGTGCCCATCGTGCGGATCACCTGGGCGATCCGCCCTTCCCGAACACGGTAGCGTGACGAGAAGGGATCGTCGTGAACGATGACTGTCTGGCCCAACACGGAGTCGGCATCGTCTTCCAGGGTAAGTGTCCAGCGGCCGTCACCCTCGGCGTAAGGGGTGTTCCAGCGATGGCCAGCCATGGAAGCGATTTCCTGCCGGGTCCAGGTTGCGAGATCGCCAGGCGAATCCGTTTCCAACTCGGTGGCGCGAGGACCGGTGACGGTCACCGTGCCAGCAAGGGTGGACGTGGCCGCCGGTGTCGTTTCGGTGGTTCGGACATTGGCCGTGAAACCGGCGAACGCCGCTGGAAACCGATACCCCTGGTCGTGTGCAGCCCGCAATATCTCGTGCGCGGCCGTTTCGTTGGCGACATCAGCCGTCGATGAGGTCATACGATTCCTCCCCTGCATAATACCGACTTCGTTGGTCGGCATTATGCGGTGAGTGTAGAAATCTCAACCAATGCCGTCAAGGACAATCGCGCACGA
>CAZNQC010000346.1:0-2807 GCA_964574825.1 uncultured Sphaerobacteraceae bacterium | reverse complement strand
ACGACCGGGGCGACTTCTTCGGCCGGGGCACTCGTCTCGAACCGCAGGGATGATGTCCAGCCTTGCGCAAATGGCTGGAGCAGCCCGGCACCGGTGAGCACCCAGCGTGCGCGGTTGGCGATGGCGGCACCACTATCGATGATGGCGACATCCGGCCCGACATACTCCGCAATGGCCTCGCGCAGAAACGGGTAATGCGTACAGCCGAGGACGATGACATCGACGCCGGCATCCAGCATTGGGTTGAGCAGCGGTTCCAGTGCCGCCTGAACCTCCGGCCCCCGCAGGGTTCCTGCTTCCACGAGTTCCACCAAGCCTGGCGCCGCCACGGTATGAACGGTGACACCCTCGGCGTGGGTTTCAATCAGCCAGCGGAGGCGTTCGCCGGAGACCGTGCGCGGGGTGGCGAGGACACCCACATTGCCGCTGCGCGTGCGGGCGACCGCGGGTTTGACGGCCGGTTCGAGGCCGATGATGGGTGTCTGCGGAAAAGCCTCGCGGAGATCAGAGATGGCCATGGCGCTGGCCGTATTGCAGGCCACAACCACCGCCTTGGCTCCCTGCTCGATCAGGTGACCTGTGATCAGATGCGAGCGCTCCTGAATCTCCTCCGGAGACCGCAACCCATACGGGCACCAGGCATTGTCGGCATAGTAGATGATCGATTCGCGGGGGAGCACATGATGGATCTCCCGCAGGACACTGATGCCGCCGAGTCCGGAGTCGAATACGCCGAGAGGATCTTTGCTGAATGCCATTGGTCTATCGCTATGTTGATTCGTGGCCGCGTGCCCGCCACGGCCGGCTTCGGATCATGATACTGCCGACTTAACCAGCGTGCCGGCCGGCTGGGTAGCGATTGAGGTCTGAGGCGTGAGACGCCAGGAATGGAGCCACTCCCAGCTCATGGTGTGCCACCATTCGCCGGCCCAATCGTCACTCTGGAACGCGTAGAGGTGGAAGTACTCGGCGACAAAGGTGCGCGGCCCAATCGGTTCGGCGCGAGCGTACTCCAGGACTTCGTCGCGTCCCCAGGCAGGCACGTCGGCCATGGCCAGCGTCAGGTGGGCGTGGAAGTTCTCACCACTCCAGCCTCCCCAGGCGAACTCGCAACCAGGGTGAACGAGTGGGGTGATGGCGGCAAACGCTGCCTCGTGAACGGCCTGCATGGCGGCGTTTTCGTTGCCCCGGTCGTCGTGATGAACGTCGAGGACAATGCCACGGCCCATGGCGATCGGTCCGTTGTTCCAGACCGGGAAGACAGATCGGCCTTCCATGGCCGGATTGATGGCAGCCACGATATCCGCAATCGATGCCTCGGAGCGGAAGAAACTCATGATGGTGGCGTGGGGCATGAACTGGCCGCCCACACGCAGCCCGAACTGACGCCGCAGGACATCGTGCATGACGGCCTGGGCGCGGCTCATGGCGGGAGACGGCCGGAGATAGAAGCCATAGCGAACACGCGGGTTGGCTTCAAGGTCGGGACGCGGACCGGTCATCGAATCACCTTTTCACCTGCAGCAGGGAGGTCTCGCTGCTGCTCGGGAACTGTTGCCCAGAAGTGCGTCTCCCGCTCGGGGAGGCGCTCCATGACGACCCCCTCGATCATGGTGAGGGTGTTGACCAGTTTGACCTCGCCGGCGCGCTCAATCATTGAAATGTCGTAGTAGTAGTGTTCGCCCTGGTCGAGCCGGAAGACGGCCACATCGGCAACACTGCCGACCGAGAGCGTGCCGAGACCATCCAGGCCGATGGCATTGGCGGCATTGATGGTGGCACAGGCAATGACTTCCTCAACACTCATGCCCAGCGTCAGGAACTTCGCCAGCGTGGTTGGAAGATCGTAGGCCGGTCCCTGCACGGCCATCTGGTGGATATCGCTGGAGATGACATCCGGCTTGATGCCTTCGGCAAGCATGGCCTCGGCGGTTTCGAACGAGAACGACCCGGTTCCGTGGCCAACATCGAGAATGACACCCGCATCGTGCAGACGACGGACATCGGCGAGTACGTGGTGATCATCGTCGATGAGCTTCATGTCGTTGCCGGTGCAGCAGTGGGTGAGGATGTCGCCGGGACGGAGCAGGTCGAGAACTTCTTCGATGGCAGGAGGTCCGGCGCCAATGTGCGTCATGAGCGGCAGGCCCACCTGGTCTGCGAGTTGCCGGGCACGACGGAGCGGCTCGATGCCGTGGCCACGCGTGGTCTTGCCGTCAATGCGGGCCTTGATGCCGAGAATGATGTCGCGATTGCGATTAACGACTTCGGCCGCAAGCTCGACATCCCAATAGTCGGGGTTGGCGAGTTCCCAGCTGGGGGCGATGAGACCGATCGACGAGAGGTTCAGCAGGGCGTAAACGCGAACCTGGGTGCGATCGGCGATGTATTCGCGGAAGCCAGGGAACGAGTACCCACCGGCCGAGCCGACGTCGAGCCAGGTGGTGACACCGGTGCGGGCAGCAACCGGATCGGCCTCGATGCCCCAGTAGGTTGCACCCCAGTAGATGTGGGTGTGGAGATCGATCAGGCCGGGGGTCACGATCTGACCAGTTGCATCGATCACGCGTTCGACACCGGTGGTGGGGAGGTCGGGGCCGACTGCCGCAATGCGGCCATCACGAATGCCGACATCGGCGCGGCCGACAACGTCGTTGGCCGGGTCGATAACCTGGCCGCCAGTGATGACGATATCGAAGGGTTCGGTCATGACGTCGGAGTCCTTTCAGCGGGGATTGAGAATCGATAGGTGAGAGAGATCGGCCTGTCTCACATTCACCGATGGCGTGCAATTGGGCCGTTGAATA
>CAZNQC010000345.1:0-2820 GCA_964574825.1 uncultured Sphaerobacteraceae bacterium | reverse complement strand
CGCAGCATCGTTGGCCCACATCAGTCCCGCCCGGTTGCAGGAGGGAAGCTCCTGGGCAACCATCGGAAGATGGTTTCTCCATTCACGATCTGGTTGCCGTACGGGCGTCCCCGTGATGACCATCCCGCCCTTCTCCTGCTCCCCATCTACGAATTGTTCGTAACAGTGGCGAGATTTCGCCTGTTCGATGCGTACGATAGGTAGACGCACCGAAACACTGGTCGTTCAGGAACCCACCAACACGTGCCACCCAGGCACCATCCCACGGTAAATCGCGGTTATTCGCGCGAAACATGACCCTGAAAAGCCCGTGGCATCAAGGATGTTTGATTAACCGAATTCCAGAATTACCGCGGACGCGTTTCACAAACCCGAACGACCGGCGTGTCCAATGGAGGAGGCCAACCCAACCGTGATCGCCCATCCACGCAACCGCGCAGCGCCCCCCATGGTCTCCGTCCTGTTTTCCATTTCCTCGTCACAATGCGAGAATGGGTCTCATAATCATCAACTCAACCACGTCTCGTCCAACCTGCCCGGAGGTGGCCATGCCCACGCCCGAACCAGCCCACGAAACCACCAACGCCACCCTCACCCGCCGCACGCTCGTCGTTGGCAGCACGGTTGGCGCGGTCGCCCTCGGCAGTGGAGTCGCCGCCCAACCGGCCACCCCGGCCGCCATCGACCTGGAGGCGTTCCGCCAGCTCAACCTCACCATCACCGGCGCTGACACGCTCGACGACGAAGGGCTCCAGCAACTGCTCGACCTCTTCCTCGCCGACGAGCAAATGACCGAAGCACTGCACACGCTCCTCGCCGAGCAGGCCACCAACGCCGACTTCGATGTCCGCACCGCCGACTTCTCGCTGGTCATCGTCGTCACCAACATCCTCCAGTTCTGGTACCTGGGCAACTTCCGCAACGAACCGCTCCCGAACCGTCCCCAGCGGGTCGCCCGGCTCACCTCCTACGCCGCCCTGCCCTATTTCACCGCCCCGGCCGTCTGCAAGGCGTTCGGCTACTGGACCACCGACCCCGGCCTCGAATAGGAGTTCACACCATGAGCGCGAGCCAATCCGCACTGTACGGGTGGACCTGCCGCCGACTGGGAAACGATTCGACCGCGAATGCTTCGGCGGCTGTCGTCCACCCTGCATGTTCGCCCGGCCTCGAATCGTAGGGGCGGCAAATCGGGTCCGGGCGGACCTGCCGCCGACTGCAAAACGATCCACCCGCGAATGATTCGGCGGCCGTCGTCCGCCCTGTGTACCCGGAGGAATCCATGCCCGCCACACCCGTCGCCGAAACCAGCTACGACGTCGTCATCGTCGGGTCCGGCGTCGCCGGCGCCATCGCCGGGGCCCGTCTCGCCATGGCCGGACTGCAGGTCGCCATCCTCGAAGCCGGCCCCCGCACCGATCGCGCCAAAGGAGTCGAACGCCTCCACCTCGGCCTCTATCCCTACGAAAGTCCGGAATGGGCACCCCAACCGGCCGGAACCGACGTCAACAGCTACTACGTCCAGGGCGGCCTCGTGCACTGGACCAGCGACTACGAAAAGCGGGTCGGCGGCACCACCTGGCACTGGCTCGGCAACTCACCCCGCCTCCTGCCCAGTGACTTCGAAATGCAAACCCGCTACGGCGTCGGCACCAACTGGCCACTCACCTACGACGACCTCGAACCGTGGTACCTGCTGGCCGAACACGAACTCGGGGTCGCCGGGGACAGCGAAAACGACCACGGCTCACCCCGCAGCGGTCCCTACCCGATGCCGCCGATCCCCCTCTCCACCGGCGACGAAATCTTCCGGGACGCCGCCGCCAAACTCGGCTACGAGGTGGTCGCCACCCCGCAGGCCCGCAACTCACTGGATGGCTACGGCGGACGCCCCCAGTGCTGCGGCAACGGCACCTGCATCCCAATCTGCCCGATCCAGGCCAAGTACGACGCCACCGTCCACGTCGCCATCGCCGAAGCCCACGGCGCCCACGTGATCGACAACGCGACCGCCTTCAAGGTCGAAACCGGCGCCGATGGCCTCGTCACCGGCATCCACTACCGCACGCCCGACCGGCAGGACCACATCATCAGCGGCCGCGCCTACCTCATCGCCGCCAACGGCATCGAAACCCCGAAGTTGCTGCTCATGTCCACCGGTGAGTACGCGCCGGATGGGGTCGCCAACTCCTCGGACCAGGTCGGACGGAACCTTGCCGACCATCCCGCCACGTTGACGATGGCCACCCTCCCGGTCGCCTACGCCGGTGGGCGCGGACCGCTCCAACTGGCCGGCATCGACAGCACCCGGGAAGGGGCGGAGCGGGGCCAGCAATCGGCCTTCCGCTTCGAAGTCTTCGGCGACACCGGCAACCCGCTCAACCTCGCCCGCGACCTGATCACCCAGGGCAAAATGGGCAAGGAACTCTTCGACTCGATCCGGGCGATCGCGCCGTTCCAGGTTGGCGTCGCCAGCCTCTCGGAGCAACTGCCCGATCCGGAAAACCGCGTCGTGCCCGACGATGAGCACCTCGACGCCCTCGGCATTCCCCGCCCGAAGCTGATCTACAACCATGCCGATTACTCGCTGGATGGCCTGATGCAGGCCCGCCAGTTCCACCACGAATTGCTCGAATCGATGGGCGGCACCAATCTCTGGGACTCCGGCATCTACGGCGTTGGCCACCTGATGGGCACCTGCCGCATGGGCGACGATCCCGCGACCTCGGTGACCGATGCCACCGGCCGCACCCACGACCACCCCAACCTCTTTCTCGCCGGATCGAGTCTCTTCCCGACCAGCGGCACCGCCAACCCGAC
>CAZNQC010000344.1:0-2837 GCA_964574825.1 uncultured Sphaerobacteraceae bacterium | reverse complement strand
TCCGGCCTGTTGCATGAATGCCCGGGCCAGGATGTTGCGCAGCACGTTGTTGGCCTCGACCTCGGTCAGGCCTGTGAACCCATCGGTGGCGATGATGGCATTGGCACCGTCGGGCGACATCCAGGCGAGGTTGGAGATCCAGTGCCAGCCATTGATGGTCGCGGGGTCGATCGTGGAGACGAGGGTGATGGTGAGGCCGCGCGCGGGTTCGGTGGCGAAGAGGGCAGTGAACTGGGGCCAGGCCTCGGTGATGGCGGCGGATGCGGTGTCGGCGAAGGTTGCGGCATCCAGACTGGCATCGGCCGTGGCCACGATCCGGACCGCGCCAACGGCAGCCTCGGTCGTTTCCTGTGCGCGGACCATCGTCGGTGCCAGCATCGGCAGCACCACGAGGAAGAGGACGAGCAGGCTGTGCCGGGAGGTGGGGCGGAATGCAGGCATGGACCCTCCGACGGCAGGAACGGCATCGTTGCCCGTGAGGGAGCCAGACCGGGCAGTAGACGACGGCGTCCTGCGAAGAGATGCCCAGTATACCCCAGCGTTGTTCCAGCCCTCGCTCAAAATGTCGCCTGGTGGCGTCAAAATCCTGCCTGCGGTATGGTCACCCCGGTACCAGTCGGGACCATTCATGGATCGCCCATCGTCTGCCGCAGGGACTCACCAGTTGATCGCACCACGATCCACAACCACCGTCTCTGCCCATTCGGCGACGCCTTCGACTCCTCGCCGCGGCCTTCGCGACCGCTGGCAGGCGGTCCACCTTTCCGAGCGCCGGTTCATCACCTTCCTGCTCCTCGTCTTCATCGCCAAGGGCATCATCATCACCTTCGTCCACGCGCCCTATTCGGGACATGACGAAGTGGCCCACTACGCCTACCTGCAAACCGTGGCCGAGGAAGGTCGGATCCCCCTGCTGCCGGACCTGGCTGAATGGCAAGCGCATTACCGGGATACGAATGAATATAGCCATGACCGGATTCCGAGTGAGTTCTGGGAGTATTGCCGGCGGGCCACGATCGACTGGAGCCCCGGCTGCGGAGATCCCCGGTTCGAAAACCAGCCGATCTACGCGATGTCCCTGGCGGGTGAGTACTTCCCCACCGGGTGGGTGTACACGGCCAACCACCCTCCGCTCTACTACCTGGTGATGACCCCGGCCTACTGGTTGACCGACGACTTCTCGATCGAGTCGCAGGTGTACGTGCTGCGGCTGGCAGCCATTCCGTTTGGCCTGCTGACCGTGGTGATGGCGTGGCTGACGGCGCGCACGCTCTTCCCGCGGGCGCGGTTGCTGGCCCTGCTGGTGCCGGCCTTTGTTGCCTTCCAACCGCAGATCTCCTACGAAGCGGCAATGCTCAACAACGACATCCTGGCCATCGCTTTCACCAGCGTGGTGGTCTATCTCATCGTGCGGGGTCTGAGATCGGGCTTTCCGATCGGCACGGTCGCGCTGATCGGGTTCTGCTACGGGCTGGCCGTGCTCTCCAAGAACACGTCGCTCACCACGGGCGGCATCATCGCCTTCGCCATGATCCTCGGGATCGGTGTGCGGCGCTGGCGGGAATGGCTGGCCAAGGGGGTTCTCGCCGCGTCGATCGCATTGCTGATGATCTGGCCCTGGTACCTCTATATGTGGAGAACCTACGGCGATTTCACCGGGCTGGCCCGCATTCGTGAACTGCAGTACTGGAACTACGACGGCAGCGACCGCCCCACGGTCTGGGCGCAGTTGGTCAGCAAGCGGTTCTTCTTCATGCGCTGGCGGGAGACCTGGGGCGAGTTTGGCTGGCGCCTGATTCCGATCGGCGATCCGGATGCCCGCGATTGGTACCTGCTGCGGTTGCTGCTGCTGATCGCCATGGTCGTGGCAGTCGGATTGGCTGTTTGGGCGGTCCGCATTCACCGGACCCAGCGCGAGATGCTCGCCTTTGGCGATGCCGCCTCACCTCGGAGCAATGATCCGCTGCTGGCGCTCGATCGCTGGCAGGTGGTGGGAGTGCTGACCATGGGCGTGACCTGCCTGCTGGCCTACTTTGCGATCCTCCAGTTCGGCACCTCCTTCTCGCTCACGCAGGCGCGGTATTATTTCCCGGCCATCGTTCCGGCGGCGGTCCTCTTCGTGCTGGGCCTGCTGTCGATGCTTCCGCGCCGGTGGCACCCGTTCGCTGGTGGGGTGCTCCTGCTGGGGCTGGCCGTGCTGAACGTGGTCATTTACTCCGCCTACGTGTTGCCCTACTGGTCGACCGTCGGCATCGATACCGTGGACCTTCCCCGGTTCTATCGGTAGGGGGCCCTGTGCCGATACACCGTTTGCGCCCGGACGGCCTCCGGGTCGACCAGCTGTTTTTCGGCCTGCTGCTGGCCATCTTCATTGCCAAGGGCGTGATCGTCACGTTCGCCCATACCCCCTTTTCCGGCCATGACGAGGTCATGCACTATGCCTACCTCGAAGAACTTGCCACCGAAGGGCGCATTCCCGTCATCCCGGTGCTGGCTGACTGGCAGGCCGCTGACCGCGACAATACCGACTTCAGCTACGACCGCGCTCCCGAGAAGCTCTGGCCCTACTGCCTGTTCGTCACCGGCGACTGGAACGTTGGCTGCGGAACCTACGACCGGCCGGTCTACAAGGTGTTCTGGCCTCCCGAAAACGCGAACTATCTGCACGGCTGGATCTATACGGCCAACCATCCTCCGCTCTATTACGCCTGGCTGACGCCCTTCTACTGGGCGACCGACGCGCTGGACACCTCCCTCGACACCCAGCTCTACACGTTCCGGCTGGCGACGTTGCCCTTCGGGATCATCACGGTGGTGATGGCCTGGCTGACGGCGCG
>CAZNQC010000343.1:1488-2842 GCA_964574825.1 uncultured Sphaerobacteraceae bacterium | reverse complement strand
AACTTCGAGCGCGCCGAAACCAACCGGATGTTCTCGGATCTGATCCAGGAAGCGGGAGGCATTGGGAGTTGGAATCATCATCGCGTTCCTGCTGCCCTCGACCACCAGACAGTGATCAGGATGAACCGGGATACCCTCTACAGCTTCATCGTGGTTGATGTCTCCCAGGGGGCGGACCTGACGCTGCCGGATGCCGGTGGTCGCTATCTGTCGGCCATGGTCATCAACCAGGACCACTACATCAACCGGGTGTTCCACGATGCCGGTACCCACCATCTGACGGAGGAGGAGTTTGGCTCACCGTACGTGGGGATTGGCGTGCGGATCCTGGTGGACCCCAACGATCCGGATGACGTGGCGACGGTGAACGCGCTCCAGGACCAACTTGCGCTCACCTCCGGGGCCAATGCCCCATTCTCGCTGCCGGAGTACGACACCGCTTCGTTCGATGCCACCCGCCGCTCGTTGCTGGAACTGGCGCGTGGCGTGGGAAGTGCCGAGCATGCGTTTGGGTCCAGGGATGAGGTTGACCCCATTCAGCACCTGATTTGCACGGCCGCTGGCTGGGGCGGTTTGCCCGATGCGGAAGCGTTCTATTTCGGGGGCGAAGTTGACGGACCGCTTGGGGAATACCAGGTGACTGTCGGTGATGTGCCGGTCGACGCGTTCTGGTCGATCACGGTCTACGACGCGAACGGCTTCATGGACGCGCACGCGAAGCACCTGACGAGTGTGAACAGTGTGACGGCCACCCGAAACGACGACGGCACGGTGACGGTGAACTTCGGTGTGAGTGACGAGGATAAACCCAACTACCTGTCCATCATGGATGGCTGGAATTATCTCGTTCGGCTCTATCGACCACGTCCCGAGATTCTGGACGGCAGTTGGAGTTTCCCAGCGATTGAGCCAGCGTAGAGCACTGTGCAGCACGGTTGAGACCGCGCTGCACAGGAGGGGAGGACCATACCGCAGCCAAGTCCTGCAGGCGAGACTGGCAGATCACGGCTGCGTAGGTCCTCCGTGCTGATCCTGGCCGAGACGACCTCTGCAAACCGTTTTGCGCGTCGCTCCAGCGGAACTGGCGTCCTTCGGGTGGCTCATGGGGCCAATCGACTCACCCCATCCGCATCGTTCAGACCGGGGTGATGTCACCCAGCTTCCAACTGCGGTCGAAGTACGGTTCCAGCGGTCCGTAGAACCGGAAGTACGAGAACCAGTGCTTGCCCGGGATCGTCTGCACCCAGTTGGACTCCTGTCCGGCAGGGGCTTCCGGTCCGAAATAGAGGTCAACCGATCCATCGTCGTTCGTCACCACGTCGGGATTCCGCGAGCCACGATCGCCGCGTTGCTG
>CAZNQC010000343.1:0-1388 GCA_964574825.1 uncultured Sphaerobacteraceae bacterium | reverse complement strand
TCATCGTAGCCATCGCCGGTTTGCTGGGAGTTGTCGAGCACGAGGATGAGTTCCCACTGGCGGTCGGGCCAGTAATTGGTGTTGGGGAACCGCTTCTGGAAGGTGTTGGCCTGGGCCATCAGTTCGCCAGCGGCGGTGGCCTGGGTGAGGAGCGCGGTCAGCCGCTCGTCGGGGGTGAACGGTTTGCCTTTCTCGATGCCGAGGTTCTTCAGCATGGCCAGGAAGAACCGGTCGCGCTCATCCACGATCTCGGATTGATAGATATCGTGGAGCCGGACCCAGTAGTCGAGCCCACGGGGCTGGTCGCCAGTCCAGGGCTGGCCCTCGGGTGAGATGACCCGGGTGACCGGTGGGTCGTCGCTCTGGGCGAATGGATAGATGCGGACGCCGTCAACCAGCGCTTGCGAGCGGACCGGGTCGGGGTCGAGGGTGCGGAAGCCGAACATCACGTTCATGCCGGTGGACCGCACCAGGTAGTAGTCCTCGGCGTCGGCCGGTGGATCCTGGCCGGGCGGAATGATGAGGTGACGGCCACCTTCGCCCTTGTCTGGTCCCATTTCGCCCAGCACGGCGATTTCGCGCTGCCAGAAATCGGAGAGACCGCCTGCCGTGGGACCAGCCGGGAGTTCGATGACGAGCGGTCCGGTTTCGGCCAGGCTGATGAAGTTAAGGATGTAGGGCGTGGTGGCGTTGGCGGTGATGAGACCGAGGCGATCGGCGTAGCTGACGTAGTGGACGATGTCGGTGTTGGTGGCGCCAAAGACATCGCGGTGCTGTTGTTGCCACTGGGCGTAGGCGACGAGGGGGAGCGACCAGAGATAGGCCTGGGTTGCAGTGTGGTAGTCCATCTCGTCGAAGATCGTGCCGAGGCTGCCACGCGCGGGAATCTCACCGTCCATGGTGATCGTGCCGAGCCGTCCTCGCAGGTCGGTAGATGCCATCCGGAAACTCCTCCTGAGAGAGATGCGCCGCGAGGCTTGCGACGGTGTCACTCCAGTCATCGTAGGTTCGGAAGGAACGACGCAACACCGTCGCAATGGCTGAATTTTGGATGAGGGGACCGGTTGCCGGTGAGCGAGCTTCCGCGAGGGCACCAGGTGTTGTCGCACCATGGTGGCGATGTCGGTCGCGACGGGATCCTCAAACACGCAGGCTTACAGATGGTAAGATGCGCCGGGCGCTGACCGGAACGCACCGGTCAGCCAGCATGTCGATACCAAAGGGGCAGGGGAATGGGTGAAGGTCAGGCAACACTGAAATTGCTGGTGATTATCGGCAGCACGCGGCCGACGCGGATTGGCGGCGCGATTGGCCAGTGGGCGGCTGAGCAGGCGCGCGAGGCCGGTGGTTGGGACGTGACCGTGGCCGACCTGCGGGAGATGGACCTG
>CAZNQC010000342.1:0-2867 GCA_964574825.1 uncultured Sphaerobacteraceae bacterium | reverse complement strand
GGCGAAGCATTTCCTGCCAGTGCACCTTTTTGCCGGACGGCGGTTGGACGAGCATTCCTCTTCTCCATCGAAACTGCTGCATCATGGATTCGTGCCGGTACTATCGGCCTTCTGCATGGTTCGCGGAAGAGGGTGAGACACTGCTTTCGGGTGAAATCGATATCCGATCCAGATGATCCGTGCTGGATGCTCCCTTTTCATTGACATCGCTCGCAGGAGCGACCGGTAACGGGTAACCGCTGAATGATTAGGCAGCGAGGGCTGGCTGGCAGATGGTTGTCCTCGTAACTGGCGAGGCGACGTATGATAGAGGTGATAGGCACCCGAAGATGTGACATAAAGGAGCGTGCCGTGACCGCAATGAGTCGAGAGACGCCATCAATCGTCGAAATCAAGCCGCAGACTCATGCCAAGCTCCAGGCAATTGCGGAGGAACAGGAGCGGTCGATGGGGGAGTTGGTGACATTCCTCATCGACAGGTATGAACTGGAGTTGTTTCAGCGGGGGGTAGAAGAGGATCTGGCCCGGTTGAAGGCTGACCCTCCTGCCTGGAAGGACTATCAGGACGAGTTGGCGATGTGGGACCAGTTGGCTGGAGACGGCCTCCAGCATGAGGAGCCGTACTACACACCAGAGGAAGAGAGGGAGATCCTTGCCGAAGTCGCCGCAGCCCGAACCCAGGGAGGGTGAAGTCTGGGACGTTTGGCTCGGGACGACACTTGGTGTCGAGCAATCCGGTATTCGGCCGGCGGTAGTGGTTTCCAGCGACTGGTTCAACGGGTTGGACAATTACCTCGTCTGGATCGTGCCGGTTACGGGAACTGACCGGAATATCCGCTACCAGGTCAAGGTGAAGGGGAGGGAAGGAGGCCTGAGCAAGTCGTCTGTCATCATGTGTGAACAGATACGCGCCGTCGATCGCCAGCGACTTCTCAAGCGTCGTGGCGAGATTGGATCAGTGACCCTTGCGAGGGTTCAGCAGGTTATTGCCGCGATTCGTGCCAACGACCCGTCCCAGTTAGGTAGAGGATGACAATTCGGAAGTCGAGGCGCCTTGGCAGATGCCGGGGCGTTCTTGGTATTGGGCGAATGCTGGGGATGTCGAAGTCGGGGGCGGTGGGATCAGGGACCCGACTTGGAGCGACCGGCATGATTCCAAAATGGGCGATGTCCCGGCGCAGCAGAAATGGCAGGGGAACGGTCTCATGAGCTTCTACACCGATCTCGGCGTGCACCCCGTGGTGAATGCGGCGGGCGCCCTGACCCGCCTGGGCGGGAATCGCGTCTCCGCCGAGGTCATGGCCGCAATGGCCGATGCCGCGCGGTCGAACGTGGTGATGGACGAACTGCAGGACGCCGCCGGGCGGGTGATTGCCGACGCCACCGGGGCCGAGGCGGGATACGTGGTTGGCGGGGCTGCGGCAGGACTCACGCTGGCGGCCGCGGCCTGCATGGCCGGTCTCGACCCGGCAGCCATGGATCGTTTGCCGGACACCACCGGCCTGAGGAACGAGATCGTGGTGCAGCGAGGGCATCGCAATGCCTACGACCACGCCCTGCGGGCAGCCGGGGCGACCTTCGTCGAAGCTGGCTACCTCGGATACCCTGGTGCGGGCGGCACCTATGCCTGGCAGATCGAAGCGGCGATCACCGAGCGAACAGCCGCCATCGCCTGCCCGATCCTGGACACGCCCGGCACGCTCTCATTGCCGGAGGTCGCGGAGATAGCCCATCGTCACCACCTGCCGGTCATCGTGGATGCGGCCGCATCGCTCCCGCCTCGTGCCAACCTGCGCCGGTTCATCGCTGAAGGAGCCGATATCGTCGTCTTCTCGGGTGGCAAGGCACTGGGCGGTCCGCAGGCGAGCGGGATTCTGGCGGGCCGGGCCGACCTGGTGCGTTCCATCGCTCTCCAGCACCTCGACATGGATGTGCGGCTTCCCACCTGGGTGAAACAGGGCCTGGTCGATGACGGATCGCTGGCCGGGATTCCGCATCAGGGGGTGGGACGCGCGCTCAAGGTTGGCCGGGAGGAAATCGCGGGGCTGGTGACGGCGTTGCGGCAGTTCGTCGCGGGAAGTGACGAGCAGGACCGGACAGCCTGGCTCGGGATGCTCCAGCACATTGCCGAACCCCTCCAGGATGTGCCCGGGTTGACCGTGCGGCTGCTCGATTCGACCCACCAGACGGTGCCCCAACTCGAACTGGAGCTTGACGAGGCTGTGCTCGGGTTCACCGCCTACGATGCCGCCAACCGCCTGCTGCACGGCACGCCCCGGGTCGCGGTGGTGGAGCAACGCGCCGAGTTCGGCATCATCGCGATCAACCCGATGGTGCTCTCCGGCGACGACGCGGACGTCGTGGGCACCCAGCTACTCCGCCTCTTCTGCAGGTGACCTGACCGTCTCCCTGCGTGCGCACCCAGACCAGCAGAAGCCAGCGACAAGGACTCGAATACATGACTACGAACGATGACACCACCGTGGCGCGGCGGTTCCACGACGCGACGAAGTATCTGGAAGTGCCAGTCGAGGTGAATCCAGAGGGGTTCGCGATGGGGACGCTGCCCAATGTGGAGAACGCCATCTGGCAGGAGGACTGGTCGATCGAGCCGGTACCGCCGTACAAGGTCTATGAGGATCTGCCGCAGATCGAGATTCCGCTCGCCCTGCCCTCGATGGAGGTGTCGCGGGAGATACCTCCGGGGACGATGCCGGCATTGGCGGCGATCTCGACCTATGGCGATCAGCCCGCAGGCGAGCGGATCCCGGACCGGGACGCCCTGGTGCGGATTGCGATGCTTTCGAACGGGTTCCTGAAGACCGGTGCCCACCGGGCGGACGGCACGGTGATCGAGTACCGGACGG
>CAZNQC010000341.1:0-2903 GCA_964574825.1 uncultured Sphaerobacteraceae bacterium | reverse complement strand
GCGATCAACCATGCGGCGGTGAAGATTGCCCGCGAGGTCGCCGGTGACCAGGCCCTCGTTGCCGGGTCGGTTTCCCGAACCCAGCTATTCGAGCGCGAGGGGCCATCCGCCGCCGGGCACGCCCGAGATTTGCTTTCGGAGCAAGTCCAACTCCTGCTGGACGCCGGTGTCGACCTGCTCATCCTGGAAACATTCTTCCGGCTCGATGAGATGCTGCTCGCGCTCGATGTGGTGCGCGATAGCGGCGTGCCGATCATTGCCACCATGAGCTTCCGTCCCACAACCGCCGAGAGCAGTGATGGCGTTTCAACCGCCGACTGCGCCGTGGCCATGGTTGATGCCGGGGCCAACCTCGTCGGCGCCAATTGCGAGCAGGACCCTGAACGGATGCTGTCCATCCTGCGCTCCATGCGCTCGGTGGTCGATGTGCCGCTGGCGGCACAGCCGGCAGCATTCCGCACGACCGACGAGACACCCTGCTTCACCAAGATCCCCGAATTCCCGGACGAACTCGAAACCGTGCAGACGGCGCGCCAGTCGTTCACCGACTTCGCCGCCAGCGCGACCGACGAAGGCATCGGCTACCTCGGTGGCTGCTGTGGCTGCAATGCCACCTATATCCGGGCCATGCGACGCGGCTTGCAGCAGCCGATCCTGGCCTGACAGCGGGACCAGGAACACTGGGCTGACACGAGGTCAGCCCCAACGAACGGAAGGTCGTCAATGCGCACGATGGTGGCCGACACCAACGAACAATTCAGCCAGTTTGGCGCCGATATCATCGCCCACCTGCTGGCCGAGAAGCCGGATGCCTCGCTGCTGGTAGCAACCGGAAATACGCCGATGGGGATCTTCGAAGAACTGGCGGAACGGTATCGCGGCGGAGCCCTGAATACGTCACGGGCACGGGTGTTCCAACTGGATGAGTACCTGGGGTTGGATGAGGATGACTTCCGGTCGCTCTACGGTTGGACCCGGCGTTCGTTCGTCGATCCGCTGGGCATTTCCCCTGATCGAGTGACAAGGTTGGTTGCTGACGACGGCAATCCGCAGCAGGCCTGCCGAAACTACGATGCTGCCATAGACGCAGCCGGTGGAATCGACCTTGCCATCCTCGGCCTGGGCCCGAATGGCCACCTGGGCTTCAACGAACCTCCCAGCGAGGCAGATGCGCCAACCAGGGTGATCGAGCTCACCGAAGAAAGCTTCATCAGCAACGCCGTTTACTGGGGTGGGCGCGACCAGGTACCCCACCAGGCGATGACGGCCGGGATGAACGTGATCCTGGCTGCGCGGCAGATTCTGCTGGTGGTGGCGGGTGAGCGCAAGCAGGAGATCCTGGCGCAGACCATGGATGGCCCGGTCACGCCCGAGGTCCCCTCGTCGTGGTTGCAGCAGGCTGCCAACGTGACAATCCTGGCCGATCGCGCGGCAATGCCGGGGCAGGCAGGAGGTGCTTCATGACCAACGACACATTCGGCAACTTCAACGAACCGCGGCACGATGTCGACCTTTCGGCGGCGCTGCTCAAGCGCCTCTACCTGATCGAGCGGGAGCAGATGCGCACGCTCGGGGCGAAGCACATCGCCATCGAGAACTGGGTGGCGAAGAATCAGTTGCCACGACATTGGTGGGTAGCTTCGCGCCACGCCGACGCCCTCCGCGAGCGGGTGCTGGAATTACGCTACCCGCGCCGCGATGTGGACAAGGACCACGATGCCAGTCTGACCGCATTCCTCAACGAACTGGCCAAGGGTGAGGGCGACACCGAATTCCTGCTGGGCATGTACGGCGTGCTTCGACCAGCCCTGACGGCCGCCTACGAGGAGTATGTTGCCCAGGCCGACCCGATTGCCGACGCCCCGAGCATCTACCAGGTCGACCACATCCTGTTCGACTGGGACCGAGCGACCGGCGAAGATGCCGCGATCCTCGCGTCACTCTCCGACGATGACCGGGCCACGGCCCAACCCTGGATCGATTACCTGACCGCCTATCTCGCCAGCATCGGCGGGGTGCTGGGCGAGGCTGAGCGAACCGAACCTCCAACGGATCATCCCTGCGCCGGGCGGGAGGACTGGATCGTCCCCCAGAAAGCGGTCCGGCCCCGGGAATTCGCACCGGCGCGGGTGGAAAGCCCGAAACGCCCGCCCGAAAACCATCGCGAACAGCAAGTTTGGTATGCCATCGATCATGCCAACGAGGTCTGGGCCGCCGAGGCACCCGCCGCCTTCATGTGGCAGTGGCCGAAGATGCCCTGGAACTTTTTCACCGATGTGGCGCGCTGGAGCTACGACGAAATGCGTCACGCCCAGCTGGGTGCCCGGCGACTCAATGCCTGGGGTTTCGAGATGGGGATCGACTACCCGATGGTGGGCGACCCGATCGACGCCATCTACGAAAAGGGCGGCGGGCCGCTCGAAATCCTGGCCCTGCTCTACTACTTCGAGAAGGATGCCCCGGCGCACCGGATGGTGACCCGCAAGGAATTCTCGGAGATGGATGACACCGATACCGCCATCGACACCGACTACGACTGGGCCGACGAGGCAATCCACCTCAAGTACGGCTTCACCTGGTTGCAGCACATGCTGGGGGCCGACAAACCCACCGAGTTGAAGGAGTTGGTGGAACGCGCTGGCGAGATGTGGAACACCTGGATAGCCGAACGCTGGGATACCGGCGACGACATGTATGGACCGTTCATGGAACGGATCGAGGCGCGGATTGCCGCCGCGGAAACGCCATGACCGTGCAAACGGCCGTGATGGTGCGCACCGCAGACGGCCAGGCGTTCGAGGTGGAACCGGGTGAGATCGTGCTCGACGCTGCCATGCGGCAGGGCGTGGCGATCCCGTTCTCCTGCCGTAGCGGAACCTGCCGGACGTGCCTGTCGAAGGTGC
>CAZNQC010000340.1:0-2926 GCA_964574825.1 uncultured Sphaerobacteraceae bacterium | reverse complement strand
CTGGCGGAAGCGACGGGATTCGAACCCGCGATCTCAGCCTTGACAGGGCTGCATGTTAGGCCACTACACCACGCCTCCAGCAACGTCCGGAAGATTACCATTGGGGACCGAGGTGCGTCAACCAAAATCGCGGCCGATCTGGAAAACCCGGGCTGACTGAACCTTCGCTTCGCTCAGGACATGCATTCGAGCAGGTCCTGAATGCGAGATCCGTTGTCGAGTCTCGACAGGTCGGTCCCTACGGACGGGATGAGGGCGAATCCGGGTGGGTTCACAGACCTGGCGCAATGTGTTTTCGCCGTGATTTCGCGTTCTGCGCCAGGCTGAGAACCCCTACATTTCCACACCACCTACGTGCCGGACTCCTCTCAGCACGCGCTCTTGCGGGGTGGCGTGTGACCATGGTTGGGACGGCTAGATGAATGGGCGTTGGCGCTCGAGGTCCTTCTCGTAGGCTGTGCGGGCCTCCTGGACGCCTGATTCCGAACTCACCTCGGCGATGGGCACATCCCACCAGCCTTCAAACCCACGGACGCGCTCCTGCGATTCGACCGGCACATAGATGACGGTGGTGATCTCCTCCGACCGGGCAGCCTGGAGCGCCTCGCGGAGCTGAGCCGGTGAGGTTGCGGTGTAGGTCGCCGCGCCCAGACTCGCGGCGTTGGCGGCGAAGTCAACGCCGACGATTGGGCCATCGAGGCGGTTCGTCGCATCATCGCGGTAGCGCAGTTCGTTGCCGAATGCGGGGGAGCCGGATTGCGTCTGCAACTCGCGGATGCAGCGGAAGCCGCCATTGTCGACCAGGACGATGACCAGCTTGCGACCCTCCTGGATCGACGTGACGATTTCGGTGTGCATCATCAGGTACGACCCGTCGCCGACCATGACGAAGACTTCACCATCGGGATTGGCCATCTTGACGCCGAGGCCGCCGGCGATCTCGTAGCCCATGCACGAGTAGCCGTACTCGACGTGGTAATTCTTCGGGGTGATCGGTCGCCACATCTTGAGCAGGTCACCTGGCATGCCGCCGGCAGCGCAGACCACGACATCCTGTTCCTCGGCCTGGGCATTGACGACGCCAATCACCTGGGGCTGAGAGAACGGTCCGCCCTTGTCCGGATCGATCAGTTCGTCCACGGCCGCATCCCACTCCTGCTTGAGCGCAGCGATCGGGGCACGGTCGTGCGCCCTGGCTCCCTGCACCGTCAGCATTTCGCTGAGGTTCTCGAGCGTTGCCCGGGCATCGCCGATCAGCGGCATGGCTCCCAGCTTGTAGGCATCCATCGATCCGATATTGGCACCGATGATCTTCACGTCGGGGTGTTGGAAGGCCGTTTTCGAGCCGGTGGTGAAGTCTGCGAGCCGCGTGCCGATGGCCAGGACAACGTCTGCATCGCGGGCGAGGCGGTTGGCGGCCAGTCCACCAGCCGCGCCGATCGGCCCGACACTCCACGGATGGTTCCAGGGCAGGACACCCTTGCCGGCCTGGGTTTCGGCGACCGGGATGCCGAAGGTTGTCGCAAAGTCATCAAGCGCGGCATTGGCTTCGGAGTAGGTGACCCCACCACCGGCAACGATCAGGGGGTGCTTGGCGCCAGCCAGCAGTTCGGCGGCGGCCTGCAGGTCCTCGCCGACCGGGATGGGCCGCCGGACCTTCCAGACACGCTTTTCGAACATCGCTGCCGGGAAGTCATAGGCTTCGGTCTGAACGTCCTGCGGCAGGGCGATCGTCACGGCTCCAGTCTCGGCAGGATCGGTCAGAATGCGCATCGCCTCCGGCAGGGACGAGATGAGCTGGTCAGGGCGATAGATGCGATCCCAGAACTTCGAGACTGGCCGGAAGGCGTCGTTGACGCTCATGTCCTGGCTGAGGGGATATTCGAGTTGCTGCAGGACTGGATTGGGCTTGCGATTGGCGAAGATGTCTCCTGGCAGCAGCAGCACCGGTAGCCGGTTGACCGTGGCCAGGGCAGCCCCGGTCAGCATGTTTGTCGCGCCAGGTCCAATCGAGGACGTGCAGGCGAACATCTGCAGCCGGTTCTTCATCCGCGTGTAGGCGACGGCGGAATGGACCATGGCCTGTTCGTTCTGCGGGCGGTAGTAGGTCAGGTCTTCGCCAACTTCTTCAAGCGCCTGACCCAAGCCGGTGACATTGCCATGACCGAAGATGCCAAACATGCCGGCGAACAACCGCTGCTCAACACCGTCGCGCTCGGAATATTGGACCGACAGGTATTTGACGATCGCCTGGGCGACAGTCATTCGGATAGTGGACATATGGGATTCCTCCAGTATTCGTTCCGGGCCAACTCAGGGGGAGCCCATACGCCAGCCGATTCTCCCTGGGCGAGGTCTCGATTGGCGGCTGGCCAGGACTCCCGTACTGACGATTGGCAGCAGCGTTCATTGCTCAGAGTTTTTGGGCTTTGAGCTAGCTCTGGCGACGGCCGGCGCCGCGGTTGACGCGGGCATCGATCTCCGTCCACGAGGTTGCGCCTTCGTTCTGCTCATCGGTCCAGGTGCTGCGAACCCAGGCATAGGCGGGGTCGTCGGCTGGTTGCATGGTGCGCCCGGTTGGCTCGTCGCCGGCGAGCACGTTCAGGTAGTAGCCGGTGTAGCCGTGGGCGACCGCAAAGGCGTGATATCCCTCGTGGACCAGCAGCAGATCACCATCCTTGATCACCCAGGCGTGGTCGAAGGAGCCGTCGTCGGTGTAGAGGCGCTGGAGACCGAAGCCATCGGCCGGATCGATTCGGTAGTAGTAGATCTCCTCCAGATCGGATTCGGCCGGCATCTGGCTGACGTCATGCTTGTGGGGAGGATAGGACGACCAGTTGCCGCTCGGAGTGAAGACTTCCACCACGAGCAGGCGATGGGCTGGAAAGTCTGGCTTCATGATGTGGCTGATCTGGCGGGCGGCGTT
>CAZNQC010000339.1:0-2933 GCA_964574825.1 uncultured Sphaerobacteraceae bacterium | reverse complement strand
CCAGTCCGCCGTCGTTCGGGTGGCTCGCCGGTGACCGGTTGGTAGTCGAAGAAGCGAGTATCCAGGTCACCACGTCCCTGCGAGAGCCCTGGCAGGGAGCGGGCCACGGTATCGATCGAGGCAGCCGGAATGGTGCCCTCGATCACCGTGAGTTCACCATCCATGCCGGAGGTTGCGATCTCTGCCCGCTGGGTGAGGAGCAGGTGAATGCAGCCGCCGGAATAGTCGGCCGGGGTGCGCATCGTGAAGTGATGGACTGGCTCGCAGACAACGGTGCCCGCCTGGTGCACGGCATCGGCCATCACCAGGGCTGCCAGTTTGCGATAGTCGGCTGGCACCGAGGACACGAGATAGATCAGGTCGGTGACTTCCACGTCCACATCAACAATCGGCCAGCCGTGCAAGCCAGCCGCGAGCGTCGAGCGACCTCCAATCTCGGCCGCATCGAAGAAGTTCCGCTTGGCCTTGCCCGGCGTGTAGCGCCAGCGGGGCAGATCGCCCTGTTTTGGCTGAATCCTGAACCCGACCGTGGCATAGAAGGGCGGATTCGTTTCGCCGAAGATCTCGGCCGCCGCCCCTCTGCCCCGCAGACGTTCCACGCAGATCACGGCGGGTGCGCCGTAGGAGGTGGTCAGCCCGAAGCGTTCGAGCAGCGTGTGTTCCACCACTTCGCGCTGGACTTCACCGTAGAGATGGATGAATATCGCCTGATCCACGTCGTCGAGGCGGACTTCGATGAGGGGGTCTTCGTCGGCGATGATGGAGAGCGCCTGGCGGAGATCGAATTGCTTCTCTGGCTGCGCAGGCATCACCTGGTATTCGAAGACGGGCGGCTCGAAGGCGGGAATGCGGTCCTGAAGCGGGGTATCAAGCCAATCTCCGATCCGGGCATCCGGCAAGCCCTGCAGGCGCACGATGTCTCCCGCTCGCACCTCGGCTGCCTGGTGCTGGCGGCCATCGGCATACGCCAGCACGTTGGTCACCCGGGTCGAGACAGTTTCGAGATCGCTGTGCGGATGCACGATATCGACCGATTGGCGAACCGCCAGGCAGCCCTGCCAGACGCGACCAATCACCGATCTTTCACCATTGGCGGCACGCTGGACCTTGAAGATTTCCACCGCCAGCGGAAGGTCATCAAGCTGCCCGGTGGGTGGCGGCGCGGTGGCGGCGAGGACATCGACCAGATCCCCGACCCCAACGCCATTGGCAGCAGCGCCACAGACCACAGGTTGCAGCAGACCAGCCTGAACCTGACCGGTCACCGACTTCCAGACCTGGTCACGATCGAGATCGCCACCCTGTTCGACCCAGCGGTCCAGGAGTCCTTGATCGTTGCGGCCCAGCAGGTCGATGGCAGCATCGCGAACGGCAGGGTCAGCGAAGTCGGTCAGCGTGCTGGCTACGCTGCGCAAACCAGCATCGCGCACGGTCGAAAGCACGAGGGGATGTGCCCCGAGTTCCCGCTCGAGGTCGGCAATCACCTCGTCAATACGAGCACCAACACGATCGATCTTGTTGAGAAAGATGAGGCAGGGCAGTCGCCGGTGCTGGATCACCCGGAAGAGGCGACGGGTTTGCGGCTGCACACCCTCCACCGCCGACACCACCAGTACCACCGCATCGAGCACCCGTAGTGCCCGCTCGACTTCAGCAATGAAATCAGGATGGCCAGGAGTATCGATCAGGTTGACCTTGAGGTCGGCAATGGTGAAGGAAACGACGGCCGACTGGATGGTGATGCCGCGTTCGCGTTCGAGGTCGAGCGTGTCGGTCTGGGTGGTGCCGCGATCGACACTGCCGGGCGCGGCGATGACCCCGGCGTGATAGAGCAGCTGATCAGTGAGTGTGGTCTTTCCGGCGTCGACATGCGCCAGGATGCCGATATTGACGATCCGCATGCAAGGGGAGTCCTTCAACGAGGAGGCAGGTTGCAGGGGTGGGGATCGTGAAGACTGCCATGCCAATCACTCCTCTCGGGAATGCATGCGAATACGGTGCGTCCAGCGTAGAGGCGCTGCAGGTTGAACGTCAAGTCAACGTTTCGGGTTCCGGTTCAGATTCGGGGACTGGCGCCGGCCAGAGTGGGATGCACAGACCCGGCGCCGTTGGTAGTTGGCGAGATCCCGTGACGGCACCGGGCCGAGCATCCCTACATCACGAGCCTCCAGGCACGGACAACACCGTTAGTCGAACCCGCGCATAACCGGAAGGAGATGTCGGTCAGCGTTCCGGATAGTCCAGGCCCGCGTCCCAGTCAGCGGGAAGTTCAGGCACCGGCCAGGTGGGATCGGCTTGCCAGCCGACCAGCGTGCCATCGAACGGCCACGCTCGCGCCGCTGCCATGGCCATGATCCGCTCCCCCTCGGCACGCACGGCGTCGAGCAGGTCAGGTTCCATCATGCCGTGGGCCCGAGCTTCATCCCATTCGTCCTCGTCCTTCCAGCGGGTGGTGAGGTCAGGATCGATCACGACGTCCAGCAGGTAGTCGGCGGAGTCGAATCCACGCTCCGTGCGCACGAGCGGGGCCTGGATGTTGCCGTAATAGCCGACGAAGTCGCCCGTTTCAGCCCGCCAGAAGAGGGAGATCGCGCTCAACCAGTTCGGCCTGGTAAGCACGAGGGCGTTGTTGACCCGCCAGGTCTTGGGAGCAAGGCCCCCGATCATCCGCTCGCGTTCCACGAAGGGGATCTCTCGCCCGAGGCCCTCGCCCGACGCGGTGGCCTGTCCCATCAGGGGTGTGCCAGCGGCGATGTGCCAGGCGGAGTAGTCGTCGCCGTCGTGCACCACGGTCACTGGCAGGATGAGATCGGCCGGCCGGTTGCGAATGAACCGAAAGAGAATCTGGTCGCCTGGGTTCCAACGGGAAATGGCAGTCATGATGCGTAGTGCTCCCCAATCATCGAACCGTGGATCCGGGCAATCATCAAGCA
>CAZNQC010000338.1:0-3005 GCA_964574825.1 uncultured Sphaerobacteraceae bacterium | reverse complement strand
TCCAGCCGCTCGGCAATCACCGTCGCCAGCGTGTCATCGTCCTTCCCCCAGATGTAAGTGGAAAGCAGATTCCGCACCGCTTCCGCGCCGCGATCGCGCCGGGCACGAGTCTCCTCGGCATCATTGCCCACCGCGGTCACCCGCACGTGAACACCATCGTCCTTGGCATAGGTCGCCACCACCGGATCTGCCGCCACCACGAGGTCGTGCAGCACCTGCTCGGCCGCCGACTCGCCAATTCCGATCGTCTTGATGATTGTCGAGTCGATCACCTGCTGTCCGGCCAGGGCCTGCAGACGAGGAAGCGCCTGCTCCTGCCACATCCGGAACATCTCCCGCGGCACGCCCGGCATCGTCACGATGTAACGCGGGTCATCCTCACCCGCAGTCACGAACCAGCCTGGCGCCGTGCCGACCGGATTGGGCAGCACCTCGGCCGATGGAATCACCCACGCCTGCTTCGCGTTGCGTTCCGGCATCGCCTGGCCACGCCCGGAGAAGAATGACTGGAGTTCGCGGAACAGATCCGGGTCGATTCGCGGCGTCTCGACCAGCACGGCCGCAATCGCCTCTCTGGTCATGTCGTCATCGGTCGGCCCAATCCCGCCCGAGCAGATCACGACATCGGCCAGCGTGAGCGCATGGCTGATGGCATTGGAGAGCTGCTCGAGGTTGTCTCCAACGTGAGTCACGTGAATGAGTTCGATCCCGGCACCGGCCAGTTCCTGGGCGAGATAGGTGGCGTTCGTATCGGTCAGCTGGCCGAGGATCAGTTCGGAGCCAATCGAGAGGATGTAGGCGCGCATGTGAGCCTTCCAGGCACGGCCGGGCCGCGCACATTGTGGCCACCGGGCGCAACCTGAACCGTGAGACGCCCGGTGACGACGCGTTGACGACCGCGGACATGCGATCGAACTGCAGGCATCGAGTTGTGGCACGATGCGGGGTCATTCTGAAATGTGGCCCGGAGGCTGTCAATTCCATGTGCTGGATTCGGCAAAACCGGACCCTGGAGGTGCTGGACCAGACCGGCCGAACCTGCGACGATCGGCCCAGACAAGACAACCCACCTCATCAACCCTGCCCAGGGTCGGCTTCATCCGAAGGAGCGGCGAGATACCATGGTCCACATCACCTTCAGCAAGCAGGTTCCAATCGTGGCCGAGCCCGAAGTGCTCGTCGCCGGTGGCGGTCCAGCCGGCATTGCCGCCGCAATCGCGTCCGCCCGGCAGGGGGCGCGA
Source organism: uncultured Sphaerobacteraceae bacterium (assembly GCA_964574825.1). Lineage (GTDB taxonomy): Bacteria > Chloroflexota > Chloroflexia > Thermomicrobiales > UBA6265 > JACCYX01. The sequence continues at coordinate 1,764 of CAZNQC010000338.1, read as the reverse complement.
ACCATGTTGGTCGAGAAGAACGGCTACATCGGCGGGAATCTCACCGCCGGTCTCGTTGGACCGTGCATGACCTCGTACAGCCTCGACGGCGAGGAAATGCTGATCCGTGGCATCTTCGAGGAAGTCGTCCGCGAAATGGAACGCGAGGGCGGCGCCCGTCATCCCGCTGGCATTCCCGCCGGCAGCGCCTATTGCGGATTCATCGTCTTCGGCCACGACAAGGTCACCCCGTTCGAGCCGGAGGCGGTCAAACATGTCGCCACCCGCCTGTTACAGGAAGCTGGCGTGACACTGCAGTTCCACACCATGGTCGTCGATACGCTGACGGATGGCGATGCCGTGACCGGCCTGGTGACGGCCAGCAAATCAGGGCTGGAGGCGATCTCCGCCAGGGTGGTCATCGACTGCACTGCCGATGCCGACGTGGTGGCGTTGGCCGGCGGCAGATTCGAGCTGGGGCGACCGGAGGATGGTCTCCTCCAGCCGATGACGCTCTTCTTCCGCGTCCGAAACGTCAATGACCGGGTAGTGGAGGACTACGTCGCCGCCCACCCCGAGGACTATCGGCCATTCGCGAGCATCGTGCAGCAAGCCCGTGAGGCGGGTGAGTTCCCGATTCCACGCAAGGGCATTGGCCTCTACAAGACGCTCGAACCAGGTGTCTGGCGGATCAACACCACCCGCCTGCACCACCTCGACGGGACCAATGTCCGCGATCTGACCCGCGGTGAGGTGGAAGGACGGGAACAGGTCGCGGCGCTGATGCGATTCTTCCGGCACCGGCTCCCCGGCTTCGAGCATGCTGAACTTCTCGACACTGCGGCAACTGTCGGTGTGCGGGAGACGCGCCGGATCGTCGGTGAGTACGTGCTGACCGAGGACGACCTGGCGACTGGCCGCTCGTTCGACGACGTGATTGCCCTTTGTGGCTATCCCGTCGATGTCCACAGCCCAACCGGGGACGGTGGCGGCACGGACGGGACCTGGCAGACAGCCAACGAGTACCAGATTCCCTATCGCTGCCTGGTGCCGGAAGTGCTGGATGGGGTCCTCGTGGCCGGCCGCAGCATCTCCGCCACCCACATCGCCATGGGAGCGACCCGCGTGATGCCGCCCTGTTTCGCCATGGGCGAGGCAGCAGGTATCGCCGCCGCGATGGCCGTCGCTGAAGGATGCCAACCGCGAGAGATCGCCATCGAAGATCTCCAGCACCGTCTGGTCGCCGGTGGCGCTTGGTTGGGAAGCTCCAGGGAGCCGTCCGCTGTCCCATCATGACGTGCCAACCCTCGAAACAACGGGTCAACCGTTCGGCCAGCTCGGTCCGGATCGCCCGCCAATGGCGTCGCGTGCGCCCAGTGCGCGAGTGCAACTGCCGATTGTGGTCGGAAGCCGAGATCATCCAGTTCAGCGAGAAGGCGCACCTCACGAGCCGGGAGTTGGCCCGCTTGCTCGACCGGTCGTATTGGAGCGTGGTGTAGCTGCGGCAGCTTCTGATGGTTGCGGGCCGGGTGGCTCGCAAGCAGGATCAGGCGCAATGAGCCGGTGGCCGATTGATCGAGCATAGACGCGAGGCTGATCGGGACCTGTTGACAGGTGTGGCTTGGTTGGGGGAAGTCTCGAGCTGAGGTTTCTTGGGGAAGCAAAAGGGAAGCATTTTGGCCAAAGAAATCGGGCCAGTGAATATCACTAGCCCGAAAACCCTATGAAATCAACTGTTTTTGGTACGCTCGCAGGGACTCGAACCCCGAACCTTCTGTTCCGAAG
>CAZNQC010000337.1:0-3015 GCA_964574825.1 uncultured Sphaerobacteraceae bacterium | reverse complement strand
AATTGGCGGTGTTCGTGGGTGGGTTCACGCTGGAAGCGGCCGAGGCCGTGATTGGTCATCTAGGCGAGACGGTGAGCATCCTTGAAGACCTCGCGGCAAGCAGCCTGATCGTGGCGCATCCCGGGGAGGAGGGTGGGACACGGTACTTCATGCTGGAGACGATCCGCGAATTCGGGTTGGAGCGGTTGGCGGCGAGTGGGGAGGAGCACGAAACACGAAACCGGCACGCTGACTGGGTGCGAACCGTTGCCGAACGGAGCGAGTGGTGCTGGTTCATGCCGCTGGCGGAGGGAGAGGCGCGGCTGGCCGAGTTGGAACGTGAGCGCGGAAACATCCGGGAGGCACTGGCGTGGCTTTCCGTGCAGGGCTACGACGAGTCAGTTCTGGAGATGGCTGGCGTGCTTGGCGGGCTCTGGGTCGTGCTGGGTGAAGGGAACGATGGCATTGCCTGGCTGACTCCCGCCAAACATGCGAGCATCGGTGTTTCCCAGGCGGTTCGCGCAAAAGCACTGGCGACATTGAGCTGGATCAACAACACACGTGCCAACCTGGAAACGGCCCTCGATCTTGCCGGGGAAAGTCTGCGCCTTGCTGATCCTCAAGCTAACCTGCTGGACACAATCTACGGACTTGTGCTGGCCGGTGTGGGTGCTGAAGGATGCGAACGGTTCGACCTTTGCCGTGCCTACAATCTCAAGGCGATCGAATACCTGGAGTCGTTGCCTCCCGAACCCTGGATCAGGAACTTCATTTCGACCGTTCTGGTTGATGTCGCGCATGCGGAATTTCTTCAGGGACATCTGGATGAGACGGAGCGATGGATTGCGGAAGTCGCTGATCGACAGGTGAGGGCCGGTACGCAATTGGGGCATAGCCACATCTACGGTACGCACGTACTTACGTTCATGGGGGACATGGCTCGCCTGCGTGGCGACGACAGATTGGCCCTGGATTTCTATCGCCAGAACCTCGAGCTTGCGTGGCGGTTTCGCAACGTTCGGAAAGTGTGTTACGACCTTGGCGCCATAGGCGGGGCATTGGCAGGTTTGGGTGACCACACCCAGGCCGCACACTTTCTCGGCGCGGCCGAAAAGTGTCACGCGCAGTTCGGATATCAGTTCGATTTCGAAGCCATGAGCTGCCAGCGCGCGTTGGGATTGCCCGAGCCCTGGGCTCGGGAAGCCGATCCCTGTCCGCCCTGGGATGCGATGCGGACGGCAGCGCGCAGCCGATACCCTCGCACCTTGCCGCCTCTTGCCGATCCAGAGGCAGCCGCCCAGACCTGGGCGGCGGGGCGGGAGCTCGATCTCTCCGTTGCGGTTGCTGAAGCACTCGCGGTCGAGGCGCCCGGGCTGGAGGAGGAGCCTAGTTTCGGCCTCACGGCACGGGAAGTCGAGGTGCTGCGATTGCTGGCGACCGGCAAGACGGATGGCGAGATTGCAGATGCGCTCTTCATCAGTCGCCGGACGGTGGGGAATCACGTTCAGAACATCTACGGCAAGCTGAATGTCTCGTCCCGGGCCGAGGCAGCGGTGTGGGCGGTGCGGCACTCGCTGGTCTGATCTGGTCTGGGTCACACCCAGCGTTGCACGAAATACCTACAGGTTCGTTGGCAGGGAATAGCGGATTTCCACGATGCGGGATGCCGGGTGGGCACGACATGCTCTTCCTGCGGCCATCATCGCCAGGTTGACGATTGCCGGTGGCCGCGCAGCAGGAAGGATGCGCAGATGCCTCTGCGAATCGATCGACGACGGGTCCTGATCGGAACGGCGGCCGCATTGGCGGTCGGTCCAGTTGTGGTGTCTTCGTTCAGGATGTCCGCAGCCCAGGCCAATGCCGTGGCTGTTGCGGCGAGTGGATTGACCAATCCGCGGGGCTTCGCGTGGGCGGCCGATGGCACGATGTACATCGGGTTGGGTGGCGATGGCGTGGTGGCGGAGGAGGCTCTTGCGTCCGGCGAAGGGGGTGTCAACGCCGAAGGCACGCCGGAAGTGACAGGTGCGGACGTGGTGTACACCGGCACCCTCACGGCAGGTGTCGCCAGCATTGCCGATGGTTGCCCGGTGATCGTGGCAACGGGGTTTCCCTCTGGCGGTGTCCCGGATCTGGGGTGGGTCTTCGGTCTCGACGATGTCGCGATTCTGGACGGCCAACTCTATGGCATCGTGGCTGGTGGCGGTGAGGCCTATGGCAATCCTGACTTTCCGAATGGTGTCTATCAGATCAATGCCGATGGCAGCTATGTGCTGATCGCCGACACCAGTGCCTGGGTTCGCGAGAATCCGGTGGAAACGCCGCACGATCCGGTTTCACCCGACGCGGAACCGTTCTCGATCATCGCCGGCGATGGTGTCCTGTGGTTGTCCGAAGCAAATCACCAGCAGGTGCTGACGATCACTCCCGATGGCACGATCACCCGGATTGTGGACCTCTCGGTGGTGGGGAATGTGGCGCCGACAGGCATTGTGCTGGCGCCGGAAGGCGGCGTTTACGTCGGCTTCCTTTCGTCCCTGCCGTTCGTCGATGGTTCGGCCAGGGTGGTGCATGTTTCGGCCGAAGGCGAGGTGTCGGATGTCTGGACCGGGCTGACGGCTGTGACCGATATCGCGCTCGACGCCGATGGGACCCTGCTGGCGCTCGAAATGGCGACCGGCAACATTGGCGAACCGCCGTTCGTGAGTGCCGGGACTGGCAAGGTCGTGCGCCAGAGCGGCCCCGATTCCGCCGAAGAGCTTGTGACTGGTCTCGACTTCCCGGTCAAAATGGGGTTCGGGCCGGATGGTTCGCTGTATGTGGCGCAACCGGCGTTCGGCGCCATGGCCGGAGAGGGCCAGGTGCTCCAGATCGATCTCGGGGCGGAAGGGCCGATTGTTATTGAGGGACCGTTGGAACCGGCGGTGTCGTGCCAGATGTAGAGTCCTAGGGATGACCGGCAACAGGGCAGGGCGGACAACAGTCGCTCGATCACTGAATGGATCGTTTCGTGACCGATCGCGGCAGGTCCGCTCCTCC
>CAZNQC010000336.1:0-3033 GCA_964574825.1 uncultured Sphaerobacteraceae bacterium | reverse complement strand
GGGAAGACGTCCGGATAGTCAGTGGCCTGGTAGCCGAAGAGTGGGGTGAGATCCGCGCCGCGAATGGTGCCGTCGCTGTGATAGGTGATGCCCCACGAATCGATGATCGAGCCATCGGCGAAGGTGCAGGCTTCCAGCACGTCCAGGTCATTGCCCCGGGCATCCGTGATCCAGCCGCCGCCGGATATGGTGGCGGACCCCAGTTCCTGTCCGCCCAGATGCAGGCAGTAGGCGGTCGCCGGGTTCGACCCATCGTTCGGGCCATCCGGAACGGCTGGCTTCGTCAGGTAAGCAAGGGCAGCGAGAGTTGGTTCGCTGGTTGCCAGCGAGTTGATGTCAATCGAGATGCGCGAAGTGGGAGGATCGGCACCTTCGCCGCCTGTGAACTCGCAGAAATCGACGCCATCGCCGAGGACCAGCATCTGATCGGGATTGTTGGTGCCCAGGGCCGGGGTGCGGTGGACGACTGTCCCGCCCTTTTCGACGCACCAGGCGGCCGGGTCGACCGTCGCGATGGGCGTGGCCGATTGGGCCAGGGCGCCCAGGGGGAACGAGGCCAGCAGGAGCGAAACCAGAGTCACGAGGCGGCGCATGTCTGGGTCCTTTCAGAGCATGAAGCGGAGACGGTTGGTGTAGATGCCGAGAGAGGTGCTTGCTGGAACGCAGCGGATCAGGAAGCAGGCGTGGCGGCGGTTGGCACGATGCCGAGTTGCTGCCAGAGGCTCACGCCGGCCACCTCCGACCAACTCTCGGCGACCCGACCACACTCGAACCGGAAGACATTGATGCCGGTCCATTCCGCTCTGGTGCCATTGGGCTCGGCGCTCAGGAATGGTCCGTCGAGCGTGCCGGTGACGCTGTATCGCAACGCGACCAGATTGTCGTGGGCAATGGCCTGCTCCACCACGGTCTCCATGTCGGGGAAGCCGGTCAGGAAGAGTTGAATTCCTTCCTGCAACGGTACCAGGCCGATGGTGTCGCGCCGCAGGCCAAAGTGATGCCGGGTGTCGGGTGTCACCAGGTCCGCCAGGGAATCCAGGTCTCCGGTGGTGAAGACACTCAGCCACTGCTGGGCCAACTCGATGTTTTCGGCCTCGGATGTTTCCGCGCAGGCCGCCACCGGCGTCGCCACGGCCGGCGTGGCCACCACGACCTCCGTGCCCGAGTCCAGGCCGAGCCCAAGTTGCGTCAGGTTGTCGGCCTCGGACCAGCTCTCCACGATCAACCCGCAGGCGAACTGGAAGATGTTCACGCCGCTCCACGAAACGTACTCACCCGTCGGCGCGAAGCCCTGCACGGACGCCGAGAAGGTACCCGAACACGTCCAGCGAATCACAACGAACTCGCCATCGGTGAAGGCGTCGTCCATGACCACGGTCAGGTCGGGGAAGGCGGTCCGGATATCGGCCAGCAAGTCCTTGATCGCCTGGTGGTCCGGGGCCACCGGGAAAAAGGCTCCGTCGTGTGTGCTGGCGGAAGCGTAGATCTCGTCGACGATATCGAGGTTGCCGGCGGCCAGGCCTTCGGTGAAGAAGCTCGATGCCATGGCGAGCATCTCGTCCGGGGTGATGTCGGCACAGGCATCAGGGCTGGCCTCCTGAGCCCTGGCCGCCAGGAATGGGACAGCCGTCAGACTTGCCGCGCCAAGTGCCGTGCCGCGCACGACCGAGCGACGAGAGAGGCGGTTTGACCATGTGGATGAAAGCGTGACAAGGCGACGATCGGTCACAGGGTGCTCCACTTCGGTGAGGAATACGGTGCGGTGCCTGCGTTCCACTCTACGGCAATTTCCGCTGTTGGTGATGATGGGTTGCCGCCAGATTCCGGTTAGGGGCTAGTTGGTCGTGTTGCCGGGGTTCGGCGCAGGCCGTCCATCAGGGTACGGAGCATCCGGCGATGTGGTTGGTCGTCCCCTTCCACCAGGGCGATCCGGTCGTAGGCGGCATCGAGCAGGTCGGCCAGGGCATCGACCGGGAGGTCGGTGAAGTCGCCGCAGGCGACAGCCGCCGCGATACCGGCCCGCAACGTGCGACCGGTGTGGCGGGCGTTGATCTCGCGCATGGTTTCCGGTCCCAGCACGGCGGGGCCATCGATCAGCAGGATGCGTCGTCGGCCCGGATCGCGCATCGCATCGAGGAACGCATCACCGCCCGCGGCCAGGATGGCGACCGAATCGCTGGTCTCGGCCATGCGGGCACCGGCGGCGGCCTCGATCGCTTCTGCCACCTGGGCGTACTCGCGTTCGACCACGGCCTGGAAGAGGGCGGCCTTGTCCCGGTAGTGATGGTAGAGCGAGCCGCGCGAAACCCCGGCTTCCTCGACGATGGCGGGGGTGGAAGTGGCGGCGTAACCATCGGCGGCGAACCGGGCGCAGGCGGTGTCGATCAGGAGCGAGCGGGTCTTCTCCGCGCGGACGGCATTCTTCGATTCCAAATCTGGCCACCTCTCCGTATTGACAAACAGACAGCCTGTATGTATTGTCGAATCATACAAACATACAGATTGTATGTTTTTGTCGCTCAAGGAGGCAACCCATGCGAACGACATCTGCGTATCCGGTGCTGATGACTGATGATGTGGCTGGTACGGTCGCGTTCTACCAGCAGTTCTTCCCATTCCAGCCGGCCTTCGCCATCGACTGGTACGTCCACCTCACCTGGCAGGACGATCCGGGCGTGAACCTGGCCGTGATGGATGGGCGGCACGAATCGATTCCCGCCAGCCACCGGGGCAAGGTTTCCGGGCTGATCCTGAACTTCGAGGTGGAGGATGTCGACGCCGAGCACGCTCGTCTGGTCGAAGCAGGATTGCCGATCGTGCAGGAACTCCGCAGCGAAGCCTTCGGGCAGCGCCACTTCCTCACCCAGGATCCGAACGGGGTGCTGATCGACATCATTTCCATGATCGAACCCGATCCCGAATTCGCCGCCGGATTCGTGACCCCCGCCTGACACCAAATCCGGGTGGCGCGTTGCGGGCAGCGCTCGTGAGGAGGGCCGCCAGACTCGGCGCGCACGGCGCTGGGCGATATCC
>CAZNQC010000335.1:0-3039 GCA_964574825.1 uncultured Sphaerobacteraceae bacterium | reverse complement strand
GGAACGCTACCAGAGGAACTGGCGGTATTCCTCCTGCCGCTTGCCCTGCGATTCGTCGGGGGCGGGCATGTTCTTCTGCTCGGCCATGATGGCGGCCAGGGTGGGGATGTCGTCCTCGTTCGGCCACGCCTCCGGCTTCCACATCCCGGAGCGGAGGAACGCCCGGGCGCAGTGCATGTAGACCTCGTCGATTTCGACGACCATCGCCAGTTTCGGCGTCTTGCCCTGGTAGACCAGCGATTCCAGCAGTTCCGGGTCGCGGGAGATGAAGCAGCGGCCATTGACCCGCAATGTTTCATCGACACCCGGCACAACGAAAATCAGGCCGATGTGCGGATTGGCGATGAGATTGCGATGGCCGTCCACCCGGCGGTTACCGGGCCGGTCGGGGATCACCAGCGTGCGGGCGTCGAGGACCTTGACGACACCCGGCCCATCGCCCTTTGGCGAGACATCGCAGTTGCCCTGATCGTCAGCCGTGGCGATCATGAAAAAGGGCGAGTTCGCGATGAAGTCTTCGATCAGGGGCGTCAGATACGTGGTGTGCTTTTCCGCGATCATCGGATGCGGGCGGCCGTTGATCTCGTAGACATCGTCCACGGACGTCAGTCGATCAGCACGAAGCCGCTCCACCAACGCGGAGGCGTCCCGCTGTTCCACGACTTCCTTCATATCAACCGCCATCCCGACCTGCCTTCCTGACCGCGCGGCCATTCCGAGTGCAATCCTCAGTTTACTTCTGCATGCATGCTACCAGATCGCCGACCGTCTGCCGGTGGTGCCGTTTCCGGCATGCCGGTGACGGCGGACGACACCCATGGTGCACGTGGGAAGCGTATGGTGAAACTGGTGCCTTCGCCAACCTCACTCATGACACGAATGGTGCCGCCCTGGCGGGTGACCAGGTCGTGGGCGATGGCGAGCCCCAGACCGGCACCGCGTCCGGTGCGCGAATGGTCTCCCCGGTAGAACCGCTCGAAGACATGTGGCAGGTGATCCACCGCAATGCCCGGTCCTGCATCGGCAATCTCCAGCACGATCTCGTTGCCTTCCTCCTTGAGCTGAAACGTCACTGGCGCTCCGGGTGCGTGGCGCCGGGCATTGTCGAGGAGCACGCCCAGAACCTGACGCATCGCATCGGTATCGATGTTGACCGGCCAGGGACCATCTCCCTCCACCACGAGGGCCACTGCGTCGCCGAGGGTCGCCGCCTCGTCGGTGGCGGCCAGCACGATGGGTCCCAGATCCGCTGGCGCCAGGACCAACCCGCTTGCTTCGTCACCACGCGCCAGCAGGAGGAGACCCTCAACCAGGCGTTGCATGCGCTCGGCTTCGCGGTGGAGGTGGTCCAGGGCTTCGGCGGAGGCGGCGGGACGATCGGTGCCCCAGCGCTGAAGGAGCCGGGTGTACCCAACGATGGATGTCAGCGGCGTCCGCAGTTCGTGGCTGGCGTCGGCCACGAACCGCCGCTGGTAGTCCAGGGCCGCTTCCCGGTCGGCGAAGGCGGTTTCGAGCCGGGCCAGCAGATCGTTGAAGGTGCGGGCCAGGCGATCCAGTTCGTCGCCCCGGCCAGAACGAACCGGCAGGCGCTGTGAGAGGTCCTCCTCACTGATGGTGGCGGCCGCACGGGCAATGGCCGTGACCGGTGCGAGCGAATAGCGCGTGAGGAAAAACGATCCGGCCACCGCCAGCACGAAGGCCACCACCCCGAAGCCAATGAAGGCGAAGGTGACCCACATGTATTGCGCCTGGCCAACCGTGTCGTAATTCACGCCAGCGGCGACAAAAGCGATTCCTTCGTCGTTGGGACCGACCGGTTCGGTGTGCACGAAGTCGGCGCTGTCGTCCCATCGGTCCCAGACGTCGCGTTCGCCGGTACTGACAGCCTCCCCCGTTTCGGCGACTGGTTGCCAGAGATCGGAAGGCGCGGCCTCACCAGGCTGGAGACCCGAACCAATCTGGGCTACCACCTTCCCCTCGGCATCGATGGCAATGATGAAGACGCTGTCGCGGTTGAGCGTGACCAGATCCGCGTCGGAGAGCGTGCCCTGGTTTTCCAGCTTGCGGGACGCCTCGACCGAACGCGCAGTAGCCTGGGCTTCGACGAAGTTCTCGGCCGCGATGCCGAAGACGGCGAACATGCCCAGGATCAACAGGGCCGCGATTGCCAGCAGGGTCAGCACATGAAAGAGGGTGATCCGCCACCGGATCGGGATCCAGGCCAGCATGGTTTACTCCGCCACCAGGCGAAAGCCAACGCCACGCACCGTCTGAATCACCGGGGCACCGGGATGATTCGCCAGCTTCTTGCGCAGATATCCCAGGTAGACATCGACGATGTTCGGGTCGACATCGGCCGCCGGCCAGACGAGATCGAGCACCTGGTTCCGGGAAAGCACCTGGTCGGCGTGCCGGGCCAGCACCAGTAGCAGATCGAACTCCTTCGCGGTCAGGGCGAGATCGGACCCGCCCAGGAGCGTGCGATGGCTCTCGGGCTCGATCAGGAGGCTGCCAAGGGCGATGGTGGCAGTCGGCTGGACCCGGCGCAGGACCGCGCCGATCCGGGCAACGACTTCCTCGATGTCGAACGGCTTGGTGAGGTAGTCGTCGGCTCCGGTGTTGAGGTTGCGCACCTTGTCGCGGGAGGCATCGCGGGCGGTGATCATGATCACCGGCAGGGACGTGCCCGAGCGCCGGATGCGAGAGAGGACGTGCTCCCCATCCATGCCCGGCAGAAGAATGTCCAGCAGCACCACGTCTGGCCGGAAGGTCTCCAGCGCGGCCAGGGCATCCAGACCGTTGTGTTCGAGGTGGACTTCGGCGCCACGATCCGTCAATTCGAGTTGCAGGAGGCGCGCGATGGAAAGATCGTCTTCCACCACCAGGATTCGTGTGCCCTTCCGAATCATTGCTGCCTCCAGTCGCGTGGCTCCGTGAAGTGCTCCGCGGTAATTCTTTAAATCGGTAATTCAGGAATCGTTGATTCCATGGGCCGTTTGGACCTGATTTAGCGCGGAATTACCGCGATTTACCGCGGAG
>CAZNQC010000334.1:0-3042 GCA_964574825.1 uncultured Sphaerobacteraceae bacterium | reverse complement strand
TCATTCCCCTGCTGGAGGTGGTGCCCGAGTATCAGGGCCGCGGGATCGGCTCGGAGCTCGTCAAGCGGATACTGGAGCTGCTGAGCGACTTCTACTCGATCGACCTGCTGTGCGACGACGATGTGGTTCCGTTCTACACGCGGTTGGGACTGCAGCAAGCCTCGGCCGGAATGTATACCCGCAACTACGACCACCAATCCGGCCGTTCCTGACAGCAGGGGGACGTTTCGGTATTAATCCGCGAACCTGCCCCGCCGCTGGAACGGCGCGAACTCAGGTGAGACTGTCAGCGCCGAACGAGGATCGGAACCAGGTCACGCTTTCCTCGAAATGGTCGCGCTGCTGCTGGCGCAACGCCTCCTGTGCATCGGCTGCGTCCGGCCAGCCGCTCGCTGGCACCACCAACTGGTCCAATGGTGCCGGCACGCCGCGTTCGGCCAGGGTCAGGAACCGCGCGAACGAGCTGGCAGTCATTTCCGGATACAGCTGCCAGAGTTCCGACCCGGGATTCCGATAGTCGATCAGGGCCGGGCCTCCGCCGGTGATGATTTCCAGGTCGATTGGGGCCGCCGGAGCGTGCGTGGCGAGCAGCTCCACAATCCGCCGCAGGTCAACCGATCCCTGGCCGGCCGGAGCCCATTGCACCCTCGCGCCCTCGTCATCGAGCCACACTTTGGTATCGCGCAGATGGGTGGAAACGGTGAGCGGAGCCAGGATCTCAGCCGCGTAGACGGCATCCTCGGCGGCGTAGAGCGGATTGCCGGTATCGAAGCAGACCCGCACGTGCGATGAGCCTACCGCAGTGATGACATCCCGCAGTTCCGGTGCGAGCAGATCGCCCATGCCGTGATTTTCGACCGCAATCGTGACGTTGGCGGCCTCGGCCCGGGAAGCGACGGCACGAAGCGTGCGGATCGTCTCCTCGATCAGCGCAGCCGGTGACACCAGCAGCCGGTCGCTGGCCATGCCCACGAAGCAGCGCACGATGGGGGAGCCGATGATCGTGGCGGCGTCGATCATGGCGATCAGTTGATCTTCGCCAGATCCGAGCGAGGGGTCGAACGTGGCTGACAACCGGTTGAAGCTGCGCATGCCGATCTCAAGCGAAAGGCCGAGCCGGTCGGCGTAGGCACGCAATTCCTTGAGCCGCTCCGGTGAGAGGCTGCCCAGATGCTCACGCTCGGAAAAATGCACGTTGTCGAGACCAAGTTCCGCCGCGTAGTCCATGATCCGGATGGCATCCCATCCCTGCCAGCGAAGGCTGAAGCTGTCGATTCCGAGACGCATCCTCTGTCCTCACGTGTGAAAGCGATGGGGTCGTGACATCTGCCACGCCCGAAGAGACAAGCATCGAGTATCAACGGGTATCGGCGTTCGGTAAACGGCCTGGGGGTTCGCGATCGTTGAAGCACTCCCTTTCGCCTCCACAAGCAATCTTGTCGATTGGGAGAAGGGATTCCGTCAATCAGCCGGACAGCGGGCAAGGATCGAACGGAACGATGCCCTGCAGAACAGGTCGGAGAAGATCGTCCAGGCCAGGTGGTGAGACGGGATCAGCCAACTGTGAAAGGTTGTCGAGGGAGAGCCAGCGCGCCTCCAGCAGGGCCTCGTGTTCATCACCGACAAGATGATCGAGCGAGATGACGACCACCTCTGGCAACCGCACGAGGCAGTAGCGCTCCTGAAAGACGACATCCTCACCACGCACCTGGAGCAGCTTCTCGCGCGACCAGAGCCAGCATTCGACCGTCTCAACGTCGATTCCGGTTTCCTCCCACAACTCACGCCGGGCGGCGTCCTCGAAAGATTCCCCCGGCTGCAATCCACCGCCGGGAAACGCCCAGAACGGTTCACCGCCTCCGGCGCCAGTGGGATTGGCCGGGTCGATGACATAGGGATAGTGCAGGTGCAGCATCAGTACGCGGCTTTCCGGGTCGAGCACTACCACCCGAGCCGTCTCGCGCACACGGACCGGGGAAGGACCGTCATTCATCACGGGCAACCTGTTCCCGCAACCAGGGTGTCAGATCGGTCAGGTTGGCCGCCTCGTGGACGGTGAGACCATCATCCGGGCGCGTTTTGCCGTCGCGATTCAGCCAGACCGGGCGGATGCCGAGACTGCTGGCTCCACGGACATCGCTCCGCCAGGAATCCCCAACATGGACCAGGTCATGGGCCGGGAGACCAGTCGCCTCCATGGCCAGCTCGAACATGCGGGGATGGGGTTTGTAATGCCGGGCATCCTCACTGGTGACCACATGATCGACCGCGAGACCATGCAGGGAAAGAGCGGCGTCCACATCGGACCGGTCGGCGTTGGACACCACGCACGTGACCAGCCCCAGTTCGCGAACGGCCTCCAGGAACGGCATGGTCTCATCGTAGCGTGTGGGATTTGCCCAATATCGTTGCTGATCCGCCACTGCTGACGCGGCATCGACGGTGGACCCAAAGTGGGCGATCGTTTGCTCCAATGATGTATGGCCAATCACTGCCTGCGTGCGAAACACCTCCCCGTGCGAGGTGTCGGTAAGCATGAAGAAGGCGTCATACCAAAACGCGTCGATATCGCCAACCGTTGCCACTCTCGTTGCATCACGCTGGATGGCACTCGCTATCGCCTGGAGGTTGACGTGATCTTCCTCAACCAGCGTTCCATAGAAATCCAGCAGAACCCCGCGCACCATATCGTTCCTCTCCCCACCAGGCTCCGCCAGCACCCATCCTTCAATGCCCCAGTCTCGCATGGCCTCAACACCATCCTATTTCCTGCCTTGGTACCTGTTCAGATTCGGGGGGACGGGTCGACACATCCGAGCCAGATGGAGGATGCAACGCCACCTGCCCAGGCTCGGAAGGTCGACCCCTACCAAGAGAAACCGGCAAGAGGGCCGGGCGGACAACAGCCGCTTGCTCCTTGCATGCGACATTTCGCGCCTCATCGCGGCGGGTCCGCCCCTCCCCGATCCTTCCACGAATCGCCTATTGCCGGTCGCCCTACGGCCGCTGGGGCACATATCGATCTTCGTACCCTCAACTCTG
>CAZNQC010000333.1:0-3098 GCA_964574825.1 uncultured Sphaerobacteraceae bacterium | reverse complement strand
CTGGGCGACCGTTGGTCGGTCTGCAGCAGCGACCGGGTCTGGGTGTCGTAAAGCACGACCGACCAGAACGTTTTGGCCGGAATGTTTGGCGGCAGGTGCAGCCGGTACGTCTTGCCACCGTCGAATGGCCGATTTTGCGAATCCACAAACGTCGCGGCATAGGCCGAGCCGGCGCCGATCAACTGGATCGTCATTGCCGGGGTGATTCCTGCCGCATAATAGAAGAAGAAGAACGAACGCGCATCGAGCAATCGCACGCCGTCGTGGATGAACTCGTGACTGCCTCCCACGAACGGGGTGCACCAGGCACTGTTCGGGTAAAAGAACGCCTCCGGCAAGCGTGGACGGTAGGCAATCGCGCGGGCAGTGGCATTGCCCACCGCTGCCGCCTCGGTCAGAATCGCTTTCATGCGCTCGTCATGGGCAAACGGCTTGCCCTTCTCGATTCCAATCGACGCCAGCAGTCCCAGTGTCTCTGGGTCGATTGCGGCGTTGGGCTCCTCCTGCACGACCTCGTTGACTTCCTCGAAGAACGAAAAATCCGTCGCGTGGATCGTGTTGAACGCTTCGCCCGAGACATTGATGAAGTTCACCGAGGGCGGATTCTCGGCTTCAGCCAGGGGATAGATGCGGAGGTGCTGTTTGATACCCTCCACACCGGGTTTCGGATCGCCATCGACCAGGAACCCGCGCGTGGCGAAGAGATTGCCAAACGTCGGCGAGGTGAAGACGAAGTACCCGTCTGGCACATCCCCGTCATAGTCCGGCGGCAGGAAGAGGAATTTGCCGCCCTGACCCCGGTCGGGACCCGTGTTCCCCACATCGGTCACATAGCGGAACCAGAAATCGTCGACGAACCCCAGCGTCCTGGGCGGGCTCTCAACGACGATTGGGCCGTTATGGAGATCAAGCCAGGCGATGGCGTAGATGGATTCGGTGTTCGCCGTCAGGAACAGCGATCGCGCGTCCATTAGCGTTTCGAACACCTTCACGGTCTGATTGTCCGGCCCAAACTCGCGGAGGCCCTTGCGCATCGCGGACAGCGATGCTGCCGGCATGGCGGTTAGGAATGCCTGCACCCCACGCTGGAAATCGAGGTTGTCGTAGACCTTTTGCACGGTCTTGTCGTCGGGGAAGCCGTCGATGAACCGAAGTGTCCCGAGCCGTGTTTCGAGCTGGGCGGGGGCCGTGATCGCCGCCGGGATATCGGTAGCGTATGTTGGCGGCGCCGTTCGTTCCGGGGTGGTTTGTGCCTCATCGGGATTGGCGTGGGAATCCATGCAGCTTCTCCTTGGCAGACTCAATCGACCTTTTCGACATCCTCGGCGGTCCAGGACTTGTCGAAGAGCGATGCTTCCGGTCCATAGAAGCGGTAGATCAGCCAGAAATCCCTGCCGGCGGTGGGAATCCAGTTCTGGTCCAGGCCGGATGGCGCTTCGGGCCCAATGTAGATGTCGACTGATCCGTCCGGGTTGATCTCCAGGCTGTCCTTATCGTACGACGAGAGGCCAACCCGATCCTGCGGGTTGTGGATGAAGGCGTTCGTCCCGATTTCGTAGGCGACGATGGACCAGAAATCCCGCACTGGAGTGTCGGCCGGTACGCGCAGGCGATAGAGGCTGTCGCCCCGGAAAAGATCACCTGCCGCGTCGCGAAACCCCTTCAGATAGTAGGATGCCGGCAGCTTGCTGGGATCGCCAAGCCGCTTTGGCGCAAACGTCGCCCAGTACGCGAAGCCGCCAGCTCGCCGTTCGTAGTCGAGTACGCCGTTGCCATAGTACGAGTAGCCAAAATTGTCCTCGGGTTTGGTCGCCTGCCATTGCCGATCCGGCCAAAACGGGTCGAACGAGCGATTCACGAAGTAGTCGTTCATCGCTGCGGCGCCGTCCTGGACCGCCCGGGTCAGCAGGTCGGCCTGCTTGTCGTCCGGAGCGAATGGCGCGCCCTTGGCAATGCCGATCGAGGCGAGCATGCCAGCCATCACGGCATCCTTCGGTTGCCAGGGCTCGACGTCGATCGTTTCTGCCAGCAGTTCGAGATAACTCACATCGAACACCGGTAGGGATTTCCAGGCGAGAGGAAACGCATCAACATAGCGGGTTGCGGGCGGATTCGCGGCGTCGCTCAAGGGAAAGGTCTTCAATTGCTGGCTATAGGCGACGGCGTCGTCCAGGGTGCCTGTCCCAATCGTGATCGGCCGCAACGCGACATGGACGTAGTAGGTCGGCGACGGGACGACGAAATAGCCATCAGGCAGGTCACCGTCGAAGCCAGGCGGCAGGAAAAGATACTTGCCGCCCTTGCCGGCATCGTCGCCAGCCGGTCCCAGGTCGGCGAGCGGGACTTCCCAGGAGTCGATCGCGCTCCCGAACAGCGCAACCTTGTCCGACATCGGCGGCACGTTGATCACCGCTGGTCCTCGGCGGAGATCGAGAAAGGTGATGACGTAGGGTGTTTGGTTGTTGGCGGTCAGGAATTCGTGGCGCGGTACCATGACCTGCGAGAAGTAAATGACATCACCGAAGTCGACGTCGAGATCACGCTTCAACGAGCGACGGAGAGCCGCCATGCTGACGGCTGGCATGCCCCAAATGGTTGCCTCGACAGCGCGCCCGTATACGACCCTGTCCTGCCCGGTGATCTCCGAATCAGATGTGGCGAATCCAGACATCAGCAGTCTCCCTGCGATTCCACATAATTGCGCATCACCATGCCAGCATCCAAAGCTGAAGCAGAGGTGCCTTTGACCAGCATAGGGAGAGCATGGAGCGCCAGTCTCATCCCTAAAGTGGCAAAAATGGCGGGGGAGGTCCCAAAGCCGGGTCGATCCCGGATTTGCCCACAGTCCCCGCATCAATTCATGCTGTTATATGGCGGGTGCGCCGGGACTCGTGGGTACCAGGTGATTGATCGCGAGCACCCCTGGCCCAGACTGATGCGCGGGAGTCCAATGACGCAGACCTATTCGCCCCGGGTACCCCTGGAGACGGGAGATGACCAATCGAGGATGCCCAGTTCGTACGCTCGCGCGATGGCGGCTCGACGGTCCTGGACACCGAGCTTGGCATAGATGGATCGGGTGTGACTTTTCACCGTCA
>CAZNQC010000332.1:0-3168 GCA_964574825.1 uncultured Sphaerobacteraceae bacterium | reverse complement strand
TGGCTTCGACAGTTACCGAGTTGATGAGAATGCCGCATTCCTGCGGGTTCGTTTCCCCCGCAAGGCCCACCGTAAAGACTTCGCCAGGCGCCAGCGTGCTGATCTCGCAGGTCAGGATGTTTCCGGCGATGGCGCAACTGTCATTCGCAGGATCGATTGCCCAGGCGTTGCCCTCCGGCAGCATGTCAGTGAGCGTGATATCGTCCGCGCGGCCGACGCCGACATTCCGGACCTCGATGCCAAATCGAATGTCGTCTCCGGCGTTGACGACTGGCGTGGCGGTCGTCTTGCGTACCCGCAGGTCGGGGCAGTTCACTCGCAGGGCGGCTCGGTCCTCGTTGTTGTCGGTCGCGGCATCCGGCTCGTTGCTCGCCGACGCGCTCGCCACGTTGGTAATAAGTCCGCAATCGGCTGCATCCGTCTCGCCAACCACTGTGATGTCCACCGATTCTTCCGGGGCCAACTCGGCGAAGGTGCATTCCAGCGTGCTTCCGTCGATCTCGCAGCCATCGACAGGCGGCTGGATCACCCAGTCGATACCTGCCGGGAGCGAATCGTTCACAACCACGTCGTAGGCAATCCCGGCGCCGGTGTTGGTCACCGTCACCGTGAAGCTGGCATCATCACCCGCGGCAATCAGCAGGTCTCCAGCCGTCTTCTCAACCTCAATATCCGGGCAGAGCACCTCGATGTCCGCGCCAGCCTCGTTATTGTCAGTTGCGTCTCCTGGTTCGTTTGCCGCGGAAGCGTCAGCCAGATTTGGCAGCAAGCCGCAGTCGGCAGCGTCAGTTGGGCCGACGACGGTGATGTCCACCGAAGCATCGGACGCCAGCGTCGCGAACGAACAACTCAGGGTGACATCGTCTCCGGCGATCGAACAGCCATCCACTGCCGGGTCAATCGTCCACGCCACCCCTGCAGGGAGCGTGTCGTTGACGACCACGTCGTAGGCGATGCCTTCGCCGACGTTGCTGACCGTCACCGTGAAGCTCGCCTGGTCACCCGCCGAGATCGGCGATTCGGCAGCCGTCTTCTGCACATCAATGTCCGGGCAAAGAATCTCGATGTCCGCCGATGATTCGTTGTTGGCGATGGCGTCATTCGACTCATTCGAAGCCGAGACGACGACCAGATTGGTCATCACACCACAATCGGTCGGATCGGTTGGGCCCACCACCGACACCGTAAACTCATCGCCCGGCAGCATCGTGCCAATGTCGCAGTTCAGCACCGGCACGCTCTCTGCGACGATCTCGCAGCTGGCATTGGCGGGATCGATCGCCCACTCGATTCCATCCGGCAGCTCGTCGCTGAGTTCCACGTCATACGCAGTCCCCTCGCCAAGGTTGCTCACAGTGATCGAGAACCCAATTTCGTCCGAGGCGGAAACGACCGGGGTATCCGTCGTCTTCTCCACCACCACATCCGGGCAGAGAATCTCGGCAGTCGCGAGGTCGGCATTCCGCAGTTCGTCGTTGGCCGGCTCGTTGGTAGCGCGTGCAACGGCAAGATTGATGATGACTCCACAACGTTCGGGAGACGCTGCTCCCACCACGGTCACGGCGAAGGACTCGCCAGGACCGAGCGTGCCCACCTCGCAGGTAAGGGCCACGCCATTGGCTCCAATCGAGCAGCCATCAATCGGCGGCTCGATGATCCACTCGATGCCGCCCGGCAACAGGTCGTACAGCACCACGCCGTAGGCATTGCCTTCACCCACGTTCGAGACGGTGATGGTGAACGAGAGTTGGTCGCCCGCCGAGACGATCGGTGTATCGGTCGTCTTCTCGACAGCAATCTCCGGACAAAGCACCTCGATCGACGCCGAGGCACTGTTGTTGTCGGTTGGCAACGGCTCATCCTGCGCCAGGATTCGGCCAAACCCGCGGATGGATATCGACCGTTCAACAGGTTCGTCGTCCAGAGCAGTTTCATTGGAGGCAGTGACATCCACCTGGTTGAGCAGGACACCGCAAGATGCGGCATTGGTCGTGCCGGTCACCACAATGTCAACTGACGCTTCCGGAGCCAGGACGGCAAAGGTGCAGTCGAGTACACCACTGGCAATCGCGCAGCCATTGACGCTGGGCGTCATGGCCCATTCGATGTCGCCAGGCAGGTCATCGACCACCTGCACGTCGTAGGCATTGCCTTCGCCAATGTTGGAGACCGTAATGGTGAAGCTCGCCTCATCACCGGCTGAGATCGGCGTATTGGCGGCGGACTTCGTCACGGTCACGTCGGGACACAACACCTGCACGTCAACCGAGGACGAGTTGTTCCCATCCACCGGCTGATCCTGTGCCAGCAGTCGAGTGGTTGTCCCGGAGGATAGCCATTGCAGGACCGGCGGGGATTGTGGAATCTCGTTGGTCCCATCCACGGTGGCCGTATTGGTCACCACGCCACAGGATGCGGCGGTGGTCACCCCCACCAGCGTCACCGAGAATGTGTCGCCCGGCTGCAAGGTTCCGATGTCGCACCCAAGGGCCTCAGGGTCACCGTCAGTGATGGAACAGCCGGCAACGGCGGGAACGATCTCCCAGGAAATGCCAGCAGGGAGGGCGTCTTCAATGGTTACGCCATCCGCGCGGCCCTCGCCGATATTGCTGACGACAATGGTGTAGCTGATTGGGTCGCCAGCCGAGACGATGGGCGTATCGGTCGTCTTCTCGATGGCCAGGTCGGGGCAGAGGACGGTGACCTCGGCCGATCCACTGTTGTTGCCAGTCGCCCCATCCAGCTCGTTCGACGCGGTGCCCGAGGCCGTGTTGTCAACCACCCCACAGTCCGCCGCATCCGTCATCCCGGTCACCGTCACATCGATCGACGTGTACGGGTCGATCGCCTCGAACCCGCAGTCCAGTTCGTTCGCCTCGATGGTACATTCCGCAACGGCCGGATCGATCGCCCAGTCATCAATCGCCGGGTTCAGCGCGTCACTGATCGTGACATCGTACGCCTCACCAGGACCCAGGTTCGTCACCGTAATCGTGAAGCTGATCGGGTCCCCGGCCGAGACCTCATCGGCACCCGCAGACTTCTCGACCAGGATGTCCGCACAGAGCACCTCGATCCGGGAGAGACTGCTCTGGTTGCTGATCTCACCTTCGCCGTCTTCGTTGTCACCTTCGACGAACGCCCGGTTCGTGAGCAGGCCGCAGTCCT
>CAZNQC010000331.1:0-3175 GCA_964574825.1 uncultured Sphaerobacteraceae bacterium | reverse complement strand
CTTCGTTCGTGGGCAGGACAAACAGGGAGAGTACGGTACTGATGGCGCGATCGAGCGTTGCGGAGATCTTTAGCAGCCTCCGCCAGCAGCCGCGTACGACACGCACCGCCCTCTCCAACGACCTCGGGCTGGGCAAGGCCACCGTCTCCGAGGCAATCGCCCGGCTGATGGCCAGCGGCCTGGTCGACGAGGTCGGCAAGCAGCAGCAGGAGCGTGGCCGCAGCCAGGTGGTGCTGGAACTCCAGGCCGAAACCCGGCTGGTGACCGGCGTGCAGTTTTCCGATGATGGCTGCCGGGCCGTGCTCACCGACCTGCTCGGGAATGTCCTCGCCGCGACGGTGCGCCCCCTCCCCCAGCAATCACCGGACGACTTCGTCGACGCCCTGGTCGACAGCGTCGAGGAACTCACCGCCGGGATCTCCGCGCCGGTCATTGGTCTCGGGGTGGGCGTGCCCGGGCTGGTGGCGCCCAATGGCCGCGAGGTCATCGCCTCGGTCCCCTACGGCTGGGGCCGCGTGCCCCTGGCGGATATCGTCGAATCCCGGCTCGGCATACCAGTGGTAGTCGCCAACCGCGCCAAGGCCGCCGCGCTCGGCGAGTACTGGCGCGGCAATCACCAGTGGCCTGGCAACCACCATCACCTGGCCTACCTGCATGTCGGATCCGGCATCGCGGCTGGGTATGTCATGGACGGCGAGCTCTTCTTCGGCAGTGGCGGGGCTGCCGGTGAAATCGGCCACACCACGGTCTCGCCGGATGGCCCTGCGTGCGGCTGCGGCAACCGGGGCTGCCTGCACACGCTGGCGGCCGAGGGGGCGATCCTGCGCGATGTGCGCACCCGGGCCCGGCAAGCCGCTCCCGATGAGAACGGTGCCCACCTCCCCGATCTCGGCTCACTCACGATCCCGACACTGATCGCACGGGCGCGAGCGGGTGACCCTCTCGTGCTGGCCGCCGTGACCGATGCCGGGACCTGGCTGGGCATCGCCATCGCCAACCTGATCAACCTGGTCAACCCATCGATCGTGGTCGTTGGCGGCTCGGTGGCAGGCTTCGGGGAACCGCTCTTCGAGGTGATCCGCGCGGAAGTCCGCCAGCGCGCCCTGTGGGATGCCCTGAACGGCGTCCCTATCGTCCCGGCGAACCTGGGCGACGATGCCGGCACCCTTGGCGCCGCCGCCCTCTTCCTCAACCAACTCGATGTCGCCGACCTGCTGGCCGTCCCAGCCTAGAACTTCGCCAATGAGACTCGCGTACGGGCGGACCTGCCGCCGATTGCGCACGAAATGTCCCATGGATGGTGGAGGCGGCTGTTGTCCGCCCTGCCTGGTGATCCACACCCCTGGTCTGCAGCTGTCGATCAGGCGAAGACCTGCTGCCTGAGCGATGTGGTTGCCGTATGGGTCTCCATTCTTGGCGCAACCAAGCCCTGCCCTCCGCAGTCGGCTGCGGTATGGGCCTCTCCTGCTGGAACTGGCCAGCTCCAGTCTTCCGAAAACCGGACCTACCCGAAGACCTGCTGCACGAGCGTCCATTCGACATCGAGCATACCCCACTCGTCGTCACTCGGACCGTCGTAGATCAGCACCATCGGACCGCTGAAATCTGCTTCCTTCAGCACCTGCAGCGCGCGCTGGTAGTCGGCCTTGTCCGGCCCGTCGGTATCGAACTTGCACTTGGCGTGGCACCCTTCGGCCCGCCCGGCGATCTCCGCCAGCTGATCGTACTTGTCCGGTCCACTCCAGTTGCCGAGGTCGATCAGCAAGCCCACCCGGTCACCCGTGTCATCAAGCAATGTGTTGACCGCATCGGCGTTATCCAGCAACTCGTGCCAGTTCTCGGTGATCACCCGCACCTCGGGATGCTCGATCGCGAGACGCACCAGCCGGATTGCACTTTCCTTGAGCCGCTCTGGTGTCGGACTGGCAAACCCGGCCCCAACCCGCACCCGGTGGGCACCGAGGTCGCGAGCCGTATCGAGCCAGCCGCCAATCCAGGCCTCGGCCGCGTCGGCATCGGGACCGGTCAGATCCCCGTCGTCAACCAGCACGGCATCGATCGTCACCCCGGCCACATCGAACTGCTCACGCAGGGCGGAAAGATACTCCGCGTCTCGCGAGGGGATATGGAAGTGGCAAATCTGGACGGCATCGTAGCCATGCTCGGCCAGCTTGGCCGGCAGCTCGATCAATGGCAGGCCATTCGGGTCAGACGGCGCGGCGATGAACCGACCGCCAGAGGCAGCCGAGCCCTCGGCGGCAAACCGCCCGAGCGTGCGATGCAGGGACCAGGTGGAAACGGCACGGGTAATCATCAGGAAACCTCCGGGAGACATTTGTCGACACAATCGCTGGTCACATGATCGCCGACGACGACGTCCATCACAATTCCGGTCCGGCTATGATGACTGCAGTGAATCGCACGCCCACCCAGGACACCATCGCATGCCACGTCTGCTTCCCGCCTCGATACTGCTGTCCGTGCTGCTTGCGCTGACCCTGGTTTCAGTCCAGGCCCAGGCGCCAGCCACGCCCACCGCCAGTCCGGCTGCTTCACCGGTCGCTGACGACGATTGCACCGGGCTGGAAGCCTACTTCCTGGCCCTGGCCGATCTGGTGCGGGACGATCCCGCCCTGCTTACCCTCCGCAGCGTCGGGTTCGATGCCCTGGCCCTGAGCGAGGCCGACGCCAACGCCGTGGTCGCCGATCTCAACCGGCTTATCCCGGTTGTCGAGGTGATGCACGTCCCGGCAGCAGCCCGGAGTTACCACACCGCCTACGTTGCGATGCTCACCTGGTACCGGGATTTGGCCGCACATCGCGATGCGGCCAGCCATCAGCGGCTGATCAACAATGACCGCCACCTGTTCGGCGATCTCGGGCTGGGCGTCATGCAGGGCCAGCTGGCCTGCGGTGTGGCGCGCTGGAATGGCGCCTACGAAGCTGCCTTCCCCACCACGCGCTGATCTTCCATCAGCGCCCGGCAGCATAGGCGTCCAGCATGGCGTCAGCGCTCAGGATCTGCATCAGTGGCGCATCGTTCAGGCTCACACCGTCAACAAACGCCTGGCTCACCTCGGCGAGCAGATCCTCGTCCGCGAGCAGCAGGTTCGTGGTCAGCACGAGCCCTTCATCAAGCACGCGCAGCGAACTTATCATCCAGCGCTGGGTATCC
>CAZNQC010000330.1:1280-3183 GCA_964574825.1 uncultured Sphaerobacteraceae bacterium | reverse complement strand
TCTCTCCCTAGACCTTTTCCGAACTGATCCTCACGTGCAGTTTCAATCCTCACCCTGAGCGAACCCAGGGTGCGACGAACGGCGCCATCACGATGCGGGAGTGTACGGAGCACCACGTTCAGAGACGGTGACCGGTGGCGAACATGGGGGTGATGGTCTGTGGTCGGGTCGCGACTCCGTCGCGAAGGGCTTCGCACAGAGACTCTTCGCTCCGCTCAGAGTGACGCTGAGTTGCGCGGTTGCATGAGGAGTGCAGAGTCCGCTTGACTCGTCAGCGTTTGACCTCCCCCGGAGGGGTATGGAGGATCGAGCCTCCAGGAGGCTCCGGGGACGGGTACTCCGTCTGCCGCAGACCTCCGAGGCGGGGCGGAGATCACGATCCAGAAGGCCACCTGCGTCAGTCGGCTGGTTGCCAGCCTGGTGGCGGCAGGTGGAGCAGGATCAGGGTGCCGAGGGCGAGGACAGTGTTGCGGAAGGCGGGGTCGAGACCATTCCAGCTTTGCGACTTCCACATCTGGAACCACTCTCCGCCGATCACGATGAAGCCACCGAAGAAGAGGGCGATCAGCATCAACAGACCGATGGTTGCCAGTGGCCGGGCGTGCGGATGGTGGCGGAACCAGAACCAGGTGGCCGCCAGCAGGACGAACGCGCTGGCGGTTTCCCAGATGATGATGCCAACGTAGGCGATGTCCTGCACGGTGCGGTTCTCGATGGCGCGCCACATCACGTCAGGGTCCAGGTTCGTGCCCGGTTCGGCCCCGAAGTTGGTGGTGTCCATGCTGAGGACGTGCTGGACGAAGGAACGATTGGTGTCGAAGTCGGTGATGTTGCCGAAGGCGACCGTAGCGACATAGAGCCCGTTCAGCAGGACGAGCAGCCCCACCGCGAACCAGCGCGAGCCGAACCGCGTCCAGGCAGGTGGATTGGGTGCCGGGGACTGAGGATCGGTGTTCACGGGGAGTCCTTTCGTGGAGCGTAGGTCGTCCCCACCATTTTGCCAGAGCGGATCGGGCCGGTCAGGTGCAGAGCGGGAGCAGGCTTTGGTAGCACCGCCGGGCGGCTTCGGCGGCGGGAAGTGCCCAGAGTTCCTCGCTGAACATCTCGATCGAGAAGGCGCCGTGGTAGCCGTGGGCTTCCAGCGTGCCGAACAGGGATGGCAGGTCGAGGATGCCGTTGCCGGGCAGCACGCGATCGGTGTTGCAGTTGCTGAGATCGGCTGGTTTGTTGGCCATGTCGTCGACGTGAACGTGGCGAATCCAGCGGATGTTCTCGGGTGTCAGGTCGGCGAATTTGGTGGGCGTCACGTAGTAGTGGGCGGGGTCGAAGAGGACGCCGAGGCGGGGATGGTTTACCAGCTCACAGACGCGGACGGCGCTGGCGAGGCTTTTCACCAGCGGACTCCAGTTGAACTCCAGCGCCAACGTGACATCGAGACCGTCCATTGCCTGGAGGAGGGCAGAGAAGGTCGTGGCGACCGGCTCCAGGTCGGCGAGGGTGGGGTTGGGCGGCCCGTCGGTGCCGACGACGAGGATGCCACCGCCGAGGTCGTGGAGGATGCGGGCGTTGCGGAGCACGATGGCGTGGTTGGTGCGTTGGGAGAGTTGGGTGGAGAAACACTCGATGGCGGTCTGGAAGCCACCGATGCAGCGCAGTCCGTGACTGGCAATCAGGTCGCGGGTATCACCGGTGGTGTGTCCGGCATCGAGCCAGGCGTGCACCAGGGGCAGGTGGAATTCGACCTGGCGGAACCCGGCGCTGGCGTAGGCGGCAAGTGCTTCGGGCAGGTCGGTGTGGCGGGTGGTGATCGAGTTGATGGCGAGCTGGTCGGTGCGCATGCGTGGTCTCTCCAGGTGAAACAGGAGGTTGGTGTGGCCGACAGGGTGGATGAAACGGATGAAAC
>CAZNQC010000330.1:0-1180 GCA_964574825.1 uncultured Sphaerobacteraceae bacterium | reverse complement strand
TCGGGAGGTACGACCCCTACGGCGCTTGGGAAGTACGACTCCTACAAAACGCCGCGCTGGGTGAGGAACTGGCGGTAGATCTCTTCGAAGAGACGGACATCGGTGCGGGTGTCGGCGGCGGTGGAGTGGAATGGTGCGCCGGTGCGGACCGCGTCGAGGAAGAACTCGGCTTCGCGCCGGTAGGCCCAGCTGGGCGGGACGACTGGGCGGCTGAACGTTTGCGTTTTCCCGGCCCGGTAGACCTCGACCTCGGCGGCGAGATGCTGCATCAGGGGCGGGGCCCAAGTGTGAATCCAGCCATCGCGGAAATAGATCTGGGTGTGCTCGTCCCAGCGATGGTGCGACAGGCGGCCGGATTCGAGCGTGCCGCGCACCCCGGCGAGATCAAGCGTGACCACGCCGTCGTAGCCATTGTCGTCGAGATCGACGGTACGGACCGTGACGTCATCCCCGGCGCCGCTGAAGAAGCGGAGCAGGTTGATATTGTGGGTGAATTGCTGGAGGTAACCCACATAGGCGTCGAGCCATTCGGTTGGCAGCCAGTCGGGGCCGGTGACCGGGGTGGTGGGCATCGGCTCGTCGGTGGTGTCGAAGGGGCCTTCCAGCCCGACGAGCCAGTTGCCGCCGAAGGCGTGGTTGCGCAGGTAGGTCATGGCGCCGAACTCGCCGGTCTGGCGGGTGTCGTCGATCAGAGCTTTGACCAGGTCGTTGCCGGCGTCGTAGCGCTTCATGTAGCCGACCATGAGGCGTTTGCCGCTCTCGCGTTCGGCGGCGAGGATCGCATCGGCCTGGGCGAGGGAGATCGCGAGCGGTTTTTCCATGAAGACGTCCTTGCCAGCGAGGAGGGCGTCGCGGGCGAGGTCGCCCTGGACGTGGAAGGCGGCAGAGACGGCAACCGCTTCGATCTCGGGGTCGGCGAGGAGTTCGTGGTGGTCGTGGTAGAGGCGGGGGATGCCGAACCGCTGCTGGACCTTGCGGCCAAGTTCGGGACGGAGTTCGGCGAGGGCGACCAGATTGCAGCCGGGCAGGGTCGAGAAGTTCGGGAGGTGGACGCGCTGGGCCATGAAGCCGCAGCCGATGTAGCCGAGGCGAAGGGGTTCCACGGGACGCTCCTGACGTGCGGAAGGCGAGGTTGACGAACGTGGGCGTCAGCGTACCGGAGGTGCGTCCGATCCACAAT
>CAZNQC010000329.1:0-3183 GCA_964574825.1 uncultured Sphaerobacteraceae bacterium | reverse complement strand
CGACCAGGCGAACCCCACGATCAGCAGGCCGCCGAACCAGATCGCTGCCAGCAAGACGGTGTCGCCCTTCGGTGTTTCCACTGGCCAGTTGTGAATGGTGGAAGCGAATGTCGTGGATGTCTGACCAAGGAGCTATCTGCGGGAAAAACTGCGGGTTGGCAGGCTCAGGTAGCTGTGAGATTGTGGATACGGTGTCTTGCCAACGGACGACAAGGAGGAGATATCCATGAAGCGACGCGATTTTCTGCAGGCGAGCGCGGCATTGCCTGCTGCCGTCGTGGCCGACCGGCTGACCGCTGTTGCGGCCGGTACTACTGATTCCAGCAACGACTCGCTTTCATCATCTGCCCAGTCTCGTCCCGAGCTGGACGGTATGAACGTGGTCGTGTTCATCACCGATCAGCAACGGGCAATCATGCACTTCCCGCTGGATTGGGCCGAAACGAACCTGCCCGGCGCCACCCGGCTGCAGCAAAACGGAGTCACCTTCGACAACGCCTTCTGCAACGCCTGCATGTGCTCTCCGAGTCGCGCCACGCTCCTCACCGGTCGTTTCCCCGCGCAGCACGGGGTCAAATACACCCTTGAAGAGAACATGCCGAACGATGAGTATCCGCAGGTGCCGCTGTCAGCTGACCTGCCAAACATCGCCACGGTGATGAGCGCGGCGGGGTACCACACGCCCTACAAGGGCAAGTGGCATGTCAGCAAGCCGATGGGGAGCGAATGGACTCCAGACGACCTCGCCCAGTACGGATTCGAGCGCTGGGATTCGCCCGACGCCGGTGCCAATCAGGACGTCGATCAGATGGGCGGTGGCGTGATCGACAATGACGGGCGCTTCATGAATGAAGATGGCCCGGTTGATGATGGCCAGGAAGGGGTCCTGCAGTTCCTCAACTCCGAGGCGGCTCAGCAGCAGCCATTCTTCCTGATCGTGTCCCTGGTCAATCCACACGATGTCCTTGCCTACCCCAAGACCTACATCGAAGGCGGGTATGACGACACGGCGCTGGTGGGAGAGATCGATCTGCCGCAGACCATTGATGAGAGTCTCGCCACCAAGCCCACCGCGCAGGAAGCCATCCTCCAGTTGGCCAATCATGGACTCGGAGAGCTGACCACTCCGGAAGAGCAGCGGAACTACCTCAACTTCTACGGCAACCTGATGAAGGAGTCGGACGCCTATCTGGCGGAGATTCTGGATACGCTTGAAGGCCAGAACCTGCTGGAGAACACGATCGTCGTGGCCACCTCCGACCACGGCGAAATGGGCCTGGCGCATGGCGGTATGCGCCAGAAGAGCTTCAACTCCTACGAGGAGACCCTGCGCGTGCCGCTGGTCTACTCCAATCCCACCCTCTTCCCCGAGCCCCGGGTGTCGCAGGCGCTGGTTTCCCACGTTGATTTCCTGCCCACGCTGGCGGGATTGTTTGATGTGCCGGACACCGCCCGCTCTGACTGGCAGGGCGTCGACTACTCGAACCTGCTGCTCGATCCGGCGGCCGAGGATGTTCAGGACTACATCGTGTTCACCTTCGACGATGTGCAGTCCGGTCAGCCGAAGGGGCCATATGTGCCTCCGCCCAATCGCATCATCAGCATTCGGGAGGAGCGCTACAAGCTGGCCAGGTACTACGATGCGGCCGGAGTCGAACCGGACCAGTGGGAGATGTACGATCTCCAGGAAGATCCGCTCGAAACGATCAACCTGGCCAATCCGGATTACGCACGAACGCCGGAGCAGGACGCTGAACTGGAGCGGTTGTTGGCCAGGATGAACGAGATCGAGGCGACCCGTCTGGCCCCGCTCCCCGACACTCCACAGCCAGCCGCGCCAATCTCGGCCACGCCAATCGCGGTCGCGACGCCGGTCTAGCGCATACCGGTTCCGAGAGCCTTTTCTTGCCGCTCACCATGGGTTGCTCATACGCATGGTGAGTGGCTGGCGCGGGACGATGCACGTGTTTGGCCCGCACTCGTCAAGCGACAGCCGCTGGTCCTGGCTGAACGGTTCGGCGATCCCGCCAGGCGGGAATGACCGCGATGAAGAGTAGGGCGGCGACCATCGCGAAGCCGGCCGGATAGCCGATGAATCCGGTGACGATCCCAAAGGCGACAGCACCGATGCCCATCCCGGCGTCGTAGGCAATGTTCCAGATCACGCTGACCTGGGCGACCCGCTCGGTGGGGGCACGCTCGAACATCACTGCCAGGGAGGCATTCTGGGCGGCACCGAGTCCGATACCGAACAGCGCCAGGCCGCCGATCACCATGAGGGCTGACCCGGTGTTGACCACGCAGAGCATGCCCACAGCCGCGAAGAGCAGCGCCGGGCCGAGCAAACGGCTCGATCCGACCCGGTCGCCGATGCGGCCCGATCCCCAGCGGGCAAGACTGGTGAAGATTGCCTGCACCAGTAATCCGATCGCCGCCACCTGGCGCTGGTCTTCCGGCATCGCCAGCGCCAGGTAGGTGGTCAGCACGCCAATCGCCAAGGTTGTCAGGCCGAAGAGGATGGTTGGACGCAGGATCCCCGGATCGCGGAGTTCGGCCATGATGCCGTGGGTGGGTTTGTCGCCCGGATGCAGGGTCGGCAACGTTCGTCCGCAGGCGAGCGCGATGATCCCAAAGCCAGCCGCGATTGCCGCCACCAGCGTGAAGCCGTATTCGTGGGCCAGCCACAACCCGGCGGGCAGCATGATCACGGCCGGGATGCTGATCACCAGACCGTAGATGCCCAATCCTTCGGCGCGGCGGTCGGGCGGAAAGAGGCGCGCAGCGAGCGCGGTGGCGGCGACGACTGTGAAGGCCAGACCCGCACCCCGCAGGGCGGCCGCGACCAGGACGGTGGTGAGATGCGGCCAGGCGACGATCAGCAGGGTCGGGAACGCCATCAGGGCGGCACCGAGTTCGAGGACGCGGCGATAGCCCCAGGCTGACATCAGCCGCGGCGTGTCGAGTTCGACCAGCACGGTGACGGCCATCATGACGCCGGTCGTCAACCCGGCGGCAACGGCCCACCCGGAGACTTCTTCGGCGTGCACCGGCAACGCTGCAAAGAGCAGCGAGAGCGCCCCATTTGCCATGAAGTTGAAGAGAAGGAACCAGGCGACCGGGGCCGTGATCAGCCCGGTGCGCGGCGGCGCCTGCGAAGGATCGCTCATGCCCGGAAGCGTACCG
>CAZNQC010000328.1:1717-3187 GCA_964574825.1 uncultured Sphaerobacteraceae bacterium | reverse complement strand
CTCGGCATTCCGGCCAATCGCATCACCGAGATCATTCGCGGTCGTCGCAGCGTGACGGCCGACACCGCCCTCCGCCTCGCTGCATGGTTGGGCACCACGCCAGAGTTCTGGATGAACCTCCAGAGCAACTACGACCTGAAAACGGCTGAGTTGCAGAATGGGGAGAAGATCCGTCAGACCGTCCACCGGTACGACACAGCAGCCTGACGCTGTGCCCATGGCATCACCACGCTCGGAGGGGCACCCGGGAGCCGTAGTTGCCCTGTCTGCGTATCCTGCGATGATGCGGGGCCGTCCTGGCTCTGGCCTGACGCAGTACGGAGGTCCTAAGCAGCCTGCAGCACCAGCTCTCCTTGCATGATTTGGCTGCTGTATGGGCCTCCCCTTCGGCTGAGGTGCATCCGCTCCCCCTCTCGTCCAATCTCCATTCCTTCATGCCCGCGAACGTACAGCCAATCCGAAAACAGGTGGCGAGATTTCGCCTGCTCGATGCGTACGATAGGTAGACGAACCAGAACACTGGTCGTCAAGAATCAGCATCTGGCAATCAGGCTCCGGTCCGCACGAATTCGCACGAAGTCCGCATGAAATCGACAGAAAAACCTTGATTCCATGGGGTTTCTGGAATTAATGAATTTGTGAATTAATGCGGAGCGTTTGCGAAACCACGTCACCCATTGGTCCGGCAAAGTCAGGGTAGCCAGACCATCATTCTGTCGACTGGTGGAGGCGTAGCAGCCAGAACAACCCGATCAGGCACTGGGCCTGCTGGATGATCGGATCACCCGGCAACAGCAGATCCGGCACCTGCGTCAGCGGCACCTGCGCAATCTGGATCGGCTCGTCGGGATCGCGTTCCGTCTCGATTGGCGTGCAACCGGTCGCCAGCACGAACGTCGACTGCTCGTCGGTGAAGCCTGGGCTCAGGTAGGCAGTTCCCAAAACGGTCACCTCACCCGCCTCGTGACCGGTTTCCTCCCGCAGTTCCCGCCGGGCGGTCTCTTCCACCGACTCGCCCGGATCGATCAGGCCAGCTGGCAACTCGATCAGGTGTTGGTCAGCGGCGTGACGCCACTGCCGCACCAGCAGCACGTGATCGTCGTCGGTGACCGGCACGATCACCACCGAGGGTGGACGCTCCGCCACGTGCCGGTCGCTCAAGGCACCGCTCGGCTGCCGGATATCATCCTTCCGCACCGAAATCCACGGCGACTCGTAGACGCGATGCTGGCGGAGCGTGGTGGCGTGGGGCGGTTCGGGGCCGAAATCGGGGAACGAAGGCATGGCTGCTCCTGGCGGAAAACGGAAAACGACACCCCTTGGAGGTGTCGTGGACGGAATTGCTGGATTGGGAGGCGCCAGCCGGATTCGAACCGGCGATCAGGGTTTTGCAGACCCATGCCTTACCACTTGGCCATGGCGCCCCGAGTTGCCTCGCGGGCAACATCTGCGGGCAGAGTGTACCACGCA
>CAZNQC010000328.1:0-1617 GCA_964574825.1 uncultured Sphaerobacteraceae bacterium | reverse complement strand
TCCAGTTCAGGAGGTCCCTCGATGTCCGGATTCTTTCGCCTGCAGGTCGACCTGGATGACCTCACCGATGCCATGTACGCCTTTGTCCGCGACCCGTCGCCGAGCCGCAACGATCTGCCGGTGATCCAGGAACTCAACGAGATCAACCACGACCTGGTCGACGTGCTGGAGTGCATGGTGCTCGACGGCACCGACGACCGCCAGGACATCGCCGATTTCGTGGCCGTCGTCTTCGGTCCCCAGGGCACCGGCCCCGTCAAACAGGAATCCTGATCTCGCCTCGCCCGGTGGCCGCGGTACCTTCGGCTCCGACCGGCCCACCAGCAAAGGAACACCCGCACATGACTGGTTCCCGGTTACTCTTCTCGGCCGCCGAAGACTACCTCCCCGCCGCCATCGGAGAGTTGCGCGCCATCTACCCCGACGCCACCTTCGGCGAACTGGGGCCGGACCTCGGCTGGATCGCCGCCGAGGGGCTCAACATCACCGACCTGGCGACTGCCTGCCGCGCAACGCCGACGGTGTTCGTGCGGCACCTGATGCGCGAGATTGCCTTCATCCCCGCTGCCGAAGCCCAGGAAATCGATGATGTGGTCGACCGGGCCGTGGAGGCATGGACCGCCCTGCCACTCCGTACCGATCTCTCGCTGCAGGTCTGGCTGACCGGCGAGAGCCCGGTTCCGTACCGCCCGGACGAACTGCGCCTGGATCTGGCCGAGGCGCTCAGCGATGAAGGCTTTGCGGTCGAACGGTCCGGGCAGGAGCAGATCCTCGGGGTGGCGATCTCGCCAGCCGGCATCTCCCTCGGGCTGAATGGCCTGGCCGCCGCCCTGATCGACTGGCCGGGTGGGCGAGTGCGCCTCGCCCGGCCGAAGGGGCAGATCTCCCGCTCGGAATTCAAGCTGGAGGAGCTGTTTCGCGTCCAGCAACCGAATCTCCCGCAGGGCGGCGTCGCCATCGACCTCGGGGCCAGCCCGGGAGGTTGGACGCGGATTCTTCGCCAGTATGGGTTCACGGTCTGGGCGGTCGATCCGGGGCAGCTCGATCGTCGTCTGGCCAATGACCCTGGCATCCACCACGTCAAGATGACGGCCGGACCGTTCCTCCGGATGACCGATGTGACGGCCGACCTGATCGTCAACGACATGCGGATGGATCCCGACCTCTCGACCCGCACCATGCTGGAAGCCGCCACCCGCCTGAAACCCGGCGGCATGATGATCCAGACGCTCAAGGTCACACCGCATCACCCGCTCAAGCTGGTGCAATTTGCGCTGGAAACCTTGTCCGACGCCTATGACATCGAGTGGGCCGGACAACTGCAACACAACCGGAACGAAGTGACCGTGGTGGGGAGAAAGCGCGCGTGACCAGAGTCGATCTCGATACGGTGAGTGGCCTGCTGCAACGCGCGATGGCCGAGGCGATCGTGCCGCGGTTCCGCCAGCTTGCCGCCGGTGAGGTGGAGGAGAAGTCGCCCGGCGAAGTCGTCACCGTCGCCGACCGCGAGGCCGAGGCAATCATCAGCCAGGGACTGCGCGATCTGTTGCCCGGTGTTCCGGTCGTCGGGGAAGAAGCCGTGGCCGCGGATCCATCCCTGCTCGATGCCCTGCAGAC
>CAZNQC010000327.1:0-3188 GCA_964574825.1 uncultured Sphaerobacteraceae bacterium | reverse complement strand
ATTCCGGCTCTGGTATCGTGCCCACCAACGAATCGCGTCTCCGACTCGCCCGAGCATGCCCATGTCCCATTCACACCACGCGTTCCAGCCCAATCCCCTTCGCGCGAACGACCCCGTTCCAGCCCCATCCCGCGAGCCGCTTCAGTTCCACCAGCATCTGCCGGGATATGTCGTCACGCCGCTCGTCGCGGCACCAGCACTTGCCCGGCAATATGGCATCGGCAACCTGCTGATCAAGAACGAGTCATCACGGCTCGGCTTACCAGCCTTCAAGGTACTCGGTGCGTCATGGGCGGCCTGCCGGGCTGTAGCGGAACATCTGGAATTCGCCCCGGATCTGTCGCTGGATGATCTCCGCACGCAGCTGGAATCCCACCCCACGCTTACCCTCGTGGCAGCAACCGACGGCAACCACGGGCGAGCCGTGGCTCGCATCGCCCATCTGCTCGGCATCCGCGCTCGCATCCTCGTCCCCAGCAGCATGGCTGCCGCCCGGATCGAAGCCATCCAGCAGGAAGGAGCCACGGTCGAGGTGGTCAACGGCTCGTACGATGACGCGGTCGCCCGGGCCGCCAGCCTCGGCAGCGACGACCATCTGGTCATCGCCGACACCGCCTGGCCCGGCTATGTGGATGTGCCCCAGTGGGTCATTGACGGTTACTCGACCATCCTTTGGGAAATCGACGATCAGCTGGCCGCCACGGGCGAACCGTGGCCCGATCTCACCCTCGTCCAGATCGGGGTCGGGGCGTTGGCCACCGCCGTGACCCGGCATCTGCGCCAACCGGGCATGGATCCTTCGCGCCGGCTGGTCGGCGTCGAACCAACCACCGCCGCCTGCCTCTTCCATTCCATCGCCGCCGGTCATCCGGTCGAGGTGCCCGGTCCCCACGAGTCATCGATGGCCGGACTCAACTGCGGAATCCCGTCGCCCCTCGCCTGGCCGGTCCTCGCCGCCGGGGTCGATGCCTTCGTCACCGTCGATGACATTTGGGCCGAGCAGGCGATGCGCGACCTGGCCTCGGCCGGGGTCGTTGCCGGAGAAACGGGTGCGGCCGGTCTCGGAGGCTTGCTGGCTGTTCTCTCCGACTCCGCTCTCCGCGACGCGCTGGCGATCGGTCCTGATACCCGGGTGCTGATCATCAACACCGAAGGCGCCACCGATCCCGAGAACTACCAACGCATCGTGTCCGCCAGCTGATCAGGAGGTACTCGTCGAATGTCCACACTCGATGCTGTTGCCCTGACCGCCGACCTGGTTCGGATCGATTCGGTCAATCCTGCCCTCGTCCCGGGCGGGGCCGGTGAATCGACCATCGCCGTCTTCTGCGCCGAATGGTTCGCCGAACACGGGTTCGAAGTGCATCGGCTGGCGTCTCCTGACGGACGTGATTCGGTAGTCGGCATCGCGCGGGGCACCGGCGGTGGGCGGTCCCTGATGCTCAACGGACACATCGACACCGTCACCCTGGCCGGATTCGACGGCAATCCACTGGAGCCACGCATTGAAAACGGCCGGATGATTGGCCGTGGCGCCTACGACATGAAATCCGGCGTGGCCGCAATTATGGTTGCCGCCGCCCGCGCGAAGGTGGAACCACTTCGCGGCGACATCCTCGTCTGCTGCGTGGCCGACGAAGAGCATGCCAGCCTGGGAACGGCCTTCGTGCTGCGTCACTTCACCGCCGACGCCGGCATCGTCACCGAACCGATGAACCTGGAACCAACCCTCTGGCACAAGGGTTTCGTCTGGGCCGAGGTCGAGATTCTCGGTCGCGCCTTCCACGGCTCCCGCCCCGACGAGGGCATCGACGCCATCGCGAAAGCCGGGCATTTCCTGGTCGAAATCGATCGCCTCGCCAGCCGCCTCGATGCCGAAACCGGTCACCCCCGGCTCGGTCCCGGTTCGGTGCACGCATCCATCATTCGCGGCGGTGAGGAAGCATCCAGCTATCCTGCCAGTTGCACCATCACCATCGAGCGCCGGACGATCCCAGGCGAAACCGCCGCTACCTTCGAAGCGGAACTCCGCGAAATCCTCGACCGGCTGATGGAAACGGTGCCGAACTTCCGCTACACCCTCTCGATCACCCTTGAGCGGCACCCATTCGAAACCGATCCGGAGAGCGACATCGCCCGCTGCCTCCGCACTGCCGCCGCTGACGTCCTGGGCCACGAACCACCCCTCCGCGCCGAACCGTTCTGGACCGACGCCTCATTGATGGACCAGGCAGGCATACCGACTGTGCTCTTCGGGGCCACCGGCGCAGGTGCCCATTCCGCCACCGAATGGGTCGACATCGCCTCCATCGAAACGCTGACCGAGATCCTCACCCGCACCATCCGGACCTGGTGTCACTGAATCAGCCGATCCTCACGGCACCCCCGAAACGATCGATTTACTCCGGCAGCAGATTCCCGATGGTGGTTTCGATCCAGTCAAAAAGCCGCTGCGAGCGGAGGCCATTCGCTTTCGGTTCGCAATGGAGATCGGCTCCCTCGGCGGCCGTGAACGGGATGTAGATCTTGTCACCCGGCAGGGCATCGTAGAGCTGCTGGGACTGGCCGGGCCAGAACGCTTCGCCCTCCGGATCGGTAATCGCCAGTGGCGTCGTAATCTGCCCGATCATCTCGTCCGTCAGATGGTAATCCCGCAACAGGAGCAGCGTTTCGGCAAATGAGGTCGTGCCGTAGGGACGCATCCGGAACCGGACATTCTGGCGGAAAGCCACAGATTGTTCCTCGGCTTCCTTGACCCCCTCGTCGAATTCCTGCTTGATCTGTTCGAGCTCGGCACCTTCCGCGTTCAACAATTCCTCGATGGCCTCTGGCGGAATCGACGCCGTCCAGGACGACATCACGTTGGCCACACCGGGATCGGCGACACCGGCTGCAATCCGGTGCTCGAAGGCCAACGCCCGCGGCACCCAGTACCCGGCCTGGCTGACGCCCACCAGCGCAATCCGGTCGGGATCGACATCGGGCTGGGCCACGAGGAAATCAACCACCGGCGTGATCACCTTCTCCCAATCAGGTCGGAAGAACAATCCCTGGCGATAGAGTGCCGCCCCCTGCCCCGGACCATCAAAGAGCAACACATTGAAGCCCCGCCGCAATGCCGCGGCTGCACCCTCCACCCAAATATCCGTCATGGTACCGTCGCTGCCGTTGTTCATGATCACCCAGGG
>CAZNQC010000326.1:1193-3193 GCA_964574825.1 uncultured Sphaerobacteraceae bacterium | reverse complement strand
TGCGGGATGTCAAACGCCTGCGCCAGCAGCCAATCCCAACCGACCGCGCCGCTTTCTAGCGCTTCGTCCTCACGCAGAATTCGCGCCTCACGACTGGAACTGGTGTTCCTGGCGCTCGGCGTAGCGTTTATGCCTGTCGTGTTTGTCGATGCGACGGAGAACCAGGCGCGTGACTGGGCACTGTGGGCGGGTGGCGGCGCGATTGGACTTCTCCTGGTGGGGTGGGCGATCCATTGGGCGGTGGACTCGTGGCAGGACAGAAAAACCCAGCGATAGGGTATTTTCGATTCCCTTCGGGCAGCGCGATGAGGCCATGACAGAACGGACTATCTGCCCGGGAAGCAGGGCTCAGGAGCCGGCTGACTGGTAGTGGCGGGATTCGCGCATGAAGAAGCGGATGGCGAGGTAGAGCAGGACGACCCCGATCAGTGGCGAACTCCAGGCCAACCAGGTCGGCATCGGCAACTCATCGGTTCGTCCCAGCAGCACCGCACCTGGCACCCAGGCCACGAAGGCCAGCGGAATCACGTAGGTGAGCAGGTACGTCGCCCCTGTTCCCAGCATCGAGAGCGGATAGCCCCCGAACTGCGTGGCGAGGTTGTCGAAATTGCCCCGCAGGGATGCGGTGTTGAGGTGCCGGAACGACAACGCTCCCGGGCCGATCTGGAAGGCCGCATCGATGGCCGCCCCGCCGATCACGGCTGCCACCAGAAACACAACCTTCCCTGGAGTCCAGTCGATGTCGGTCAGATACACCCCAAGACCCAGCACCACCGCTCCGGCCAGGGCGTCACCGAACACCGCCACCCGGAAATTGATGAACATCATCTGCAGGAAAGCGGGGAGCGGACGGATCAGCAACCGGTCCCACTCGCCCTGCTGCACGTAGTCGTCGAGCGACATCGCGTTGGCAAACGCCAGCGCCCACAATCCGTGCCCCGCCAGCCGGATGCCATAGAGCAGCGTCACGTCTGCCAGCGACCATCCCTCGATTGCGTCGAACTGGTTCAGCACCACGAAAATGAACAGGAACCCGATCGAGTTATAGACCAGGCCAAACATGACTTCGGTGACGAAGGCGAAGCGGTGCTGCATTTCTCCCCGCACAGCGGCGGCGGCCAGTTCCCAGCAAACGGCGAGATTGCGTTTCACTACTCAACCTCCCTGAATCACGATCCGCCGCTGGGCCCGTCGCCAAACTATCGTCGCGCAC
Source organism: uncultured Sphaerobacteraceae bacterium (assembly GCA_964574825.1). GTDB lineage: Bacteria > Chloroflexota > Chloroflexia > Thermomicrobiales > UBA6265 > JACCYX01. Next base: position 1,980 of record CAZNQC010000326.1, on the reverse strand, counting down.
CACCAGAGCAGCACGATCCAGCCCAGTTGCACGGCAAATGGCTGAATCAACCCGGTGCCAGTTACCTCCCCGGCATAAATGGCGGCGGGCAGGAAGAGGATGGCCTGGAATGGTAGGAGTTCCAGTACGAAACGCAACCCATCGGGCATGAACCACAGCGGTACGAGTGCCCCGCCCAGAAAATCGCTGGCCAGACCCAGGATGACCCGCAGGGCGTTCACATGCATGATCCAGAACGCCAGCATTCCCACCAACATCCAGGTCAGAGTGCTCACCACGTACGCCAGCACCAAACTCAACAGGTAGGGGCCAACATTCCCCGGGTCTGGCATGCGCAAGGAGCCGATCAAAATGGCCATCGGTACCAGCAGCACGAGGAAGGGAAGGTATCCCACCGTACTCCCCACCTGTTGCGCCAGCATCTGGGGGATGAACCCAAGGGGTCGGATCAGGTTCAGGGCTACCCGGCCGGAGGTCACCTGGACCTGAATCAACCAGTCGACGTTGGTGGCCAGTATCAGGCCCTGCAAGGTCGTGATGGTGATGAACACGATCTGAGTGTCGGCCGAAATGCCGTTCAGCGAGTCCTGGCCGTCGTAGATCGCCAGCCAGATCGCCCGCAGGATGAACAGCCGAATCACCAGCCAGAGCAAGTAGGCGATGTAGTCGAAGCGATACGCCGAGATGCTCCGCATGGAGATTCGCGCGAGTTCCTTCCAGGCAGGATAGAGCGCCAGGGACTGCCTCATCCCGCCACCTCTCGCGCCTCGTAGACGTGGCGGATGAT
>CAZNQC010000326.1:0-1093 GCA_964574825.1 uncultured Sphaerobacteraceae bacterium | reverse complement strand
CCGAGGTAGCCGACGATTTCGCCTTCGTCGATGGTGAATGAGACGCCCTGAACGGCTTCGGTGATGGCTTGCTGGCGGGTAACCAGCGTGCGCACGGCGGAAAAGCGACCTTCGACCCGTTTGGTGCGGGTGAAGGTCTTGACGAGGTCATGCGCTTCGATCAGGGGCATGCCATCTCCCACGTAAGGATTCGTTGATGCTGTTCTCCGAGTATACAGGGCGAGGCAATCACCCGCGCCTCTTGGGGAGTCAAATATTATTGACACGGGCTCGATGCTCGTCTATCCTGCAGATGTCGAAAATAGTTGACATGGGGAGATGACAATGGCGTTCGAGGAAAAGAGTGCGCTCTCGATGAGCGTGGTGCTGGTGGTGGTCTACGGCACGTACTTCGCCATCATCGGCCGGCTGCTGGCCACCATGCCGCACGATGACGTTCCCTTTCAACCGCTGATCGTCGTCGCGGTGATTCCTCTCGCCATTCTCGCGGCCCTCAGCCAGACGATCCTGGCGTTGTTCTCGCCCCGCGACGCGGTGCGCGCATCTGACGAGCGCGACCGGCTGATCGCCACACGTAGTGGCAACATCGGCGGCTGGGTGCTCGCCGTGACCGTGTTTGCCGGCATCGTATTGGCCATGGCTGAGGTCTCCATGGCAGTGGTGGCGAACGCCTTGCTGGCAGGTTGGGTGATTGCCCAGTTGGCTGAGTACGTCACCACCGTCGTGCTGTATCGCCGGGGAGCCTGACGGTGGTCAAGGAGACCCGCGTGGTGAACCGCATTCGCGACCTGCGGACGGAGCGTGGTCTGACCCAGGCGGACCTCGCCGATCGGATCGGCCTGACCCGGCAAACCGTGAACGCCATCGAGCAGGGCAAGTATTCCCCGTCGCTGGAGGCGGCGTTCCGGATTGCCGCTGTGCTTGGCCAGCCTATCGGTACGGTTTTTCAGTATCCGGCGAACGAGCCCGATCGGACCTGATCGGGCTCGTTCGTTGCCATCGCGGGGGCAGGACGGTGTGGGCTGGGGTCAGTTCGTCGGGAAGACGTCCGGATAGTCAGTGGCCTGGTAGCCGAAGAGTGGGGTGAGATCCG
>CAZNQC010000325.1:0-3195 GCA_964574825.1 uncultured Sphaerobacteraceae bacterium | reverse complement strand
GAACCCTCCCCATCTGCCCGCGATTGCCACACATCCCGTACACTTGCATGCACAATCCATCTCCCAACGGGAGCTCGGACGGACCGGGCTGAGAGGGTGGCTCACCGCCACCGACCGTCGCACCTGATCGGGATAATCCCCGCGCAGGAATCGTGAGGACCGCACACCATGTCCACAAACCATCGTTCGCTGACCCGTCGCCAGTTCACCGCTGCCGGTGCAGCCACCACGGCCGCCGTCGCTCTCGGCGGATCGTTTGTTCCCGCCGCCGCGCAGGACCTGACTCCGGTCACACTCGCCCTCGACTGGTATCCCAACGCCAACCACGCCGGCATCTTCATGGCCCAGGACCGTGGCTACTTCACCGACGCCGGGCTCGACGTCACCATCTCGGTCCCGTCCGATCCCACCACCGTGCTGCAAACCGTCGGCGCCGGGCGCGACACCTTTGGTATCTCCTACCAATCCGAAGTGCTCTTCGCTCGCGGCCAGGACATCCCGATCGTCTCGGTGGCCGCCCTCGTCCAGCACCCGCTCAATTCGCTGATGGTCCTGGAAAGCTCCGACATCGAGACCCCCGCCGACCTCGCCGGCAAAACCATCGCCAGTTCGGGCCTGCCCGCCGACGACGCCTTCCTCCACACCATTCTTGGCAACGTCGGGCTCACCGTCGATGACGTCACTGTCGTCAATGTTGGCTACGACCTGATGCCCGCCGTGCTCAGCGGCCGCGCCGATGCCGTGATCGGCGTCTACTGGACCCACGAAACCATCCTCGCCGAACGCGAAGGGTCGCCAGTGCGCTACTTCCGCGTCGAGGAGTGGGGCGTGCCGGATTACTACGAACTCGTGCTCGTTTCCGGCGAATCCACCATCACCGATCAGCCTGACACCGTCACCGCCATGCTCGGCGCCCTCCAGCGCGGGTATGCAGACGCCATCGCCGATCCCCAGGCCGCCATCGACCTGCTTGTCGCCGAATCACCCGACCTGCTGGCCGACGTCGAACTGGAAGGGCTGGAACTGCTGATCCCGCTCTGGACCGACGAAGGGGCAATTCCCTTCGGTCTCCAAACCGAAGATCGCTGGAACTCCTACGGCGAGTGGCTCAAGGCCGAAGGACTCCTGGCCGACGATGTCGATATCGCTGGCGCCTGGACCGCCGACCTGTTGCCGGTCGCGGACAGCGCCACCCCGGTATCCTGACCGCACGGAACATCTCCCACACAGGGCCGGGCTGGCTGGCCCTGTCCTGTGTGGCACCCCGTCCCGGCGGAGGATCGCCCGCACTCCGTGGTGCACCCCCGGCAGGGAGATACCGGTTTCGCTCAGGCCGGAGGGTGTGCCGTTTGGCGCAGGTTTTTCGTGGATTCAAGTCGCCTCCGGGCCTGGTACGCACCGAGCACAATCGCAACTCCAACCAGATTGAAGCCAACCTGGCTGTAGTTCGTGTACTCGCCGTTGACGCTGGTTGATGAGGAAACTCCCGCGAAGACATCGATCAACTGGCGGGTGTAGTTTCCGTCGGGTTGGCTGGCGAAGAATGGCACCTGCAGGGCGCCCCAGACCAAAATGCCCAGCATTCCGTCGCGCCCGCCATTTTGCCCACCCCAGAACAGGGCGGCGGCCACCAGCCCGCCAATCGCCAGGATGATCCGCACAATGGCGACCGTGTCACCCTCGAAGGCACCACCGGAACTCCGGAACATTTCGCCCAGCGTGGCAACGACCGCCCAACCGCCGAGCATCAGCGGGAGTCTCCCCATTCCGTCAGTGCTCATCCGCATATGGTCCATACAGATTCTCCAGGGCGACAAACAGGCTTCTCGCGGATGGGTACGATGGCAGGGTTCTGCAATGACCAACGCCCATCCGGGTCGCCCGGTTCCTGACCATTCCTGAGTTCCGTCAGCACGCGATCTCCCGGAACCCACTTCCCGCGCCGATCGTTTCCCGAGTATCGAGCTGATTCAGGAGGGGACCCAGATGATCGGATCACGGCCGGCCGCACACTTGTCACCGGCGACAGGAGTTGGGTCTGGAACTGCCCTCCACCGGCGGCGGCTGCTCGCAGCGGGTACCGTCGCGTTGGCTTCGTTCATCATGCCCGCTCTCTCCCACGCGCATGACATCCCCAGCCCCGAATACTGGGTCGGTCGCACCTTCTCGTCCAGAGCGGGACCAGTCACCCAGGCCGTCATCTCCGCCTGGCTCTATGCCAACCCGGTCTCGGCCGAGGGACACATCACCAACCTGGTCGAGGCCTGGACGACCGCTGGCGTCAACGACGACATCTCGCTCGTGGATGTCGCGCCGGTGCCATATGTTCACGAATATACCGGTGAACTGGTCTCCTGGGTCATGGTCGAAGGGAGCGACGCCGTCGAATGGCAAGGGGTGGGAGGAGCATTCCTGCATGTCACCGAGCCCGGTATCGTCTGGGCCGCCCGGGTCTCCGGCGACGGCGATGTCGGTGAACTGGCCGACTGGATCGTGAACCTGGCCGCCCAGTTCCTCGACCGTCAACTCATTTCACCCCTGGAAACCGGCGCGCGATCCGGCGGCCTGTGGGACCTGCTGCCCACCACGGACGATCTTCCCGATTCGTTCATCCTCGAAACGGAGATCGCCAACGGCAACGCCACCAACCCGGAGGGCACGCCCGTTCCCACCTCTGGTCCCTGACTGGCCGCAGCGAAACCAGCGCCACGCCAGAGACGTCCGAGAGGACGACGCTTGCGGAAAGGATTCACCTGTGCATCGCCGATCCGTCATCAAGCTGGGAGCCCTGGCCACCGCGTTCGCCACCACTCCCCTTCCCGCCGTCCAGGCCCGTTCCGCTCTCCAATCCGAGCCTCCCGCCGCCATCATGATGGCCGGCACCGACGCCGCCTGGAGCAATCACCAACCGGGTCCTCCTCCCACCGGCACCCTGGCCGAACCCACCTTCCCCGACACCGGCGAGGGACCCATTCACGGATTTCAGTCCACGCTGCTCGCCACGCCCACCCAGGTCCTCGCCCTCGGCACCTTCCCCGATGATGTCCTGGCCTTTAACCGCACGACCGGCGAGCTCATCTGGCGCACCCAGGTTCCCCTGCGCATGGCCCAGAACGCACCGCCCGCCTTCCTTGGCAACTCCATCTTCCTCATCTCCGGCGACCTGGATTCACCGGGTGACGAAGCGGTCGCTCC
>CAZNQC010000324.1:0-3244 GCA_964574825.1 uncultured Sphaerobacteraceae bacterium | reverse complement strand
CGCCCCTCCCCGATGACTCCACAATTGCCGATTGCCGGTCGCTCTTACACGGGGGCACCGTTGACCGAGATGGTTCCTTCGTAGCCTTCCGGCAGGCGCGGCTCGACCACGATGCCTTCCGGAGCCGTGATGTCCAGCCGGAAGGTGTTGTCCGGTCCAATCCGCCACGAGACATCGACCCGGCCGGCCGTTGGCAACGGAACGGATCCTTCGGCCCATTCGAGTCCGCACGGATCGGGCGCCACCAATACGCCATGCCACCCTGGAGCGCTCGGCCGCACGCCCAGCACCCAGGCTGGCAGGAATGAACCGGGTGCGGCAGACCAGGCATGGCAATGGCTGCGGCTCAGTTGCGACCCATCGGAGTTGATCGGCGAGGTGGGATAGACCTCCCAGCAGGTGGTGGCGTCGTGGTCCAGCATCATGCCGTAGTTGAGCAGGATGTCGTCCAGCGCGTCGTTGGCCCGGCCGAGCATGCCGAGCACGTCGTAGAGGAAGGCCGACATCCAGGGCGAGCCGATTTGCACCCAGCCAGCGGGCGGGTTGACCAGCACCGCGGCGCACCGCTCGGCTCGTTCACCGGTGGGCACATCGGCCAGCAGGGCCAGCATCTGCGAGTGAATGCTGAGGGTGGTTGAGCGCCGTCCATCGGCGTGGATGCAATCGATGTACCCGCCATCGGCATCCGACCAGAGGTGTTGGTTGATGGCTGAGCGCAGGGCATCGGCGGCACTGCGGTATTGGCTGGCGCCGGCATCGTCCCCGGCGACGGCGGCCAGCACTGCACCCTGATCCAATGCGACCACCATCAGCATGTTCTGGTGGGTTACCGTGCCCTGGTTCGGCTGGTCGATGGGGGCCCAGTCGAGCAGGTTCCAGGCCGAGATCTCCAGCAGGCCATCGGTGTTGATGTGTTCCCGGAAGTGGTCGATGGCGACCTTCACGGCGGGCCAGAGTTCCTGGGCAAACCCGTCATCTCCGGTGCGGTACCACTGATGGTGGGTCATCATCGTCCAGAAGAAGGTCCAGTTGGGAATCACGTTGACCCAGCCAGAGGGGACCTGTGAGGCGAAGTAGGGCGTCTGGTTCACCGAGGCCGGGACGAGCCGTACGCAGCGTTCGGTCAGGGCTTCGGCCCCAAACAGGTAGGTGGCGAAGCGAGCACTGTTGTAGGCATCACCCACCCAGTAGGTTTGCTCGTAGGCGGGGCAGTCGACGTAGGTGTCTTCCATGCAGGCAATGACCGTGCGGCGAGCCAGTTCGTGGATCTGTTCGAGGCGGGCGTTGCTGCAGCGGAACCGGCCGACCCGGCTGACCGGGAAATGGCTCTCGGTGACGGTCAGGTCGTGCAGGCGAATCTCGCTCGTCACACCCTCGGGGCGGCGGACATTGAGTTGCAGGAATCGGAAGCCACGCCGGGTGGGGGAACCGTATTGCTGGCGACCTTCCCGCGTGATGTAGCGGAACGAGTTGTCCAACCGGTCGGTGTTTTCGCGGTGGTCGCCCCGAAGGTATTCGAAGCCGTACCAGTCGAGGATGACACCGGCGGGTGCTTCCACATCGAAGGCGATGTAGCCGGAGAATTCGCGGCCCAGGTCGAAGATCACTTCGGTGTCCTGGCTGCCGAGGGTCGGAATCGTGGCGACGTTGCCGGCGGCAATTGCCTGCAGCGCGGAAGGAACAGGGATCTCGGTGCGTTCGCGCGGTTGGGTGGCGAGGGTGAAGAGATCGAGCGGGGAGACGTACTTGGCGGGCACGGGTTGGACCACGTCACCGAGACCGTCGAGGGTTTCGCGGGCGGCGAGTGCCTGGGCGGCGCGAACCACGTCTTCGGGAATGGGGTGCACCGGCGGGAAGACAGGCTCCGGATCGACCTCGGTGAACGAGCCGATCGTGACCCAGGCCGTCTCCTGGTCATCGCCCAATGGCGAAGCGAGCGTGACGTTGCCGGGAATGGTGCCATCGACGGCGACCTGGAACCCGTCGCCGTGATCCACCCGCGAGACATCGATTGCCAGCCAGTGATCGCCAGCTGTCAGATCCTGCGAGATCGACCGTTGCGACCCTGGACCGTGCGTGACCGACTCCAGATCGTGCCACTGCCCATCGATGCCCATGCCGTTGAACCGGCTCCACGGAATTGCGACCGTGACGGTGTCGTCTGCGGCCACACGGAGCAGCGTGACGAGGTAGCCGGAGTAGGCGGTGTGATTGGCATGGTGCAGGGTGGTGGGATCGAAGTGGTTGCGGAGGTCGATCACCTCGGCGATCGGGAAGGGGGTGACGCGGGCCAGCCGCTCGACGTGGGTGGGCCGGACCGGTTGTTCCTGCAGCGGCGGGATGTCGCGCAGGACGAGGTTGGGCCACGGTTCGTCACCCGGTGCGGCAATTTCGCTGGCGGCAGGCCAGGTGCTGGCGTCGAATCCGGGAGCCTGCCAACCGACCGGGAACTCGCGAGCGTCGATGAATTCCGAGAAGCCCAGCTGGCAACTCATCCGGTTCGAACGCGGGTTCTGCCCCGGTGGGTCGAGCACGCGCCAGGTGGGGTCGGTGACGACCGGTTCGGCGCCGATGCCATCGATCTGCGCGAGCAAACCTGCCTGGTTGCCCACGTCCACAAACATCGGGACACCGGGATGGACGACCAGGACGGCAATGGTGTTGGGTTCGCCGGCTCGCAACTGCGGTTCGATCTCCCAGGTGTCGACCATCCACCGCGTGGGGAAGCCCCGGACCGGTCCCCGCCCGACCAGGACGCCGTTGACATAGGCTTCGTAGCGAGTGTCGGCGGTGATCGTCAGGGTTGCGCCGGCGGTTGATTCGACATCGAAGACGTGCCGGAAGAGGCGCCAGGCGTTGCGCGGGCGGCGCTCGCCATCGTCCCAGATCCAGCGAGCACGATGGTCGAAGCTGGCCGGGATGTCCCGGGCGAAGGCGCTTTGAACACCAGCGGTATCGGCAGGAATGGCATCACGCAACATATAGGGACTTCTCCGGAACTGGATCGATCGAGCGATTCGTGTGTGGGTCAGTGTCTGCGCTATTCCTTTCGCTGGCTACCCCGACGGAGAGGCGAGTCGTAACGGGGGAGCAATGACGTGTGACGTCGGTTTCACAAGAGTGCTGGTTGGGCCACGACCGGGTTCCCGATTTCTTGCTGTGGTGATGCATCTCTCCGGAAAAGGGTAAGAGGGGGATAGGGTCGATTCTCGTTGAGTTCATGGACGTTTCACCTGGGTGCTTT
>CAZNQC010000323.1:0-3283 GCA_964574825.1 uncultured Sphaerobacteraceae bacterium | reverse complement strand
AACTGGCTGCTTGCGCTCATGGTGGGCCTGGTCGGTAGTCTCCCTGATCTCCGGCTCTTCCATGAAACCGCAGATGCTCAGGAAAGGAAATGGTCCGGAGTGACCTATTGCACCTGATCCGCCTCAACGGCGGGGGAGGCGCTGGCCACCGTCGATCTGCCCAGCGTAGCCATGACTGCGCAGCGTCGCGAGCAGCAGTTCCTCCGGATCGCGGCCCGCTTCGCTGGCTCCAAACTGCACCAGCAGTCCCCCCGGCGAGGCGGGCAACTCCACGACCTCGAATCCGGCCGCCAGGAGTACAGCCTGGAGGTCCTCGAGCTGGTCGTTGGCATCGGGCTGCAACAGGACCGCGCGCCGCAGCCGTACTCGCCGATAGCCAACGGTCCACTGGCGAAGTTGTTCGCGGACCGGCGCAGGCAAGGGGCGACCGGCCTGGCTTTCGAGGTAGCCGATCACCTGCTCCAGGTCGAAGCCCGCACCAAGCGCCCGGGCAACCGAGCCGGGCCGCAGCTGATAGACCGTGACAGGGGTCAGGGCTTCGAGGTCGGCGAAGGCCGAGAGGGACCAGGCATGAAGCGCTTCCGGCCGGAGCAGGGTGATGTGTCCGGCGTCATCAACTTCCAGGGCGGGGCCGCTGGCCGGAGGCGAGATTTCCGGGTTCCCACGCCAGCGAATCGCCAGGCCCTCGCGCGCGACGGATGCCACCTGAACCAGGCCAAACCAGGTGAACGCCGTCTCCAGGTCGATCGCCACGACCTGTGACGTGGCTGCGAGTCGTTCGTCACCACCGGCAGGAACAGCCCGGGCCGACGCCGCAGTGAAGGTGGAGCCGATCAGGGTCGGTTGCTGCTCGGCAACCCAACCGGCCAGATCGTCCAACCCGAACCAGGGGACGGGATCGAGTCCCTGCAGGGCATCCAGCAGGCGATGCCGGAAACCGGACCAATCGGCACCCCAGACTTCGACCTCTTCCCGCTCGCGGCCTTCGATCCACGTTTCGGTCGCCAGCCAGGCATCGCGCAGATTCCGGTGTTGCGCCTCGAACCCCGACCGCACCCACTCCCGCATGCCGGGAGCAACGGCCGGCCGGATGGCATTCCGTTCGCTGCCGGCTGGAAGGGGCTGGTCGGACGGCACGATCACCCCAACGGCCATCCCCAGTGCGAGCAACGTGCCCAGATATCCCGCCGGCGGAGCTTCTTCACCGGCAAACCAGAGCCGGCTGTTCAGACGTCGCTGCCAGGGACGTGAGACCGGTTGACCCGGCACCCAGACCGGTGCGCCGTGCTCGGTGACTTCGCGCGCCACGGTCAACAGGTCCCAGGGCAGGGCGAACCAGGGGCGAGGTTCGGCGGGTGGTCTGCGGTCATCGGGGAGTGGTTGCAGCTGGCGGAGTGGCAGGGTCGCGGCGACCTCGCCCGGATGGAGGATTTCGTAGGGGACAAAGAGCCAGCGGGTTCCGTCACGCCGGTAGGTGTGGAATGCCAGAAGTACGGTTTCGAGTTCGGTGAGAGCCGCTTCGATCCGGGCAATGGTGCGCTGGTAGTCGCGATCGGATGGCTGGGGAAGCGCGTAGCCGGCCTGCTCCAGCACCCGGGTCAAGGGTTCGGGGCCGCCACCGGCCGCGACCAGCTCCCGAAAGATGGCCCGGGCCACGGGGCCACGCTCGGAGATGACCGCTTCCACCCGCTCCGGACTGGCGATCTGCCGCCCGATCTGGGCGACGAGGTCGCTGCGGCGGCGCTGGCCGGGAATGATCGAGAGGCCCCAGGTGGTGGCTGCTTCTTCCAGTTCGGCATCGTCGAGGGTTTCGAGCAATACCCGCATGGTGGAGTTGCTCAGGTCACCGGCATCGATTTCGTCCTGCACGCGGCGGAAGACCTGACCGATCTCACGCGGGAGGAAGAGCCGGGGCAAGGTCCCGATCGGGAGTTCCTGCGAATCCCCTTCCCGGGCGAGCAGACCGGCCTGGAACAGGGCGATGGCGGCGGTTCGGGCCTGGTCTGGCGTGAGGTCGGCGCGCTGGGCAAGATCTTCGACGGGAGCCGGGCTGGGATCACCGAGCGCAAGGGCGGAGACGATGGCCTGCCCGGCCGGATCGAGCCGGTCCCACATGGAACGGGCCAGCCGAATATCGGTCATGCCGCGATAGAGCATGCCAACGTGGCGGGACCGATCGGACCCGGGCAGCGGAATCAGCCAGGCGCTGGCGATGCGCTGGAGATCGTCCGGTGTTCGGGCATTGAGGCGGCCCAGCAGGTTTTTCGGCGTCGTGGTGGACATCGGCACCCGATCGAGCTGGCGCGAATCGCCCCTCCATCATATGGCCCGGGACCGAATCGGGCCAATGCGGAAATTGCGGACCGATTTCGTTATGGCAACTCCTCAATGCCGTGACCTTACCGATGTGTGCCTTTTAGAGGGCGACGTAGGGTGGGGCCGTGGCAGAACGACACCTTCGTTTCCACCACCTGCCAGAAACGATCTTCGCCCGATCCGAAGGAGAGACCACATGCACCGCCTGCTCCGCCCATTGTTCGCCTTCTCCATCCTGTTCGCCATGGCCCTGTCGCTGCTGGGAACTCCGGCGAGTGCCCAGGGCTCGGCCCTGCTGGACATCACCCTCCGCGCATGTCCGGAAGGGATCGATCCAACCATCACCAATCCGGCCACCTCCTGTCCCATCCCCCTCGACGCGCCCGACGAGGCCGGGGTGTTCTGGGGTGGAGACGGCCAGGGCGGGATGCCGATGTCGGACGTCAACCGGCTCTACGACGGCACCTACCGGGTCAGCGTTCCGGCCAACACACCAATCTCGCTCTTCAACTTCGAACCGAGCGTGCGCGACGACTTCGTGGCGGTGGGTGCCAGCGGAGTCGACGTGAACGGCGATCCGGTCATCACGATCGGTGAGACGGGACTTGGCCATGTCACGCTCTACTACTACTTCCATCCGGTAGCCGAAACCGACGCGATGCTGCGGATGACATTCCGCGCCTGCCCGGACGGTTTCGATCCGGTGGCAGATGACTACTTCAACGACTGCACGGTTCCGCTCGATGCCCCGGACGCCGCCGTCATCCTGTGGGGTGGCGATGGCCAGGGCGGCATGGAGATCACCGGACTCGACCGGGCCTACAACGGCGCCTATCTCTACACCGCCGGGCCCAACACGATGAATCTCGACCTGACCTACCTGGACCCAGTCCTCCGCGATGCCTATCAGGTGTTTGGTTTCGATGGCGTGAATGGAGACGTCTACACCATCAACCTCTCACCGGGA
>CAZNQC010000322.1:0-3291 GCA_964574825.1 uncultured Sphaerobacteraceae bacterium | reverse complement strand
GGTGCCCCCAGTGTGTATTGCCTCTTCGCCCGCAGCATGGGACAAACCTCCCGCTCCAATTCGTGGGCCGAAACTACCGGGGTGGAGGGGGACTATCTGGCCGAAAGACGCCGACCAGAACGCGCAGGGACAGGACCAGGGCGGCGATGAGGAACCCGTAGCCGATCAACTGATAGAGCGACACGCTGGCGGTGACGGCGGGGCCGCCGGACTGCCCCAGCATGACCGCGGCCACGACGCCAGCCGTGCAGGCGATGAGCGCGGCGAGGAACCGGTTCAACAGGCTGCTGACCGCCCGCTGGTCCCGTGGGTCGTTCAACGTACGAAGGTTGACGTTCAGGCGACCCGATTCGAGCTGGTCGGTGAGATTGTCGATGCGCCGGGGCAGGCGGCGGACGATCGGCAGCAGGGCGATGATTTCGGAGACCAGGGTTTCGGTGAGGGCCTTCGGGTGGAGTTGCTCACGGAAGTAGCGTTCGCCGAACGACCTGGCTTCGGCGATCGAGTTGAAGCCGGGCGAGAGCGCCGCGAGGGTGCCATCCAGCGTCGCGATGGCCCGGAAGGCGGCGGCCACCTCGGGCAGGGCGGAGAGGTGATTGTCGGCCAGCATCCGGAAGAGATCGGGCACCATCTGGGCGTCGGGAGGGACGCCGGGCGCCAGATGGCGGACCATGAACTGCCCGAGCGCCCGCTCCAGCCGCCATTCGTTGAGGTGCGGTGGCGGTTCGACCAGCCCCAGCAGGGCGTCGGCGGCGGCCACGGGGTCGCCGCGCTGGAAGGTGAGGATCAGGCGAATCAGGGCGTTGCGCGTGACGGCGTCCATCCGGCCGACCGAACCGAAGTCCAGCAGCGTGATCTGCCCGGTGTCGAGCAACATCACGTTGCCGGGATGGGGGTCGGCGTGGAAGGTGCCGTCGACCACCATCTGCCGCAGCAGCGAGTCGAGGAGTTCGCGGGCGAGTGCCTGGCGATCGAGGCCGCGGGCGTCCAGTTCCGGACCGGCCTTGCTGATGGGGATGCCCTGGATACGTTCCATCACCAGCACGCGCTCGGTGCAGAGGTGCCGGTAGACGATGGGAATGTGCAGGCCGGTCTGGTCGTTGCGGGCATCGGCGCCGGCCTGGACGATCTGCAGATTGCGGGCTTCGACGCGGAAGTCGAGTTCTTCGCGGAGGGCCGTGGCGAACCCAGCGGCCAGGTCGACCACGCCAATCCGGCGGCCCCACGAGGTGCGCTGGTCGAGCGAGTTGGCGAGCCGGCTGACGATGTCGAGGTCGACATTGACCTGGGCCACGATGTCCGGCCGGCGGACCTTGATCACCACCTCCTCGCCGGTGACGAGTTGCGCGGTGTGCACCTGCGCGACGGATGCGGCGGCCAGGGGTTCGTGGTCGATGGAGGCGAAGTGCTGGTTGAGGTCGCCGAGATCGGTGGTGAGCGTGTCCTCGATGTCGGACCAGGGCAAGGTAGGGGCCTGGTGCTGGAGGTGGGAAAGTTCTTCGGTGAACTCGTCGGGCAAGAGATCGGGGCGGGTCGAGAGAATCTGGCCGAGCTTGACGAAGGTGACGCCACCGTCGCTCAGGGCCAGGCGCAGGCGTTCGGCCAACAGCAACCGTCCCTCGTGGGTTCCCATTTCCCGGCGACGCCCGCCCGTCATGTAGGCGAGCACTCCACGCTTGAACATGATGCGGGTGATCTGCCAGTAGCGCCCGCCGCGCGACCAGGATTGACGGGTGGCGCGGATCAGGTAGCGCGGTCCGGGGAGGGTGTTACTGGGAACGAGGGCTTCGGCAATGACCAGGAAGACCATGCCGCAGATGAGCGCGAGCATTGTGCCGAGCAGGAAGAACCAGAGTCCGGGGAAGAGCGCCCCGTCCTGGAAGTCATCGACGTCAACGATGCCGTTCATGATTGGTGTGAAGCAGACGAATGAGATCAGGCCCGCGATGACCAGGCGCAGGGTGGTGAACTGCACGCCCAGGAGCGCGCGTACCACCCAGGCAAACGCGATGATGGTGATGACTACGAACACCGCGCCTGCCAACCAGATGCCGAACGATTCGCCCACGGTCCCTCCTGTGCCGATGCTTCAACGGCGCAACCGTAGCACAGCCGCTCGATCAGCCAGATCCCGGGACTGGCTGCAGGCGGGAAGGGGGGCGGACACACCGACACCCGTGGTCCGTCCACGGGTGTCGGTGTGAGAGTGGTGGAGATGGATCGGGTGAGATCAGCCTGCGTGCGGGACTGTCAGGAAGGCGTCTCCGTTCGGGTGAATGTCGAATCCGGTGAAGTCGGTGATCTCCACCTCCAAAGGAGCGACGGTGTTCAGGATGCCGTCATTGGGTGGGTCCTGGATGGCGAGAGCGTTGGTGGCAGCATCGATCACGTAGAGCGTGGTTTCGTCCGCCTCGGCCACGCTGTTGGTGTATCCGGCCCCGACCACTTCTGGTGTCTCGCCGAAGGATGCATCAGGTTCGCCAAAGGCGAGGTTGCCGTCGATGGTTGGCTGACCCGTGTCGGGGTTGGTGCCCACCATGCCGCTTTCCGGGTTGAGCCGCAGGTTCTGGGTGGTGGAGACGTCGACCCGGATGCGGTCGACGGTGGGGTTGAAGTCGAAGCCGATGAGTTCTGACTCGATGGTGGGATCGATGCCATCACCGATCGGCCAGGTTTCGCCCGTTGCGGGATCGATCCAGTAGACCGTGCCCCAGGCGGAGATGCCGATCAATTGGCCGGTGGCGGGTCGCTGGTCGATGCCGACCAGCCAGTCGCCTTCGGGAATGCCGGTCAGCGTCATTTCCGAGCCGACCGCGCCAGGAGCTGTGGCGCCGAAGGTGAGGACGGTGCCGGCATCGGTGATGCCCCAGGCCGTCAGGGGGGAAGTTCCGGTGGTATCGAGGGCGAAGGCCACTACGGTTTGGCCGGAGCCAATGATGCCGAGCGAGGTGAGTTCACCGGAATCGAGATCGATCTGGTAGAGCTCGGTGCCGGTGGTAGGGGAGCTGGTCTGCGCGACCGCTCCGCTCGAAAGGCCAAGCATGGTTGCCAGGGCCAGCGTGGAGGTCAAGCGTCGCATGGGGTTCCTCCTGGTCATCCGAAGATGCCGGTGCGTTTCCTCATATGCGAGGAAACCGATGATGAAACGGTGTTCGGCGGTTTCGCCTGTCGCCACCTTTCCATGTGCGTTCGATTCCCCAACTGGCACAGACTGCCGTCCCGGGCTGGCGAGTCGTCCGTGTCAGGTCCTCTGCCCGGTACAACGAAGCAAGCGGGCATCTGGATCACCAC
>CAZNQC010000321.1:0-3306 GCA_964574825.1 uncultured Sphaerobacteraceae bacterium | reverse complement strand
TCGCCGTCGGAAATCACGTTCCCCTCGGCGTCGGTCACCTTCCGGCGCAGGTACACGGTGTAGCCGGGCCGGGCGATCTGCACCCGCTTCCGTTCCCCCGGTTTGAGGTCCGGATTCTCCTTCTCCACCGGCTCACCGGGGTCTTTCGGCTCACTCACGCGCGGCTCGAAGACTTCCACGTCCCAGCCATTTGGCCGCCCGTAGAGGTGCGCGTAGACGGTGTCGCCGTCCACCACCATCATCAGCATCAGCCACGAATCGAGCGGATTCTCGAAGATGAGATCCTTCTCGAACTCGTAAATCGTGTTCGGCTGGTAGATCGCCGCATCCATCCCCGGCGGCGACCCATCGGCCTCGTAGAACGGCAGGCGCCACCCGTGGGCGTACCACTCGTCGAACTTGAATCCGGCGAGGAGTGCCGCCCGGAAGACGGTGGTCGAGACCTGGCAGACCCCGCCGCCCAGGTCGCTCGCCGTCCAGTCACCCTGGATGATCGAGCCCTCCACGAAGCCGTTCTCGACCGCAATCGGCCCCATCTGTTCGTTGAAGGAGAACTTCTCGCCGGGACCAACCATCTTGTAGGACACATTGTCGGCCGCGGCGAGGATGTTCAGGTACCGCGTTTCCGACGAGCCGGCGAACGACGATGACCCGTAGGCGAGGTGCGCCTCGATCCCCAGCTCGGCCACATTGTCGGTCCGGGCATCGGCCTTGAGCACCTGGGTCGGCAGGTCCACGGTACGCTCGGTCTGGCGGGCTGTCTCCAGCAGGAGTTGCTGGAACGCCTCCATGTCGACGCCCACCCCTTCCTTGTCATCCTCGATCACGTAAACGCCATCGTCCCAACCGAGTACGACATTCTCGGCCGGCACCAGCACCGCGTTCGCGATGTCCGTCATCCGCTGGTTCAGCTTCTCGAGGTCGAGCGCGGCGTCGCCAGCATCGTTGATCAACAGTGCCCCGGTGAGTTGCTCGGAATCGATGTTGTAGTAGTCGCCATCGTGCGCGAAGACCACCGGTTGGCCCACCAGCAGAATCGCATCGTCCTTGGCTCCGGCCAGGTCGGCGGCGGTCACATCGGGCGGCACCTCCACCGTGCTGAGCTCAACCGTCGACGACCGGCCCGTGTTGACGGCGGTGATGGTGGCCTGGCGTACGGCATCCAGGTTCAGCGCCCGGCCGATCTGGTGATCGGTAATCTCGATTGCGCTGCCGTTGCGAACCAACCGGGCATTGCGTGGTTCAATCGCGATCTGGTCGCCCAGGTTGCCGAGATAGGCATCGAGCTTCAGGTCATCCTGCAGCAACCGCAGCGGCACGTTGTGCGTGTCCCCCTGGTCGAGCAGGATCTGGTAGCGTTCGAAGACGTTGCTGCCCCGCCCCGCCGACCATGCTTCGTTCACCATCGTTTCGTAGTCAACGATGAATCCGAGGTCGGACAGGCTGGACGTCCATTCCTGTCCTTCGAAGGTGTAGGTGACGGCCAGGTCTTCCAACGGCGTGAAGGCGGCGCGCAGCACATCTTCGCCGGTGGTCCGGTCCAGGCCGGAGAGGTCGATCCCCTGCACCTGGGTTCCTGTGTAGAACTCGCCGGTCGCCAGCGCGGGCAGCACAACCAACGCCCCGACGGCGGTTGCACCGGCCACTCCGGCCACCAGCTCCCGGCGACTCACCATTCGATTCAACGCGTACGCTCGTGCCACACCTGGTCTCCTGCCATCCTGGTCCGCCGAAATGTCCTTCCCGCAGGGGACAGCCACCCTGAACGATCTGTCAGCCCGATCATCGCAGGCGTCGGCCAAGTATCGAACATGTCGCTGTATGTACGCCCGTCCCGTTGACTGGGATGTACGAAGCCTGCCCAGACGGCGGAGCCTGGAATCTGCCAGACCGGGTACGATGCCGCGGTTCGATCGCCGGTGGCGGCCTCGGTCCGGGGCTGTCCCGAACAGGGTGCGCAGGTCTACAGGCCAGCACCAAAGGGAGTTTCTTCGCATGGCTGTCAAATTCGGAGTTTTCGTGCCGCAGGGCTGGCGGATGGACCTGATCGGCATTGCCGATCCCGTCGAGCAGTTCGAAACCATGACCAGCGTCGCCAAACTGGCCGACAAGGGGCCATGGGATGCGATCTGGGTTTACGATCACTTCCACACCGTCCCCGAACCCACCCAGAACAGCGTTTTCGAATCGCTGACCATCAGTGCCACCCTTGCCCGCGACACGGAAAACGTGAAGATCGGGCAGATGGTCAACTGCAACGGCTATCGCCAGCCAAGCCTCTTCGCCAAGATGACCTCCACCATCGATGTCGCCTCGCACGGCCGCCTCTATGCCGGGTTCGGTGCCGGATGGTACGAGCATGAGTGGCGCGCCTACGGCTACGGGTTCCCCGAGACGAAGGAGCGCATGGCCCGCTTCCGCGAGGCCGTTCAGATCATCCACAAGATGTGGACCGAGGACGAACCGGTCTTCGAGGGCAAGTACTACACCATCGACAAGCCGATCAATGAGCCGAAGAGTGCGGCTCCCGGCCGCAAGGTGCCGCTCTGGATCGGCGGCGGCGGTGAGAAGGTCACCCTGCGGCTGGTCGCCCAGTATGCGGATGCCTGCAATGTCGGCGGCGGCGATCCGGTCGTGATCGGCCAGAAGCTCGACATTCTCAAGCAGCATTGCGAGCGCGAGGGGCGTAACTACGACGAGATCACCAAGTCGTCGAGTTTCGCCTGGGTGCCGATTCCGAACGGGGCCGACCCGGTCAAGGCAACTGCCGGAATCCGCGCGAAGTACGGCGATATGGACTACGACACCTTCGCCTCGAAGTTCGGTCCCGCCACCCCGATCGATGCCATTGGTGAGCGCCTCCAGGCCGCCGTCGACAACGGCCTCGACTACGCCATCAACTACATTCCCGGCATCGCCTACGATCAGGACGGCATGCACCTCTACGAGCAGGAAATCATCCCCCGCTTCAGCTAGCTTCGCCAGAATGATGTGATCTCCGCAAACGTCCCGGCTACCGCTGATGGTGGCCGGGGCGTTCTGCGTTCGCCAACGGGGCAATACGAAACCCCACGCTGGGAGGCGTGAGGCAAAAGAGAGGCAAGATTGTGGAGGGTGGCAAGGGGCCTCGTCACGTCGTCAAGCGACGGGATGGAGGAGGAGACCCCTTGCAGAGTCTCCCTCGAGAGGGACGCTTTGCGTGGAGGCAAAACGACTCGAGGTCTGCGCAACGATCGCGGGCTGACGATCGGGGGTGGCGCATTGATAGTAGATTAGCGTTTCCTGCATACCAACTCATCCGTAATA
>CAZNQC010000320.1:0-3363 GCA_964574825.1 uncultured Sphaerobacteraceae bacterium | reverse complement strand
CCAACATCTGCGCGGTCGAGAGTTCCGGGCCGCTGATCACGACGCCCGAGCAGAACTGCTCGGCCATCTGGACATATGACCAGGCCAGGGCATGGTGCGCTCGAATGTATGCGATATTCGAAGCCGCGTTCGGAAGATCCAGTCCGAGCACCAGATAGGACTGCGAAATCCCCTGGTGGAGCGGGAACCAGACCTCGCCGGAATGGCTGGTGTTGGTCGGGTCGACCGCTCGGCGGCCGAACTCGTTCCGGGTCGGGAACGTTTCCGACACATCGGATTCCCCGGTGAACCAGCCTGAGTGCATCACCAGCCAGCCGTACGAAACGCTGAATGACTGCACGGCAGAGCTCGCGAGGATCGGGGCGTCGTTGACCGGGTCGGTGACGTTGACATCGATCACCGTGGGATTGGTGACTTGTAGATACTCGGTGCACGCGCCCAGGCCGAGGCCCAGGGCGGCAACGGTGAGCGCTCGGGAGAGCGTCATTGAACGACGTTTCATGAGTAGGGCGTCTCCCAGTTAAAACTGCATGTTGAGGCGGACCACAAACCGGCGATACTGTGGCATGGTCAGGAAGTCGGTTCGGTTGAACTGCGCGAATTCCGTTCCGATGACATTCGAAATGACTTCCGGATCGAAGCCGGAGTACTTGGTCCAAACGCCCAGGTTCTGTCCGGCGAGCGTGATGCTCGCTCCGGAACTCCGGAACGCCGAGGCGAGACTGGTCGGAAGCGTGTACGTCACCGAGACCTCGCGGAGCCGGAGGAAGTCGCCCTTCTCCACATAATCGTCACGCACTTCGTTGACCGTCGCCGTCGTCGGGAAGCCCGGCAGGATGCCTTCACGCACGAAAGCCGGCTGTCCCGCCGCATCGTTGCCGTAGCGGCGGAGACGCTCGAGCCGCGACAGCTTGTTGGGATCAAGCCGGTTGTCGCTCCGGACCAACTGAGTTTCGCGGAAGAACGCGGTCTGGTTGTAGATGTAGAAGTCGCCCTTACCATCGAGAGACGCATAGAGCCGGAGGTTCCGGAAGAGCGTCAGGTTGGAGGAAATGTTACCCTCGTAGGACGGCGCCAGGTTTCCGATGGGCTCGAGGTCGTCGGAAACGATGACCACACCGGTCTGCTCGTTGACGCTCCGGATCCGGTTGCCGACGAAGACACCGGGTTGCTGGCCTTCCATGAACCGATTGGTGGTGCCGAACGCTGCGACTCCGCCCATATCCGTGATCTTGGAATCGAGAGTGGAGAAGCCGAGCCGCAGATCCCAGCTCAGGTTCCGCGAGGAGATGGGCTGGGCCGTGAACGCCACTTCGAAGCCCTTGTTCTGCAGCTCGCCGATGTTGACCCACGGGTTGGTCGTGTAGCCCAGCGAGCCGGGCAGCGGGCGCCGCAGCAGGAGATCCTTGGACGTCTTCGAGTAGTAGGTCACCTCGAGGCCAACACGATCGTCAAGGAAGCCGGCGTCGAAGCCAAACTCGAACTCCTCACCCCGTTCCGCCTTCAGGCTGTCGTTGCCAGGGTTGTTCAGAACCGCCCCCGGCTGGATCGCGCCGGCCAAAATGAACGGGGAGGCCGACAACGTGGTCAGCGATGCGCCCGGATTCGGCGACCGGCCCGAGACACCGTACGCGGCGCGGAGGCGCAACGTGTTGATCAGGCCCAGGTTCCACCAGGGTTCCTGGGAGATCACGTACGAAATACCTGCCTTGGGCAGGAAGAACCATTCGGACGTGTTGCCGAACGACGAGTTGGCGTCCATCCGGGCGCCGACGTTGACGGTGAGACGATCGTTGAGGGTGGTCTGCCACTGGCCGAAGAAGCCGACCGACTTGGTCCGGGTGTAGTTCTGGTCGGAACTCCGGCTGGCTGCCGACCCTACCGTGTTGTTGCTGTTGACCGTGAGTCCCTGACCGTTGGCCGAGAGCTGCTCCCACCGACGGTCGACCAACTGGAAGCCGGCTGAGAAATTGTGGGCGAGATTGTCACCTGTCCTCAACCGGATGTCGCCAAGATAGTCGATGGTATAGCGCTCTTCGCCGTTGCGCAGCTCGGAGATATCGCCCGTATTGGCGTTGCCCTGGTAAGAGCCCAGCGAATTCTTCGGGTAGAAGACTCGGTTCTCGTCTCGGATCCAGTCGCTGCCGACCGTGAACCGGTTGCTCCACCACGAGGTCGGCACGAAGTTGGCCTGGAACGAGGCGATGGTCCGGTGGGTCTGCCGGTTGTTCTCGATCGCGGCAATGGCCGCCACTTGCCGGGCAACGCCGAACCAGCCGTCCTCGCTGCCGTCCGGGCCAACCACGTCGTTCCGCGTGAGCGGGCTTCCGAGATGACTTCCGCCCAGCCAGCCGTAGACGTTGTTGTCGTTCTGGGGCAGGTCGATGTTGGCGCGGTTCATCCCGACGCTGGCGTTCAGCGTGAGCTTGGACGACGGCGTCCAGTTCAGGTTCACCCGCGCATTGCGGCGGTCGAACTTGTTGTTGAGCACGGTGCCGTTTTCGGTCTCGTAGCCGCCGTGGAGGAAGTAACCGAAGTTCGTGCCATTGCCGCCCGAGCCGCTCCAGGACAATCCCTTCATATCGCCGGTCCGGAGCGCGTTGGTCCGCACCAGCGGGTTGTCGCTCACCAGCGTGCCGGCGGCCTGTCCCCGGCAGAGCGGATTCGCACTGGTCGGTGCGACGGAAGCGGGCGTGCAGAGCGCGAAATTGTCCATCGGTGTAAAGTTGGCGTCGATCGAGTTGTACTCGAGCC
The DNA here is from genome assembly GCA_964574825.1 of uncultured Sphaerobacteraceae bacterium. GTDB lineage: Bacteria > Chloroflexota > Chloroflexia > Thermomicrobiales > UBA6265 > JACCYX01. The sequence continues at coordinate 609 of CAZNQC010000320.1, read as the reverse complement.
CGACGTCCTGACTGAACCGGCTGGTGCCGATCCGGCCGCGCTTGGTGATGATCTGGATCACGCCGGCCGCCGCGTCCGCGCCGTAGAGCGCGCTGGCGGCAGGACCCTTCACGACTTCGATCGACTCGATCTCTTTCGGATCGAGTTCGCTCAACCGCGACGACGCCTGGCCACCGACGCCGTACTGCGACGGGTTGGTGTTGGCCACCAGAATGCCGTCGATGACGACCAGCGGCTCATTGGACAGCGAGAGCGATGCGCCGCCGCGAATCCGGATCTGCGACGCCACACCCGACGTGCCGGAGCCCGAGCTTACCGTAACCCCGGGAACCCGGGACTGCAGTACCTCGGCGAAGGTCCGGATCGGTGCGGTGCGCGCGATGTCGGATACGCTGATCTCGGCAACCGTGGCTGCCTGGGCGCTCCGCCGCGTGTCGCCAGCCGTGCCGGACACGATCACTTCATCGAGCGTGACGACCGAGGCGCTCAACGTGAAGTTGGCTGTTGCGGTTCCGCCGGCGGTCAACGTGACAGTCTGCTCGCCGCCCCGATAGCCGATCCGACGGACCGACAGCGAAACCTGGCCAGCCGGCACGTTGACCAGGCGAT